>URXG01000053.1 GCA_900551715.1 uncultured Blautia sp. | reverse complement strand
CTGCAAGACCTACGGTTGTAGTTGTTTTTCCTTCACCTGCCGGTGTAGGGTTGATGGCTGTAACAAGGATCAGTTTGCCATCTGGCTTGTCTGTTTCTTTCAGAAGATTGTAGTCAATTTTTGCTTTATATTTACCATACTGCTCCAGGTATTTGTCATCAATCCCTGCTTTTGCTGCAATCTCAGTAATTGGCTGCATTGTGCACTCCTGTGCGATTTCGATGTCACTTTTGAATCCCATAATATTATCTCCTTTCTTGTAGACGCCTGTACCATATCATAAAAAGCCCTCACAATTCATGATTTAAAAAAGGCAGTACCTGAGGTGTTCTCAAATACTGCCCAGACGGTCGGCTCATCAAACCTCTGACTCCCATGTGGTGATTTCCACTGCTCCGCCAGTTGTCAGAGATTTCTTTAAGTTGATGAGAAAATTCTATCATATTCTTCTTGGTTTTGTCAAGAATTTATCATAAGTTATCTTTTCTTTTTACAAAAGTATAAAGAATTAAAAATAAAATTTGTGCATTTTGTACATTTTTATATTAGAACCTGTAGTTCTAAAACGCATATATTTCTTTGCGAAAAAAAGAAACGCAAAGGGGACTTAACCAGTCCCCTCTGCACACCCCTGGATAGCATAAAGCCGTCATTTTTCAACACCACATACCCTTAGAAATCAACTGCATTCATCCCGTATGTAAACCTTTCAAGCTACCCAAACGCTAATTGTTCTTTATTTAACACTTTGCACAATTTTTTAACAATCCATATATGACCTTACACACCTTCTAATGTGGCCAATATCCTCCCCTTCCCACATTGCTTTTAGCGTGGCCTGGTGGGGTGCGCGAGGGGAGAAGCGGCCTTCGCAACTGTGAGCGCTCTCCCCTCGCATAATTCTAGAAGAGTGGGGCCAGGGCAGGGTATAACTCCCTGAACTTACGATACTTCTCTTCATATTTGACTACAAGATCAGGATCTGGCTCTACTGTGTCCACAACATGTGCCATCTTCTGTCCGATAGTCTCCACATCCGGATATACACCACATCCTACCGCTGCCAACATGGCTCCTCCCATAGATGGGCCTTCTTCTACCTCCAGTACGTCTACTTTCAGATTCATTACATTGGCAATGATTTTTTTCCAGAGAGGGCTTTTGCTTCCTCCACCGCAGATCTTGGTGCGTTCAATTTTGATTCCAAGACTTCTGGCTACTTCCAGGGAATCTCGTAATCCAAATGCCACGCCCTCCAGTACTGCCTGTGTCATATCAGCTCTTGTTGTGTCCATGGACATTCCGAAAAATACGCCTCTGGCATCCGGATTATTATGAGGAGATCTTTCTCCCATAAGATAGGGAAGGAAGAACACATTATTTTCTCCAAGCGTTTTGATCGGTGCCTGCTCTGCACCAAAGTCTTTTGTCTGGAGGATTTCTTCTGCCCACCATTTATTACAGGATGCTGCGCTTAACATGCATCCCATCAGATGATAGCTTCCATCTGCATGGCAAAAAGAATGAAGTGCATTATTTTCATCAACTCCGAATTTCTTACTGGAAATAAAGATTGTTCCGGATGTTCCCAAAGAGATATTGCACTGTCCATCACCAACAGTCCCTGTTCCTACTGCTGCTGCCGCATTATCGCCAGCACCGGCTACCACTTTTACCTCTTTGGAAAATCCAAGTACTTCTGCTACTTCAGGCTTCAGAGTTCCTACTACTTCCCAGCTTTCATAAAGTCTGGGAAGCTGTTCTTCTTTTACATTGCAGATCTCCATCATTTCTTTTGACCAGCAGCGATTCTTTACATCCAGAAGAAGCATACCGGATGCATCTGACACATCTGTACAGAATGATCCGGAAAGTCTGTATGCCAGATAATCCTTTGGCAGCATAATCTTGGAGATCTTTGCAAATTTATCCGGTTCATTTTTCTTCATCCACAGAATCTTCGGTGCTGTAAAACCCGCAAAAGCGATATTTGCCGTATAAGATGACAATTTTTCTTTTCCGATCTCATTATTCAGATATTCCGTTTCCTTCTGAGAACGTCCGTCATTCCAGAGGATTGCAGGACGGATCACCTGGTCATTATCATCCAGAGTTACCAGTCCATGCATCTGTCCTCCAAATCCGATTCCTGCCACCTGTGAACGGTCAATTCCTTCCGTCAGTTCCTTCATTCCCTCCATACTCTGACTGAACCAGTCCTCCGGATTCTGTTCTGACCAGCCCGGATGGGGAAAGAAAATCGGATATTCTTTTGATACAATATTGCA
The DNA here is from genome assembly GCA_900551715.1 of uncultured Blautia sp. Taxonomy (GTDB): domain Bacteria; phylum Bacillota; class Clostridia; order Lachnospirales; family Lachnospiraceae; genus Blautia_A. The sequence continues at coordinate 15,334 of URXG01000053.1, read as the reverse complement.
GATTTTTCCTGACTCTTCCATCAGAAGAAGCTTCACTGCCGATGTTCCAAGGTCAACTCCAATAAAATACATGTACGCCTCCTTATCCCCATGGATTTTCTGTAGGATATCTTACTCCTGCCGGCTGATTATAGCCGATTTTGTTTACATCAATTCCGAGGAATTTCACTACTTCAAAGAAAAGTTTTCCGTAATGTCCGAACATAACTGCCCCATGATGCGGATAATTGCCTTCGATCAGGACATGACGGTAAAATCTTCCCATCTCTCTGATCGCAAAAATGCCGATACCTCCAAAGGATCTGGTAGGTACATCCAGAACTTCACCTTCTGCAACATATGCTGCCAGTTCACCTTCTGAGTTACACTGGAGACGATAGAAAGTAATATCAGAAGCTGCAATATCCCCTTCCAGGGTACCTCTTGTAAAGTCTGGTTCGGATCCTGCCGGCTCAAGAAGTCTGTGCTGAATCAGCTGATATTTGACAGCTCTGGAATCACACATCTTGCATGCCGGTGTATTTCCGCAATGAAATCCCATAAATGTATCTGTAAGTTTGTAATCATATTTTCCTTTGATATCTTCATCATAGATATACTGTGGAACAGAGTTGTTAATATCAAGAAGAGTCACTGCATCGTTGGAAATACAAAGTCCGATATACTCACTGAGAGCTCCATAGACATCCACTTCACAGGATACCGGAATGCCTCTTGAAGCCAGACGGCTGTTTACATAGCAGGGTTCAAATCCAAACTGTGATGGGAATGCCGGCCAACATTTATCAGCAAATGCTACATATTTTCTTGCACCTTTATGAGCTTCTGCCCAGTCCAGAAGAGTAAGTTCAAACTGTGCCATTCTTTCATTAAGATCTGCATAGTATCTTCCCTCGCCCATTTCTTTTGCCATATCTGCACAAACTTCCGGAATACGCGGATCGTTTTCATGTTCTTTAAAAGCAACCAGAAGATCCAGCTCTGAGTTTTCTTCGATTTCAACTCCCAGTTCGTAAAGTCCCTTAATTGGTGCATTGCATGCGAAGAAATCCTGAGGACGCGGTCCAAATGTGATGATCTTAAGGTTACGTACACCAATTACAGCCCGGGCAATCGGTACAAAATCAGCAATCATTTTAGCAATATCATCGGCTGTTCCAACTGGATATTCCGGAATATATGCCTCAAGATGACGCATCTTCAGGTTGTAGGAGCAGTTCAGCATACCACAGTAAGCATCACCTCTGCCATTAATCATATCTCCGTCACCTTCTGCTGCTGCCACATACATACAAGGTCCGTCAAATTTTTCTGCAATCAGTGTTTCCGGAGTTTCCGGTCCAAAGTTTCCAAGAAAAACAACCAGGGCATTGCACTCAGCTTTCTTTACATCTTCCAGTGCCTTTTCCACATCTTTTTCGTTTTCAACAGTTACCGGACATTCATAAAGTTCTCCTTTGTAAGTGTCCTTGATTGCTGCACGTCTCTTCTCAGAAAGCTGGATTGGAAAACAGTCACGACTTACTGCGATCATTCCAAGTTTTACTACAGGAATATTATTCATGATAATTACCTCCACCTTTGATATGTTTATTTTTTGACATTTATAGATCTATCAGTTATGCAATCGATCTTAATCAATTTCGATATTTTCACCTTTCAGTCCATTAAAAGCACCCTCAATCCCAGCTTCTTCATGACCGATCAGCCATTTATTTTTTGCAGTGAGGAGTTTCTCTTCGCCCTCGGAAGCCTTTTCAAAAGCAAGCTCTGTATTGGTACCTCTCGGAAGGACTACCACACACTGAAAGCCACTTTCATTTACATGGCATGGTGCATAATGAAGAGTTGTCGCATATACTTCGATAGCGGTTCCTGCAGGAACAAGGAATGCCTCTACTTTAGAAGTATCGTATGTAAAATCTTTCTCTATGTCCTGTTGATGTCCAATTAAAAGGACAAGATCTGTGACTGCCACGTTAATTTCTGAATTGCGATGATATTCCAGTCCATTTAGTTTTTTGTTATGTCCGTTACAATATCCAATTTCAATGGGAAGGCCACCATAGCCTCTGTTCTGAAGCTCCTTCGCTACCGGCAATGCTTCCATCTCTTCTACAGATGGTACATAGATCACGTCCTCCGGTACCGGAGTATGTTTCATTTCCTTCAGGAGTTCTGTAAAATCATATCCCGCCAGCACTTTTCCATATCTGCGAAATGAATCATCTGTTACATTCTGAATCTTCACCTGAAGTAACCTCCTTTATTTTTATGATGGCTTCATCATAGCACAGGTCTTTTTTTATTTCGCTGGATTTTTTGTCTGATTTATAGCATTTTTTTGACATTATACTATAAATTAATTTTTACAGTTATAAAGTAAAAAAAACAGACGGTTCCGGTCCGCCTGTTTCTGATCTGATACTATTGGTTTTTTCTTTTCAGTTCGCTCGGAAGAATCCCATATCTTTTCTGAAATTCTCTGGAAAAAGCCCTGTTACTGCTGAATCCGTTATCCATGGCAATCTGACTGATGGTCTTGTCTGTATTCAGAAGTTCTCTGTACGCATAGGTCATCCGGATATCCTGAAGATATGTTTTGAAATTAACATTAGCATATTTTTGAAACATTCTGGACAAATATGCATCTGAATATCCGAACATGGAAGCAATTTCCGTAAGTTTCAGTTCCTCCTGATAATGTTCCCGCATATACGTAGTAATTCTTGACAACGCATCCAGCCTTCTGCTATAACGTACCTCCTGTTCACCTGCCTTGCTGACTCGATAATCATTCACCAGCATATAAAGTACATCATAATAAAAAGCTCTGATCTTAAATTCGTATCCATTTCCTCTTTCTATATAAAGCTGATACATCTCACAAATCAATTTTCCCAGTTTCCGGTCTGCTTCCGGTAAAGTTCCCGAAAATCTGATAAACCTGTGAGCTGTAAAATAATCCTCAAACTGTTTCAGCGGTATCTGTAAAACCGCCGTCTGGTTTTCCCCCGGAGACTCAATGGAATGGACCTCATTGGAGTTTACGATCATAAGTTCGCCAGCTTTCAGAGGATGCTTTTCTTCATTCAGATAAAAAATAAGAGAACCTTCCATCACCGCAAAAATCTCCACAGATGTATGCCAGTGTTTTTCTCTTACATAGTTACCCTGACTCCCTTCAAATAAAAAAAACTTAAATGGCAGTCCTTCATCTGGGATCACCAGTTCATGCTGAAACTCCATTGTACGCCTCCATTCATACACACCAGAAACAGATCTTTACTTTTTTACCTTCGGCTTTTAAATGATCTATCAGTTCCAGTGCCATTTTTTTCTTTTTTTCCCTGTCAATATGCAGGGATGTATAATTATCGTTTAATGCATTCCCAAAGAAGAAATTAATCTCCGTAGCCTCCGCAAACAGAACCCGAAACAGTTCTGCTGCCCCATCTTTCTTTTTTATGATCTGATTAAAGTATGTTCTGTCCTCTTGAAAATCATCACAATAATCAACCAGTTTTTCAAGAGTCAGCAAGCCTTCTGTTACCAGATCAATTCCTTTGATTTCTGACATGGCAGGAACTTCTTCTGTACCGGAATCTGGTAATCCTGCAACTTCTGTCTGCAGATAGTCTGCCACCAGTTTCGCTGTAGTTCCGCCACATACCACGTGCATTCCTTCTTTCTGAAAAAATGTCTCAAAATAGCTGCGGTCATCCTCTCTGTCAGCTGGTGGTCCCACCATAATATTCACTATATTTTTCTTCATTGCAGCCACTGTCAGCACAGTAAGATCATCGTCTGTTTCATCTAGGTTCAATGCCAGACCTGCATCGGCTATGGCAGATGACATTTCCTGAGCACTCATCCCATCCCGGTAATGCTGCTCGCAAAATCCAACAACTTCTTCTCTGCCCCAGCCTGCATAAGTAGTTTTTCCCATTCCGGCATTGGTCACACCATCACTCATAAATATCAGCATGTCACCTTCTCCGAACTGAAAATAACTCTGATGGATCTCCTTTTCCCCAAACATAAGAATGTCCCTGCAATACTCTACATTTTTTCCATTACGCAGTAAAATGACATCTGGATTATCGTACTGAAGGAGACAGATTTCATTTTCTTCAGCTACCATAACTGTGAACGTCGCATATGCCAGATTACGGACACTGCACACCGGAAGAGTATCTGCCACAGCTTTTACAGCAGTTCTGATATTGACTTTTCTGGCTATCATAATACTGAGCATTTCTGCAGTCAGAGTTGCCAGAATATTGGCTTTTACACCGCTTCCCAGTCCGTCTGACAACACCATTACGGTAGAATCGGAGTCTGGATCTGTAATGATCGTATAGTAATCTCCACAAATTTTTTCTTTCTTTTTATTCAGACTGACTATGCCGAATCCCACAGGAATTCCACCAAGAGTCCGCACACTTCTTTTTTTCTGTCCTTCCATTTACTTTATCTCCTGAAGAATCGTCTGTTTCAGATCTTCAACAGCAACTTTGGTATCAGCTGCTGTTTCGCCCAGAAGACTGGCAATCTCATGAACAATCCGAAGCTGTTCCTCTGCCAGTTTATCCGCCATCTGTACTGCATTTATTTTGGCACGTTTCTGTTTTTTCTCCCATTCTTTTTCTTTTGTCACATCTTTCATAATACAGAGAATCAGTTTATTCTTCCTGTCATTGGTCAGCACTCGTTCAATATAACGTTTTTGTTCTTCCAGATAAATACAGTCCTGGACAATTTCCCGTTCAAAGGCAATCATATTCACCATTGCATAATCATCCATGATTTCATCTACCTGCTTACCCAGAAGATGTTTTTTTCGTGTAATATCAAACAGATCATTTGCTGCCTTGTTTAATTGTACTATATTAAGATCATAATCTACCGTAACCAGAAGTCCTGGCATGGCATTGATGATAATATTGGCATAATCCTCCTGTTTTTCCCTCATATAAGGAATACACATAGATACCTCTGCTTTTCCCTGAATAACTGCAACCGCTTTTGCCCTGCAGGTATCATATCCACAGGCACCACAGTTCAACTCATCTTCTTTTGTATATTTACCCATCTCCTGAAGCACATGGGTAATCTGTTCTTTTGTGACAGTTTTACCAGGATATATCTCTTCCTGCACAAATTTTCTTTCAGGTACCTCCGCAACCTCTATATGGTAATCTCTCTGATAATCCGGCTGTCCGTTTTCCATAGAACCTTCTCTGATTCCAATCAATGCATCCAACAACTTTTTTTCCCTTTTCTGAGAATAAGGTCCTCCAATGCATCCATTTGTACAGGCATTCATTTCTATAAAATAATTCTTGTATCCCCCTGTCTGTAACTCTCTCAGTATTTCCTTGCACTGATCTATTCCATCCACTGACAGATATTTCTGACCCGCCACTGGGGTCATTGTCTGTATCAGCCCTCCGGCAACTGCGGTCATTCTGGACAGATATATTTCTTTTTTTTCATATTCCTCTGAGTAGTTCTCCGGTACGTCATTCATCCAGTTACTGAGTTCTCGAAATGTAATTACATAATCCATATGTGCCTGCGGTTCATTTAATTCTGACATTACAGAAATACAGGGACTGACATACACCAGAATGGCTTCTGGATACTGTTCTTTTAAGTATTCTGTATGCATCTGCATCATAGAATAAACCGGTGCCAGGTATTCCGTCATTCTGGGATATTTCTTTTCGATCATGCGCACGATCACCGGGCAGTTAGATGAAATTACCAGTTTTTTCTGATGCTGTATTTCCAGAAACTGTGTATACTTTTCCTTCATCATAAAAGCTCCCTGAGCTGCATCAAAAACTTTCCAGAAACCTATTTTCTGCAGACATTTCTCCAGAGAAACAGTACTGTTCCAGCCATATCTGAACAGGTAAGCCGGATGTACAGAAGCTATTACTTTTTTCCCAGCTGCAATTTCCTTCTGAATATCCGGAATATCATTATGTTCTACTTTGGCATGCTGTGGACAGACAGAAGTACATTTTTCACAAAGAACGCACTGTTCTTCTATAATCTGTGCCTGCTGATTTTTTACCCGTATCGCTTTTACCGGGCAATTCCGAACGCATTTATAACAGTTCTTACAATTGGCAGTATGAAACTGCAAAATAGATGTATGATACATAAAATCCTCTTCCTTTATTGTCTTCTGTTTCAGATTCATGTTATTTTTATTTTAATGTGGTTTTTATTACCAGTCAATAATAAAGAGAAACCTGATGACCTGTTCTTGATTTCTTTGTAAAATAAAAGAATCTTCTACCATAATGTAAAGTAAAAGATTCTCTTATCATCGTGTCTGTTTTTAAATTATTTTATTGCATCTTTCATGGATTTTACATACTCTTTGATATAAGGTACACAGTCTGCGCCATAACTTTCACAAAACTTCACAATAGCAGAACCTACAATAACACCATCTGCCTGGACTGCCATCTTCTTTGCCTGTTCCGGTGTGGAAATTCCAAATCCAACTGCACATGGAATATCTTTCTGTGCTTTTACCAGTTTCACCATGGCTCCAATATCTGTAGTGATCTGACTTCTCATTCCTGTAACGCCAAGAGAAGATACACAGTATACAAATCCTTCTGCGTCTTTTGCAATAGTGGCAATCCGTTCATGAGATGTAGGTGCGATCAGAGAGATCAGGTCCAGTCCATATTTATCTGCCACTTCTGCAAACTCTTCTTTTTCTTCATAAGGTACATCCGGAAGGATCAATCCGTCCATTCCTACTTCCTGTGCACGTTTGCAGAAACGCTCTGTTCCATAGGAAAATACCACATTTGCATAAGTCATAAATACCATTGGAACATCTGTATTTTTGCGGATTTTTTCTACCATATCAAACACTTTATCTGTAGTAACTCCACCGGATAATGCACGAAGATTTGCCCCCTGGATCACCGGACCTTCTGCTGTTGGATCAGAAAAAGGGATTCCCAATTCAATAAGGTCTGCACCTGCTTCTACCATAGCATTAACAATTTTTTCTGTAACATCCAGAGAGGGATCACCGCAGGTTACAAACGGAATAAATGCCTTTCCTCTGGAAAATGCCTCTGTAATTTTCTTATTCATGAATATCCTCCCCTCTGTAACGTGCGATTGCTGCACAGTCCTTGTCTCCTCGTCCTGAAATAGTAATAACAACACACTGGTCTTTACTCATCTGCGGCACAATCTTTCTTGCATAAGCCACTGCATGTGCACTTTCAATAGCAGGAATAATTCCTTCGATTCTGGAAAGATATTCAAATGCGTCTACTGCCTCATCATCCGTTACCGGTACATATTCTGCACGTCCGATATCATAAAGATGTGCATGTTCCGGTCCCACTCCTGGATAGTCCAGACCTGCGGAAATAGAATATACCGGTGCGATCTGACCATATTCATCCTGGCAGAAATAAGACTTCATTCCATGAAAAATTCCAAGTTTTCCTGTGGCAATGGTAGCAGCTGTTTCTGCTGTGTTCACGCCTCTTCCTGCTGCCTCACATCCGATCAGGCGAACACCTTCGTCCTCAATAAAATGATAAAATGTTCCGATTGCATTGGAACCACCACCAACACAGGCAAGCACTGCATCCGGTAACTTTCCTTCTTTTTCCAACATCTGTTCTTTGATCTCTTTGGAAATTACAGCCTGAAAATCCCGAACAATTGTTGGGAAAGGATGGGGACCCATAACAGACCCAAGTACATAATGAGTATCTGCAATACGGTTTGTCCATTCTCTCATAGTTTCAGAAACTGCATCTTTCAGAGTAGCTGTTCCAGATGTAACTGCATGGACTTTTGCTCCCAGAAGACGCATTTTGTAAACATTTAATGCCTGTCTTTCGGTATCTTCTTTTCCCATAAATACTTCACATTCCATACCCATGAGAGCTGCTGCTGTAGCTGTTGCAACGCCATGCTGACCGGCTCCGGTCTCTGCAATCACACGGGTCTTACCCATTTTTTTTGCAAGAAGAACCTGTCCCAGAACGTTATTGATCTTGTGCGCTCCTGTATGGTTCAGATCTTCTCTTTTCAGATATACTTTGGCTCCTCCAAGGTCTTCTGTCATATGCTGTGCATAGTATAATAAAGATGGTCTGCCTGCATAATTATTTAAAAGATCTGTCAGTTCTCTGTTAAACTCCGGATCATTTTTGTAGTGTTCATAGGTTTCTTCCAGTTCCAGAACTGCATTCATCAGTGTTTCCGGAATGTACTGCCCTCCATGTATTCCAAATCTTCCTCTGGACATTTTATTTCCTCCTCTGTCTGTTGGTTTTATGATTTTTTCTTGCGATATCCACAACCTGCCGGATTTTTTCCGGATCTTTCCACTTTTCAGTCTCCACACTGCTGCTCAGATCCACTGCATATGGCTGTATCTGAGAAATGGCTTTGTCCAGATTTTCCGGACCGACACCTCCTGCAAGAAAAAATGGTCTGTTCATCTCTCTGATCAGGGACCAGTCAAATGCTTTTCCTGTACCACCTTTGCCCTGGTCCAGCAAAATATAATCTGCCGAACTCTTCAGTGCCCTTGCAATATCTTCTTCCTTTTTTATGGAAAATGCTTTTATAAGAGGACTACCATCTGTCAGATTTCGGAGCCTCTTTATATACTCCTCATCTTCACTTCCATGAAGCTGTGCCATACCAATGATTCCTTCATTAAGCAGTCTCGCGGGAAGGTCTTCCGGTGCATCCACAAAGACGCCTACCGGGATGATTTCTTTTCTTAAGCCTTCTGTCAGTTCCTTTAATTTCTCTGGTGTGACACTACGAAAACTTCTGGGAACATCCACGATAAATCCTGCATAATCGGGACAAAACTCATTGACTGCTTCAATATCTTCCAGTCTCCGAAGACCACATATCTTAATTTTGACAAGTGTTTCTTCTTCTATTTTTATATTCTTATTTTTCATAATTTTGATCTTTTATTTCAATGGTTTTCCGTTCAGTTCTTCCAGTGCAGCTTTTTTATCCTGACTTCTCATCAGTGTCTCGCCGATCAGTACTGCGTCCACCTGATTATCATAAAGTTTCTGAATATCATCAGAAGTTTTTATTCCACTTTCTGAAACAAATACTACGTTTTCAGGAGCAAGTTTCCGCAGCCGGATGCTGTTCTGCATATCTACCTGAAAAGTTTTGAGATCCCGGTTATTCACACCAATGATCCTTGCACCGCTTTTCAGTGCTCTTTCTGCTTCTTCCTCATCATGAGCCTCTACCAGTGCATCCATACCAAGTTCTTCTGCCAGTTCTCTGTATTCTTTCAGCTGTTCATCATTTAAAATGGCACAGATCAGAAGCACTGCTGCTGCTCCATAAGCCGCTGCTTGAAAAATCATATATTCATCTACTGTGAAATCTTTTCGCAGAACCGGAATATCAACTGCTGCTGTGATCTCCTGCAGATATCGGTCAGATCCCTGAAAATAGAATGGTTCTGTCAGACAGGAAATCGCTGCTGCTCCTGCTTCCTGATATTCTTTTGCGATCTCCAGATAAGGAAAAGCCGGTGCAATGAGACCTTTGGAAGGAGATGCTTTTTTTACTTCACAGATATAAGACATTCCTTCTTTTTTCAGAGCCTGATAAAAACTGTGAGGAGTTCTGGAAGTAATGGACTGCTGTTCTGGATGAAGAAGTATCTGTACTTTTCTCTTCTGTATCATCTGTATCAGATCTTTTTCCGGAATTTCCAGTTTTTCTTTCTGGATTCGCTCTTTTGTCTTTGCTGCTATCTCGTTTAATATGTTCATAAAAAACCTTTCTTTGTCCTATTTAACTTACAGTCAGGCATTGGATTCTTTGATAAATTCTTCGAGTTTTTTCATGGCTGATCCATTATTGATCAGTTCTTCTGCCATTTTTACGCCTGCTTCCAGAGATTCTGCTTTTCCTGCAATATAAAGGGCAGCTCCTGCATTCAGGCAGACAGCCTGACGTTTCGGACCTTTTTCTTCTCCTTTCAGGATTGCTCTGGTGATCTCTGCATTTTCTGCCGGAGTACCGCCTGCCAGATCTTCTTTCGAGCATCGTTCATATCCAAACTGTTCAGGTGTAATTTCATAAGACTGGAACCATCCATCTTTGATCTCGCATACAGAAGTGGGTGCACTCATGGAAATTTCATCCAGTTTGTCCTGTCCAAATACTACCATACCTTTCGTTACTCCAAGCTTAGCCATAACCTGTGCCAGTGGCTCTACCAGTGACTGATCGTAAACTCCCATAAGCTCCATGTTTGCACCTGCCGGATTACTTAATGGTCCAAGAATGTTAAATACTGTACGGATTCCCAACTCTTTGCGAATCGGTGCCACATACTTCATTGCAATATGATAATTCTGTGCAAAAAGGAAACAGATGTTAATTTTTTTCAGAAGTTCTGCACTTTTTTCCGGCGAGATTGTAATGTTTACACCAAGTGCTTCCAGTACATCTGCGGCACCACTTTTGGAAGATGCTGCACGATTGCCATGCTTTGCTACCGGCACGCCGCCAGCTGCGATAACCATAGAAGATGTAGTAGAAATATTGAAAGAATTGGCTCCGTCACCACCGGTTCCTACGATCTCCAGTACATCCAGATCATGCAGTAGTTTAATACAATGTGCTCTCATCCCTGCTGCTGATGCTGTAATCTCATCAATGGTTTCTCCTTTAATAGAAAGTGCTGTGAGATAAGAGGACATCTGGACAGGTGTAGCCTGACCACTCATAATCTCATCCATAACTGTTTCCGCTTCCTGATATGTAAGATCTTCTTTTTTTGAAAGTTTGATGATTGCTTTTTTGATCATTTTTATTTCCTCCTGAAATCATATTTAAATTCTCAAATATATGCAAATTCTTCCATTACTTTGTGATTTTCATAAAGTTCTCTACCATTATTTTTCCATCTGGTGTCATAACAGATTCTGGATGAAACTGTACTCCAAAAACAGGATATTCTGTATGTTCCACTGCCATGATCTCACCATCTTCCGCTTCCGCTGTCACTTTCAGAATATCTGGCAGCTTTTCTTTTACTGCTGCAAGTGAATGATATCTGGCAGCGGGAAAACTATCTCCCAGTCCTTCAAACAGTCTGCTTTTCCCAGTTGTATAGATTGTTTTTTTCTTTCCATGCATCAGTTCTTTTGCATAGGAAACTTCGCCGCCAAATGCTTCGCAGATTGCCTGATGTCCCAGACAGATTCCCAGAATTGGAAGCTTGCCTGCGAAATATTGTATAGCTTCAATACAAATTCCGGCATCAGAAGGTTTGCCCGGCCCCGGTGAAAGAATCATTGCTTCCGGATTCATAGCTTCGATTTCTTTCACTGTATATTCATCATTCCGAATAACTTTTATATCTGGTTCTACAGAACCGATCAGCTGATATACATTGTAGGAAAAGCTGTCATAATTATCTATTAATACGATCATTCCAATCCCTCCTGTGCTTTCTCAATGGCAAGTACCACTGCTCTTGCTTTGTTACGGCATTCCTGGAATTCTTTTTCCGGAACACTGTCTGCAACGATTCCGGCACCTGACCGGATACAGATCTCGCCTTTTTTCTTATATACCAGTCTTATTGCAATACAAGTATCCAGGTTTCCTGCAAAATCCAGATAACCAATGGCTCCACCATAAATGCCTCGTTTGCTTTGTTCCAGCTCTTCAATGATCTGGCAGGCTCTGAATTTTGGTGCTCCGGAAAGTGTTCCTGCCGGTAGGATCGAATCTACTGCATCCACCGCATCTCTGTCATCTCTGATCTCACCGGAAACTGTGGAGCCCAGATGCATAACCTGTGAAAAATGTTCTACCGTTAAATATTTTTCTACTTTTACCGTTCCGATCTTACTGATTCTTCCGATATCATTTCTTCCCAGATCTACCAGCATATTATGTTCTGCCAGCTCTTTTTCATCCTGAAGAAGTCCCTCTTCCAGTACCTTATCTTCTTCTCTTGTTTTGCCTCTTGGCCTGGTTCCTGCCAGTGGGAAAGTTGTAATTTTTTTGTTTTCCAGTTTCGCCAGTGTCTCCGGCGAAGCACCTGCTATTTCAATATCATCACTGGAAAAATAAAACATATATGGAGATGGATTGGTAGCCCGCAGAACTCTGTAGGTATCAAAGAGATTGCCTTCTGCTTTGGCTCTCATGGGATTGGAAAGTACTACCTGAAAAATATCTCCCTCTTTGATATAATGTTTTGCTTTTTCTACCATTTCGCAGTATTTTGCCTCCGGGAACTGTGGCAAAATCTCAGATTCCAGTTTCAGTGGTCTGAACTTTTCTTTCTCTCCATCACGTATGAGGTCTGCCATTTCCTGTAATTTATCTTTTGCTTTTTTGTAGGATTTCTCCAGCTGATCTACCATTACCCCGGTAATCAGAAGTACCTTCTGCCGGTAATGATCAAAGGCGATCACCTGGTCAAAAAGCATCAGATCCATGTCTCTGAAATCAGGATCTTCATGTTCTCCAAGTTTCAGTTTTGGTTCGCTGTATTTGATATAATCGTAGGAAAAATATCCCACAAGTCCTCCTGTAAAAGGAGGCATGTCTTCCATTACAGGGCTTTTGTATTCCCGGATGATTTCTCTTAATGTATCTCCTGGATGTTTTACTTTTTTTATAATTTCTTCATTGGTCCCTCCGGTATGGCGAATCTTCATCAAACCGTCTGTACAGGTTATTTCCATTTCCGGTTCATATCCAAGGAAGGAATATCTGCCCCATACTTCTGTCTGGCTGGCACTTTCCAGCAAATAGCAATGCCTGCTTGCTTTTCGCAGTGTACGCATAACTTCTACTGGTGTATATCTGTCTGCGTATAATTCACAACATACAGGAATTCTTTTATACAAGCCGGTCTGTGCGATTTTTCTGACTTCATCTAGCGTAGGATTCATGTGTTTACCTCCCTTATGATACTGTTATTTGCCTCAGGAAAAACGCATCCTCGAGGAGCGTTTTTTGCTTTATTGGAACATTACGGAGTAATTTTCTATAAAAAAAGCTCATCCCGGACAGAATTCTATATCTGTCAAGGACGAGCTATTATACACCCGCGGTGCCACCTTGTTTCATGGAATGACCCATGCACTTTGCGAAATACCTGCATATTTCCGGCAACTGACGTATGCCTTACGTCGCAGAATACTCAATATTTTAAATATCTTTCCCTGCGCCCTCTGCGGTCCATTTGACAATCTGCATTTCCATCCGGCTCTCACCTTCCCGGACTCTCTGTGGGTGCACAACTGACGTTATCTCCGCTTCAACGGTTTAATCAACTAAATTATTTTCTATAAAATACCACTATTTTAGTATGTTGTCAACTAGATTCTTAAATTTCCACAAACTTTTTGTTCTTATATTTCCAGAAGCGACAGGATTGCTTTGGCAACTCCATCTTTTTGATTAGATTCTGTAACAAATGCCGCGGATTTTTTGCAGTTTTCGGTAGCATTTCCTACTGCAATACCATATTTTACTGCTTCCAGCATACTACAGTCATTATCTGCATCGCCAAAGGCCGCAGCCGCTTCCGGTGATATGTCCAGAAGTTTCAGTATATAAGATAATGTCCTGCCTTTTCCTGCATTGATGTTTCCTATTTCTACAAGATTAGGGACTGATGATGTTACATATACATCTGGGATTTTTGTTTCCAGTTCTTTATACAGCCGTTGTTTTGTATTGTTTTCTCTGCATACAAAGGCTATACTGTCCAGTTCTTTTTTATGTTGTTCTGCAAACATGCAGATATCTTTTATGGGAGTTCTGGTTTCTTTTATATAGCGGACACCATATTCTGTAGCGCCGTAAGCAGCAGGATCTTTTATATAAGCTTCTTCGGAATATGGCACTCCATCGATAAACACTTCCATGATCACATCTTCTGTTTTTCTTATCTGGATACAGGCAACTACAGACTCTGGTTTCAGAAGGCACTGATAAATTCTTTTGTTTTCACGGACAGAGTAAACGGCACCGCCATTGGCTGTGATAATGTATTCTATACCAGGATATTTTTTGATCACATCTGGTACTGCCTGATATGATCTTCCGGTGGCAGGAACTATGTGTATGTCTTTTTTTACAGCTTCATTCAGAACTCTTTGTGTTTCTGGTGACAGCTCTTTTGATGTAGTCAGAAGTGTTCCGTCCAGATCGCTTGCGATCAGTTTTATATTCATAAATATTTACTCCTTGGAATATACAGTCGGCTGGATATTGTTAACGGTATTGGAACAAAGCATTTCATATCATTTATTATATCGGAGAAATGTCCTGATTTCTATACAAAATTTTCTCTTCTTTTGCTCTGCAATTATGCTATAATGAAAAGAATTAAAACACTTTAATAATATTTTTTTTAATATAAGGAGCCGATTATGAAATTTATTTATCCTGCGGTTTTCCGCAAAACTGAAGAAGGTAAGTATAAGGGATTTTTTCCTGATCTGGAGTGTTGTGAGGCTACTGGTGACTCTCTGGATGACGTAATAGAAAATGCAAATGCAGCTGCTTATGACTGGATTTCTCTGGAATTATCAGAGGATGACTGCCAGCTTCCTCCTGTCTCTGACGCAGAAGATATTGAACTTCAGGAAGGGGATATTATCCGAAATATTTCTGTGAATATCCGTTTTTATGAGGGATGGGATGAATAGTAGTTATGACTGGACGAAATGATCTGTTGCGTATTGAGCGTGAGCATAAGAAGCGTCTGGATCAGATAGAGATACTCTTTTTTCAGTTTTTGATATGATTACTGTGACCTGTAAACCTCCAGGGGAATCTTATCAGAAGCTGATAGAATGAGTGTCACCGGTTTTTTGGTTCTATTGTTCTGTTATTCTGTTCACATATGTCATGACTTCGTATCTTTATATAATAAAAAAGCACTTAAACATTCTGTCTAAGTGCTTTTCACCTCTATCGCAACTTCAAAACTACATACATGTTGACATTCAACTGAATCATTAGACCATGCTTATGCTCGATTCACGGTCACCTCATGACTCCGTCATTCGGTGTCATTTGCTCGCAAATGTCCAGGCCAGTCTGTTTTCTTCCTGTCCTGACCGCTTTCTCGCTTTTTGGTCAAGCCCTCACCCTATTAGTAGCAGTCAGCTCCACACATTACTGTGCTTCCACCCCTGCCCTATCAACCTCGTCGTCTTCAAGGGGGTTTACTCCTTTCGGATGGGATATCTCATCTTGAGGGGGGCTTCACGCTTAGATGCCTTCAGCGTTTATC
>URXG01000052.1 GCA_900551715.1 uncultured Blautia sp. | reverse complement strand
CCTGCGGCCTCCTGGTCCCAAACCAGGCGCTCTAGCCAAGCTGAGCCACACCCCGTTAACGGTATTTAGTTGTTTGCGTTTTTGCTGTATCGCTCAACGCAAGACATATTATATGTCAGGCAGAGACAAATGTCAACACCTTTTTTCAAATTTTTTTATTTTTTTTATTTTCGCAAAAATTTCCCCGGTACAAACAATTTGTCCATACCGGGGAAACCCTTGATTTTACTTGCTTTTCAGCGTATTTCTACTTTGTTACTGTAACAGTGACAAAGTATTTCTCTACAACTTACTGAGCAGCTGTGAAGAAATACTCTATTTCATCTACAAATACTTTATTTCTCCTGTGATATTCCCATCCTCATCAGTCTCCAGCACTACGTAGCTTGGTCTCCTACCCATTTGTCTGGGATAGGACAGACTTCCCGGATTGATCGCCAGGATTCCATCGATAACCTCCAGAACAGGCCTGTGGGTATGTCCGAACATCACGCCATCACAATTACGGGAGTGTGCTTCCTCCACCACACCTGTCTCATCTATAGAAACACCATAGTAATGACCATGAGTTACCAGAAATTTCTTTCCTGCAATCTCTATCTCTTCCTCTCTGGGAAGGTCTGAGAAGAAATCATTATTTCCGGACACAATACAGCAGGGCACCTCTGCAAGAGCTTCAATAAAAATTTCTCTGCCCTCAACATCGCCACAGTGCACCAGCATATCAAAAGGTGCCTCTCTGTACACTACTGTCTCCAGATTTTCATCTCTGCCATGTGTATCACTTACAACCAGAATTTTCATCGAAGTTCATCCTTAATAGCCTGCAGTGCCTTTCCTCTGTGACTGATCTTATTTTTTTCTTCCATGGAAAGTTCCGCCGATGTACAACCATACTCCGGAAGATAAAAAATAGGGTCGTATCCGAAGCCATTGGCACCGCTTTCCTCATATCCAATACGGCCCTCCATGGTTCCTCTTGCGGTCTTTTCTGTTCCGTCCGGAAAAGCAGCTGCGATCTCACAGACAAATCTGGCTGTTCTCTTCTCATCGGGAACTCCATTCAGACGTTCTACCAGATTGGCATTCTTGATATGATAAGAAGTATCTTCTCCCATATAGCGGGCAGAATAAACGCCAGGTTCTTTATTCAGATAATCAATCTCCAGTCCGGAATCATCTGCCAGCACGATCTCTCCTGTAAGATCTCTGATGGCTCTGGCTTTGATCAGGGCATTTTCTTTAAAGGTCTTGCCATCTTCTACAATATCTGCATGGATTCCCGCATCTTTCAAAGACAGAAGCTCTATATCCAGATCTCCCAGAATCTCCCGGATCTCTTTCATCTTACCTTCATTACCTGTTGCAAAAATCACTTTTTTCATCATGCATTCCTCCTCGGCGGCTTTGGTCCCAGAAACTGATAATAATAAGTTTTCAGCATTCCATTATAAATCTTACGGTTTTTGTCCGCTTTTCTTCCGATATCATTTTCTGTACGGTCATAGGATGTGATCAGATACATGGACCATTTATCAAGGTTCCGGAAACTTTCTCCAATCTCTCTATAAAGAGCCGGCAGTGCTTCCTTCTCTTCCAGTCGTTCACCATAAGGAGGATTGGTAATAATAAACCCATAAGGTTTCGGATGTCTCAGATCTTTTACTGCTCTCTGCTGAAAATGGATCAGATGATCCACACCTGCCATCTTTGCGTTAGCTCTGGCTGCTTTGAGAGCTTCCGGATCAATATCAAATCCCTGAATGTCTACCTTAATATCTGTATTGACCCTGTCCTGGGCTTCTTCCAGAGCATCATACCAACATTTACGTGGTACCAGATGCTTCCAGTCCTCAGCAAGGAAGGAACGGTTCATTCCTGGTGCCATATCCGCTGCCATCATAGCAGCTTCAATAGGAAAGGTTCCACTTCCACAGAAAGGATCTACCAGAATACGGTCTTTATTCCATGGAGTCAGCATGATCAGGGCAGAAGCCAGTGTCTCTGTGATAGGTGCCTTGACTGTCATCTGACGGTAGCCTCTCTTATGGAGAGAAACACCTGATGTATCAATTCCTATGGTGGCAATATCTTTCATAAAGGAAACTCTGATTGGGAAACTTGCCCCGTCCTCTGGAAACCAGGAGATACCGTATACGGCCTTCAGACGCTCTACGATGGCCTTTTTCATAATAGACTGAATATCAGATGGGCTGAACAGCGCGCTTTTTACAGAATTGGCTTTTGCAACCCAGAACCTGCCATCCTTGGGGATATATTCTTCCCAGGGAATTGCTTTTGTTTTTTCAAAAAGTTCCTCAAAGGTAACCGCTTTGAATTCTCCTGCTTTCAGAAGGATTCTTTCTGTGGAACGAAGAAACATATTGGCCTGAGCCACACCTGGCGCGTCTGCAATAAAAGTAACCTTACCATCTTCTACTTTGCTGATATCATAGCCCAGATCAATGATCTCACGTTTCAACACCGCTTCCATTCCAAAATGACATGGAGCAATCAGTTCCATCTGTTTCATGCAAGCCTCATTTCCCGGACAATATTTCCGTCAAAATCTTTGATTGTGAATACTTTATCTTCCAGTACTGCATAAGTAGGTGGATTACCTTCTTTTGGAATAGAAACGGAACCTGGGTTCAGAAGAATGTAACCTTCCCTCTGTTCTGCTTTCAGTACATGGGTATGACCATGGATGAGAATATCTCCTTCTTTAAAAGGCGGCAGATTTTTTTCATTATAAACATGTCCATGTGTGGCATAGAAAGTAAGCCCATCTATAGCAAGAATACAGTAATCTGCCATTACCGGAAAAGAAAGAACCATCTGATCTACTTCTGCCTCGCAGTTTCCTTTTACAGCATAGATCTCATTCTTCATATCGTTAAGCATGGCAATTACTTCTTTGGGGGCATATTCCTTTGGAAGGTCGTTTCTCGGGCCATGATAAAGCAGGTCGCCCAGCAGTACCAGGCGCTCTGCTTTTTCTTCTTTATATACATCCAGCATTTTACGACAGTAATATGCGGAACCATGTACATCAGATGCAAACATATATTTCATTTTTTCGTCTCCTCTGTGTGTTTTTTATTACCTTACCATGGTTATCACAAAATTACAAGATTTCTTCCTCTGTACGCTCCAAAACCACCGATCACCGATCTGGTTCTGTACCCCATCTGTACATACTTTCTGGCAGCTGCCATACTGGCGCCACCACGATCACAGTAAAAAACAAGGGTTTTGTCCCTGGCAAACTGAAAACCTTCTTCTGCTTCTTCATAAGGTACATTTACAGCTCCTTTTATATGACTTTTTCGGTAAGCTTCTTTATCTCTGAGATCTATGATCAAAGCATCAGAACGCCCTACATAATAATCAAGCATTTTTGCCGATATTGTTTCTATAGGAAACATGGCAAGCCTTCCTTTTTGTTTTATTATATGCCCGACAACGAAAAAAGGCCCCGCCGACGCGAAGCCTTAAGTTTCTTCTTTTATTCTTTTGTATTAATATCTTTCTTCCTCATCGTAAGCACTGGATGTTTTGTTTCCGTAGCTGTTTCTGGAACTGTTGGAAGTTTTGTTTTTAGAGCTGTTTTTTCCTGCGTTCATTGCATTTTTACCGGATGTTTTGTCTGCACTGTAGTTTCCTGTCTTGTTTTCGTTTTCATAATTTTTTGCCATTTGTTATTTCCTCCTGAGCATTTATGAATATTAGTAACACTCTTAGTTGCTGTTCACGATCTTCACAGTAACCAATTTTATGCTACAGGACTTAGTATTTCACTTCTGTCGGAAATTATACATCTAATTTATCAAAAACATGCCAAAATGCCTCGCGGTATGCTACCCGCTGAATAGATATAACCAAGAGAAAACCCTGGTAGGGGAGCTACCAGGGTCTTCAAGGGGAGTATAAATAATTAAATAAGGGGTTATGTAAAAAAAATTTTTGAAGGGTAAATTCTTTTTACATCAAAGATTATAATATAAATTTAATAAAAAAGCAATATTTTTTTATATTATGATAAGAATTTCGGCACAAAAAAAGCTCCCTGCGTGGCCAGGGAACTTTTTAAGAAAAATCATTATTTAACTACAACTTTAACAACTTTCTTAACCTGTTTGTAGTTTCTTGCTGTAACAACCAGAGTTACATTGTAAGTGCCTTTCTTAGCACCCTTAATAACTGTGATCTTACCAGCATTGTTAACTTTTACAACCTTAGGATTGCTGGATACCCATTTGGATCCACCAGCCATTCTTGCGAATTTGACGTTTGTGCTGTAGTTCTTCTTAGCAACCTGAGCTTTCTTAACTGATACAGATTTTGTCCATACAGTTACGATGTTCTTCTTAGCAGGTGCTTTTTTGATTGTGTAGGTTTTCTTCAGAGTCTGTCCGGCATATTTGCCCAGACCTTTGATAATTACTGTGTAAGTTCCGGCATTTGTGGATTTTTTCGGGTAAACTACCTTGTAATCTACACCTTTTTTCAGGTATTTGCCGTTAGATCCTTTTACTCTGTTCAGCTCTCCAACCTGTCTTTTTCTGTTGTAAGTAAAAGAGGTTTTTTTCAGAGAAGCTGCTGCAAGAGTCTGTTTCTTCGGTGAAGTTTTTGCAGCTGCAGATGCCGGTACTGTCATAGTTCCGAAGAGAACCATTACGGAAAGCATGATAACTGCAAGTTTCTTTAATGTTTTCATTCGACTCAACTCCTTCATAACATAACATGTATCAATAAACGGCCCTGGCCACGCTGACCCGTTTATCCGGTTAATAGCTCTATATGTAATTTTCCCTTAAGGAAAGAATTACCTGATTTATTTTGTGTTTTTCTGCTCAGGTTCATAGCCATATCCATAGCCATATCCGTAACCATATTTGCCATATCGTCCATATCTGCCGGCTCTGCCTGACACATCTGCACGATTCAGTACAGTTCCCAAAAGTTTACATCCGGACTGCTCAATTTCGTTGATAGACTGACGGATCACAGATTTGGATGTTTCTCCGGCACGTACTACCAGAATAGCACCATCACACATGGAACCGATCAGTGTACCATCCGATACACTTCCAAGAGGCGGTGTATCTACAATCACAAAACGGAATTTTTCTGCCAGTGTATCCAGAAGTTCTTTAAACCTTGCATCTTCCAGAAGGGAAGAAGGGTTGTTGAGAAGCTGTGTACATGGTACCAGATATCCATTCGGAATATTGGTCTTATATATAACTTCATTCAGCTCTGCCATTCCGGAAAGATAATGGTTCAAACCTTTTTCTTCTTTGTAATCCGCCTGAAGTCTCTTCATCATAACTGACTTACGCAGATCTACATCTACCAGAACAGTCGGAAATCCTGCTTCTGCCAGCATCTTCCATAAATAAGTGGAAACTGTTGTTTTACCTTCATTGGGAACACAGCTGGTAAGAAGGATCTTTTTGGTGTTTTTGCCACAGAACTTGATATTTACTCTGAGGCGGTTCATTGCTTCTTCTACTGCGTAGGGAAGCTCTGGAAGTACTATATCTAATTGTTTCATTTTTTACTGCTCCTTTTCTTCTTCCCTTTTTTCTTGTTTTTGTAGTATCCCTCTTCCATATCTTCTACCTGCGTGCTGTCAGGAATTGTGGTAAGAGGTGCTGTACCAAAATATTTTTCCATGTCTTCTGCTGTATGGATCGTATCATCCATAAGATATCTTACAACCAGTACACCACAGCAGAGAACCAGTCCCAGAAGGCCACCCATCATAGTATATTTACTGTAACTTGGACCTGCTTTGTACTCCGGAAGTTTGGCGTGCTGAGCAATGTTCGGTGCAAGGGTACTCATGGTCTCCGGCAGATAAGATACGGAAACTTCTGCCATAGCTTCTGCCAGATCCATGGAAAGCTGAGGGTCTGTAGTTGTAGCTGTAATCTGAAGCACTCGTGTATCTGTAGGATTATTCAGTGTGTAAAGTCCTCTCAGTTCTTCGTAATCCATATCCAGCTTCAGTTTATCAATAACTCTGTTCAGCACCGGATAACTGAGCATCAGTTCCTCATAGTCAGCGGTCAGTGATGTACCAAGATTCAGGTCACTTAAGTTAACTACAGAATCATCTGAGGCTGATACCACATAGAGCTTGGATGTGGACTGATAAGTAGGTGCAATGCCGAAAAATGCATAGATATTAAACACCAGTGCTCCGGCAAGCAGACAAACCAGCAGATAATGCCAGTGATCCAACAGCATATAAGCCAGATCCAACAGGTCTATCTCCATTTCGTCATTCATGTTTTCCTGATTCATATTGTCTCTCCTTGTATATTCTTTCTACAGGCGGGATCGCCTGGAATTCACATTACTTTTTCTTTTCGTAGAACAGCTCAAGAATGGCTTCTTTCAGGCTGTCTCTGTTGGGGTTAAAAGTCTGCCAGTCAGTTTCGTCCACCCCATAAGTTCCCTCTATGGAAACCTTCTTATCCTCTTTCGCATCTGACAACAGAATAGCGAGACGACTGAATTTCTTGGCACTGATATTGGTAGTCATATATTCTTCCATGGCATGATACACATCCAGAGGGAATGTATTATCTACCTGACATTTGGCACGAAAAGCAGTTTTGAACCCTTCCTCATAGGTATTCTGACGATTCATACGGTTCTGATTGCTGCCGTCTCCTACATCCATTCTTCCCCGGACATAATTTTCAGCGTGTTCTCCCATCAGTGTTACTGTCTCACCCATCTTCAAAGTAGGATCTCTCTGGGAAAAATCATCTTCAATCGTAACTGTGACACCACCTACCATGTCATTAACCAGCTGAATGGCACTCATATTCACCATTGCATATCCATCAATCTTCTGACCATCCAGAAGAGTCGATACTGCATCTACTGTATTCTCAGCACGTACTTTATTGTCCAATCCCATGGAATGAGCCAGCGAAATCTGAATATCTGTAGCTCCCAGATCCGTACCATCATCATCCAGACTCCTTACTGATGTGATCGTATTACGGTCTATACTCAGGAGCTTACACTCATCTGTATCTCTGTCTCTGACGATCACTTCCAGTACATCACACTGTCCTGTGCCATCATATTCCTGTACATCTTCTACTTTGCCTGCTGAATCAATTCCCGCAATAAGATAAGTTTCCAGATTCCCTTTGGGTTCATAAGTCTCACCTTTGTAGATCACGCTTTTGTCATCTTCAGCGGTATCTGAACCAGCTACTCGCTGATTATCTGCACCTCCAAGCACGAACATGGTAAAGCCTGCTCCCATAATCAGAACTACAGTTCCTATGATCAGACCTCTGTAAACCTTCTTTTTCTTATGTTTTCTTCTTCTATATCCAGACATGTCTTCATTTCTCCTCTGTTCAGAAAATGCTCTGAAGCAAAGCCTGTCCACCTGTGGGGTTCATTCTTTCACATACCATCAGTGCAACCAGAAGAACCAGCAGAATAACACTGACAGCGACCATCGATTTTTTTGACATTCTATCTTCCTCCAATAATAGTAGATTCCCACGATCTGGTGTGGTATTAATCTCCCAACAACAGTTTTTGACCATATTGATCTATTTTTTCCAGGCACTCTGCCCCTGCTTTCTTCAGGATAATCTCTCTGCCAGTCTGAAGATTAGGTATCCGGTGTCTGGATCCATGACAGTCACTTCCAAGTACATGGGCTGTCCCTTTACTGAACATCTTAACCAATGCCCTGCGATGTCTCCAGTCTGTGAGACTTTCTGCATTGACCTGTACAGATACCGGAAGTTCCAAAAGTTTACTAACCATTTTTTTGTTACCGGGCATCCAGATAAAACGCTCCAGATGTGCAATCAATACCCGGAGATTTCTCTCTTTAATAAGGTAATGAATCTCATCAATATTCCTGTCCGTCCACGGTACAAAAGGCATTTCTACCAGAAGGATGTTCGTATCCCTCATTGTCAGCTCCGGAATATCCTCTGCTCTGCTGATCCCATCAAAAAAAGCCACTTCACTGCCCAGTATTATATGGGGTTGGTTCTGATAACCCTTTTCCTGAATAGCACTCCAAAAAGCATCCCAGGCATTCTCTCTTCTTTGAAGAAAAGTTTCGATTCGATCCTGCGATGCATAAAAGTGGGGTGTTGCCACCATATAATCCACTTTTTGTTCTCTCACCTGCTCCAGCATAGACATGGCAGAATTCATATTTCTGGCTCCGTCATCAATCCCCGGAAGAATGTGAGAATGAAAATCTATTATATACATCTTATTTATCCTTTGTACTCTGATACAAGTTCACGTTATAGTTTAAACTGTAACTTTGTTATCGTCAACTTATATTTATGCTTCTTACGTTGCCTTTTCTGTACGTTTATTTTACAATTATCCCACAGTTTTTGCAATATTCTCAAAAACTCTTTCTTCGCAGACAACACAGCAGGTATTTTTTTACAATTAATTTTTTATCAATATTCCCTGTTTCAAATAGTATTCACGAAAAACCTGTGCTATAATATTATAAATTTTGGGTAACTGTGAGGATACTGAACAGTTACAATTTTGGCTTCATCTGACCATACAGATGAGAAAGTGAGGGTAAAATGGAGAGAAAAATTATTCAAGTTCAGGAAAAGGTACCGGTCAATCTGCTGATTCCTTTGAGTATCCAGCACATGTTCGCCATGTTTGGCGCATCTGTACTGGTTCCTTTTATGTTTGGTATCAATCCTGCGATCGTATTACTGATGAATGGTGTGGGAACTCTTCTGTTCATTCTGATCACCAAGGGCAAGGCACCTGCATATCTGGGATCCAGTTTCGCATTCCTGTCGCCCGGGCTTCTGGTAGCAAGTAAATTCGGTTATCAGTATGCACTTGGTGGTTTTGTTGTTCTCGGCATTGCCGGAATGTTTGTTGCACTGATCATCCGTCAGTGTGGAACTGACTGGATCGATATTGTACTTCCAACTGCTGCCATGGGACCTGTTGTAGCTCTTATCGGTCTGGAACTGGCAGGAAGTGCGGCAAGTACAGCCGGTCTTCTGGACGATACTGTCAATATGAAAAATGTCATCGTATTTCTGATCACTCTTGGCGTTGCTATTTTCGGTCAGATCCTTTTCCGGGGTTTTCTGTCTGTAATTCCGATCCTGATTGCCATTATTGCAGGCTACATTTCCGCTGCACTCTGTGGCATTCTGGACTTTACAGCAGTACAGGAAGCTGCTTTCTTCGCACTTCCCAACTTCCAGCAGCCCAAATTCAACCTTGATGCAATACTGACCATATTCCCGGCACTGCTTCTGGTTACTTCCGAGCATATCGGACACCAGATCGTTACCAGCAAAATCGTAGGTAAAGATCTTCTGAAAGATCCTGGACTTCACCGTTCTCTTTTTGCAGATTTCTTCTCAACAACAGTTTCCGGCTGTCTTGGTTCTGTTCCTACTACCACTTATGGTGAAAACATTGGTGTTATGGCTATGACCAAAGTCTACAGCGTACAGGTTATTGGCGGTGCAGCTGTTCTTTCTATCTGCTGCTCCTTCCTTGGCAAGCTGGCAGCACTGATCAACACCATTCCGGGACCTGTAATTGGAGGTATTTCCTTCCTTTTATATGGTATGATCGGTACTTCCGGTCTTCGTATGCTGGTGGACAATCAGGTAGATTACAGTAAATCCCGGAACCTGGCACTGACCTCCGTAGTATTTATCGTAGGTCTTTCCGGAATTTCACTGAATCTTGGCAATGTAAAACTTACAGGAATGGTTCTTGCCTGCGTGGTAGCTATGGCATTAAGCCTTGTTTTCTACATTCTTGATAAATTACATCTTACCAATGATCTTTGATTTATTGTTGCTGTGAACAGTTACAATAATTTATCATATAGAAAAGAGGAAGTATGGCACTTACAAAAAAGATCATCAAAAAACTGAAAAGTGGTACATGGTATCCTTTTTATAATACCTTTTATGAAAAAACTCCTGTTGATACCAGAGAGATTCTTCTTGTATCCAGAAGTGGCCTTGCACTGGAAAGCAACATTCTGGCTATTTTTCAGGAATTGTCTCAGCCGGATTACAGAGATTTTCATATTGTTCTGGCGGTCCACAAAGGACACCGGGAGGCAATTCTTCGGAAGCTTTCCCATTACGGACTGAAGCCGGATCATATTGTGCTGACCGGATCTGTTCCTTATTATTATCATCTGTCCAGGGCAGGTTTTCTGATCACAGATACTACTTTTCCCGGGAGATATATCAAAAAAGAAGGGCAGGTCATTCTGAATGTGTGGCATGGCACCCCTCTGAAACGAATGGGACAGGACAATCCTTCCGAGCGTCATGACACCGGCAATGTCATGCGTAATCTCCTTATGTCAGATTACCTTGTCTTTCCTAACATATATATGGAAGAAAAAATGGCAGGAGCCTATAATCTTACAGAATTATACCAGGGTACTGTCCTTCATGAAGGCTATCCCAGAAATGCCGTTTTTTTTGATGGGGATCGTGGTCTGAAACTAAAAGAAGTACTGGGCTATGGTGGATGCCAGCTGAGTCTGTACATGCCTACCTTTCGCGGCACATCTGCCTCTGTAAAAGAGGATGAATATATCGCTCAGATCAGAGATTATCTTTCCAGGCTGGATCACCTGCTGCAGGACAATCAGATTCTTCTGGTAAAACTTCATCCTTTTGTACAGAATCTTCTTCCTGTAGACAGTTATCACCACATCCGCAGTTTTCCGTCTGAATATGACACTTATGAAGTGCTTAATGCCTGTGATGTGCTGATCACAGACTATTCCAGTGTCCTGTATGATTATGCCAATACCGGACGGAAGATCATTCTTTTTGCTTATGACAAGGAAGAATATCTGAGAGAACGTGGAATGTACGAAGATATCAGCGATTATCCTTTTCCTGTGGTCACCACCCCGGAAGAGGTCGCAGAAGAACTTCAGGAGCACACCGGCTGTCCGGACAGAGCTTTTCTGGAAAAGTACTGTACTTACGAAAATATCAGTGCCACTTCCAACCTCTGCCGTCATGTCCTTCTTGGTGAAAAAATCTGCCAGGAATACCGAATGCCCGGTACAAAGAAGAAAAAAGTCCTTCTCTATGCGGGAAGCCTGAAACCCAACGGCATCACCACTGCCTTTTTCAGTCTGATCCGCAATCTTGACCGGGACAAATGCGAATATTATATCTCTTTCCGTTCCCCCTCTCTGAAGGAAGCACCGGAAAGACTTCATGGAATTCCTGAAGGTTATCATTATTATCCACTTGCCACTGAGATGAATCTGGATGTGATCACCGGTATCGCCCAGCTTATATATCTGAAATGGGGTATCACTTCCTTCGGCATCCACAGGCGTCTCCGTAAAGCCTATCAGCGAGAATGGAAAAAACATTTCGGCTATGCTGATTTTGATCAGGTAGTGCACTTTGACGGTTACGAAAACTATATGATCGCACTTTTTGAACAAGCTCCTTGTATCCGTACCATCTGGGTACACAATGATATGGAACGGGAAATCGCTGCCAAAAAAAATCCAAGCCGTCCTCTCCTTAGTCGTGCATACCGGACTTACGATCATGTAATCCCTGTTGGAGCAGATATCTGTCCTGCTGTAGAACGCATTGGCAGACATCCTGCCAATATCCAGGTTATCGCCAATTATATGGACATAGATAATATCCGGCAGCGTGCTTCTAAACCAGTTGATTTTGATCCGGAAACGCAGTCAACCGTTTCTCTTACAACACTCAGAAATGTACTGTCGGGTTCCGAACGAAAATTTATCAATATCGGACGTTATTCTCCTGAAAAAGGACATAAGCGACTGCTGAAAGCTTTTGACCGTTTCTGGACAAATCATCAGGATACCTGGCTGATCATCATCGGTGGAATGGGAACGCTCTATGAATCTACCTGTGAATTTGCAGGTGCTCTGTCATGCAGCGACCATGTAATTCTTCTGAAATCCATGACCAATCCCATGCCTGTTCTCGCCTCCTGCGACTTTTTTATTCTTTCTTCTTTTTATGAAGGACAGGTTCTCGTGGTACCGGAGGCAGATGTACTTGGAATCCCGGCTGCTGCCTGCGATGTAAATGGTGCCCGGTCGTTCCTGAAACAATACGGCGGTACCCTTCTCCCTGACAGCGAAGACGGACTGCTTCAGGGAATGAATATGTTTATTGAAGGCAAAATAAAGCCAATGCACGTCGATTATGATAAACGCAATCAGGAAATTCTGGCTGAATGCGAAGCCCTGTTCCTGGAATAATCTTCCTGACTGCACGAACTATAACAGTGTTACTTTAGAAATGGAGTTGTTTTATGAAATCCTATCATCATAAATTCGTATCTGACCACCCCTATGAATCAGTTCCCATGGCAGAAATCTCCGGATTTCCGGTCCGTCCGGGCATTTATGACCTGAATGGTGCCACCCCCTTACAGAACGGTGTAAACTTTACCATCCATACCTGCGGAGGAACATCCTGTGAACTGCTTCTTTTTCACCGTGCACAGGAAGAACCCTTTGCCATCCTTCCTTTCCCGGAAGCCTACAAAATCGGTGATGTCTATTCTATGATCGTCTATGGTCTGAACATTGATGAATTTGAATATGCCTATCGGGTAGACGGCCCTTACTGTCCGGAAAAGGGACTTCTTTTTGACAAAAACAAAGTTCTTCTGGATCCTTATGCCAAAGCTGTTGCAGGACAGCGTACCTGGGGGATCCGCTGGGAACACACTTATCATGCCCGGGTTGTCAAAGACCGTTTTGACTGGGGCGATATGCCTCAGTCCAGACAGGAACTCTGTGATCTGATCATTTATGAACTTCATGTACGTGATTTTACCCATCATCCTTCTTCCGGAGTTCAGCATCGTGGTACCTTCTCCGGTCTTATGGAAAAAATCCCTTACCTAAAAGAGCTTGGAATCAATGCTGTGGAAATGATGCCGATCTTTGAATTTGATGAAACCATGAATTCCCGTACTGTTGACGGTAATCATCTGCTGGAATGCTGGGGCTACAATACTGTAGGATTTTTTGCCCCCAACAGCAGTTATGCTGCTGCCAATGAGCACAATCAGGAAGGAACCGAACTGAAAACCCTGATCAAGACTCTTCACGAAAACGGAATTGAAGTGATTCTTGATGTAGTATTCAACCACACTGCCGAAGGCAATGAGATGGGCAAAACTTTCAGTTTCAAGGGCTTTGACAACAACATCTACTATATGCTCACTCCGGAAGGCTATTATTATAATTTCAGCGGCTGCGGCAACACCCTCAACTGTAATCATCCTGTCGTTCAGCAGCTGATCCTGGAATGCTTACGTTACTGGACCATCAACTACAGAGTAGACGGATTCCGTTTTGACCTTGCCAGCATTCTTGGTCGTAATGAGGACGGCTCACCTATGAACAATCCGCCGCTTCTCCGCACTCTGGCAGAAGATCCTATTCTCAGTAATGTGAAGCTGATCGCAGAAGCCTGGGATGCCGGTGGGCTGTATCAGGTAGGAAGTTTTCCTGCCAGTGGACGGTGGGCGGAATGGAACGGACGTTACAGAGATGCTCTCCGCAGCTACCTGAAGGGAGATTCCTGGAATGCCTGGGATGCTGCATGGAGTATTTCCGGCTCTGGTGACCTGTACGGTGGTTTCTATGACAACAATAAGAATAATTATGCCGGTTACAATTCCTGTATCAATTTTCTTACCTGTCACGATGGTTTTACTTTATATGATCTATATTCTTACAATGACAAACATAATGAGGCCAATGGCTGGAACAATTCGGACGGTGCCAATGATAACCGGAGCTGGAACTGTGGATTCGAAGGTGAAACGGATGATCCTGAAGTTCTTGCTCTCCGTCACCGTATGATCCGTAATGCCTGTGCTGTGCTTATGTGCAGTCGTGGTACGCCTATGTTTCTTTCCGGTGATGAGTTTGGCAATACCAAGTTTGGCAACAACAACAGTTACTGTCAGGATAATATTACTTCCTGGCTGGACTGGCGTATGCTGGAAAAAAACATAGATATTTTTGAATTTTTTAAGTTTATGATCGCCTACCGTAAGGCTCATCCGGTTATCCACAAAAAGCTTCCAAATGCTGTCTGTGGGCTTGATCCGATTCATACTCACAATACCAATGCCAGAGAAGTAGATATTCCCAGAGATGCCCGGACTTTTTCTGTCTGTTTTGCGGGATATAATACAGAAAAGGGGCAGGATGACCTTGTCTGTATTTCAGTAAATACCTACTGGAAAGATGTCACTATCACGCTTCCTGATCTTCATGGCAGAGCAGCATGGCATCTGAGTATAAATACTTATGGAGATGCTGATGGAAAATATTGTTACCCTTTGGGTGAGGACGTAAGAATTGATGGCGAATTTATTATGAAACCCCGGAGCGTGGCTGTGTTCACCGGACGAAACTATTGAAACTGACGGGGACCTGTTCCAGTCAAAGTACGGTGTATAACAGGGAAAATGTTGAACTATAGAGAAAAATCCCAGTAATTATCCTCTGTGAGACCTCACTTTCTGAACCGTGAGTCACCACAGAGGATAATTATCTGGGATTTACTTATACATCTTCACATTTTTTCCTGTTCATACCCGGAATCACTTTGACTGTCCGTAATATGCATTCGCACCATGTTTCCTGTAGTAATGTTTGTCCTGCAGTTCCTGCGGTGCAGGCTGTACCTGCGGATTGATCAGTTCACAGCGACATGCCATCTTGGCTACTTCTTCCAGTACAACTGCATTATGAACAGCCTCATGAGCATCTTTCCCCCAGGTAAATGGTCCATGGTTTTTGCAGAGAACAGCAGGTACTGCATTATAATCCCTGTTTTTGAAATACTCGGCGATCAGAACACCGGTATTTCTCTCATAGCCCTCATCGATTTCTTCTTTTGTTAGATTCCGCACACAGGGAACTTCGCCATAAATATAATCTGCATGTGTGGTTCCATAACAGGGGATGCCTCTGCCTGCCTGTGCCCAGCTGGTAGCCCATGGAGAATGAGTATGTA
The DNA here is from genome assembly GCA_900551715.1 of uncultured Blautia sp. Lineage (GTDB taxonomy): Bacteria > Bacillota > Clostridia > Lachnospirales > Lachnospiraceae > Blautia_A. The sequence goes on along the minus strand of URXG01000052.1, from coordinate 3,097 downwards.
CGATTCCGCCAATATCAGGAAATTCATTATAAAGCACTACATGAGTGGCAGTATCAGAAGAAGGATTATATTCTCCCTCTACTTTATTTCCCTGAAGATCCACAACTACCATATCCTCTGGTTTCAGTTTGTCATATTCTACACCACTCGGCTTGATAACAAACAGTCCCTTTTCCCGGTCAATGCCACTGACATTTCCCCAGGTAAAAGTAACCAGTCCGTATTTTGGCAGATCCATATTTGCCCTGTAAACTTCTTCTTTTAATTTTTCTAACATTATTTTCACCTTTTATCTCAACCAGGAATCTGACTTCAGAACAACTTACCAGATTTTGGAGTCTACTGCTGCTCTCTCAATCGGAATTCCCTTCAGATATCTTTCCATAAATATATTAAATCCTTCTACACCTTCCGGGTTCGGATCCAGAGTACTTCCCTCATTTCCTGCAAATACTTTATTATCCAGGAACTGATCCAGTGTCTCGCCTTCTTCTCTGTCAACCATATAAGCTGCCAGAAGAGCGATTCCCCATGCTCCGCCTTCACCTGCTGTTGCCATAACAGATACCGGCGCATTTACTGCATCTGCAAGGATCTGCTGACCTACACCTTTGGTCTTGAAGAGACCACCATGTCCCAGAAGACGGTCGATCTGCACATGCTCTTTGTCGATCAGGATATTCAGACCTACACGCATTGCACCAAGACAGGTGTAAAGATTATTTCTCATAAAGTTTGCAAGATTGAATTTGCTTTCAGGAGAACGTACAAATAACGGACGTCCTTCTTCAAATCCTGTCATATGCTCTCCGGAGAAATAGCAGTATGACAGTAGTCCGCCACAGTCCGGATCTCCTTCCAGCGCTTTGTTATAAAGTGTTCCGAACAGATGGTTCATATCCACTTCCATACCCATTGCTTCTGCAAATTCTTTAAATACATTTACCCATGCATTCAAATCGGAAGTACAGTTGTTGGAATGAGCCATGGCACAGGCATCGCCTGCCGGTGTGGTAACCATGTCGATTTCTTTGTATGGTCTGGAAAGTTCTTTTTCCAGAACGATCATTGCAAACACAGAAGTGCCTGCTGATACATTACCTGTACGCTGTTTTACACTGTTAGTTGCCACCATACCGGTTCCTGCGTCACCTTCCGGAGGACACATAGGAATTCCAGCTTTCAACTTACCTGTAGGATCAAGAAGTCTGGCACCTTCTTCTGTAAGAGTGCCTGCATCCTGTCCGGCCACCATAACTTCCGGAAAAATGTCTCTCAGTTTCCATGGGAATCCATATGGTTCCACAAGTTTATCGAACTTGTCTACCATTTCCTGATTGTAATCTTTGGTAGTTGTATCAATAGGGAACATACCTGCTGCATCACCGATTCCCTGAATACGTCTGCCAGTAAGAAGACGGTGCACATAAGCCTCCAGAGTACACATAAAGTCAATGTCTTTTACATGCTCTTCTCCGTTAAGGATTGCCTGATAAAGATGTGCAATACTCCATCTCTGAGGGATATTATAGTTAAAAAGTTCCATCAGCTTCTCAGAAGCTTCTGCTGTGATATTGTTTCTCCATGTACGGAAAGGAACAAGAAGTTTGCCTTCTTTGTTAAATGGCATATAACCATGCATCATTGCACTGATTCCCAATGCCCCAACACTGGTCAGTTCCACTCCGTATTTTTCCTGTACATCCTTTGCCAGATCACTGTAACTGCCCTGAAGACCTTTATGGATATCGTCCAGATGATAGGTCCAGATTCCATCTTCATAACGGTTTTCCCAGTCATAGCTTCCTGAAGCAATGGGATTATATTTATCATCTACCAGAACTGCTTTGATCCTGGTAGAGCCAAATTCAATACCTAATGCTGTCTTGTTGTTCAAAATTGCTGTCTTAGCTTCGTTTACACCCATCTGTAAATCCTCCCGGTTTCTGTATTTTCACATCCACCCGTCGTTATTTTCTGAATGCAATCTCATTCCATCTGAGCTCGTTCTTAAAATTGCGGATGGTAGTATCTTTGTCAATGTAGACAGCTTCGATTCCCATTGCTGCTGTTTTCCAGTCGCCTTCTGCCCCAAACCCATATCCCTTTTCCATGAGACGCTGCATAGCCAGTCCCGGAAGCTGCTGTAAACTTCCCAGATCACCGAAATGCGTAACAACTGCCTGGTAATTTTTTTCTTCCAGGAATTTCTCAAATCCGATCTCAATCGCTGCCTGTACTGCTACATGACGTTTGAATTCTTCCGGGTCTCTGCCCTCAAGAAGAATATCATATTTATTATAATATTCTTCCACCAAAACATCAATATCTGCCACTCAAAATATGTTTAAAGTGATACAGCACTTCTCGTTCTTCTGAGGAATAATTACAGAAATATCTTATCTTCTTTCCCAGATCATTGATTCCGGATCGTATTATAACCGGATATTTTTTTCCGGGTCTCTTTTATAGAAATTTAATATTTAACCATCTTTGCCTTATTCTGTCTTTGTGGTAAAATATCCACAAAATATCAAAACTGCTGTCACCTTTTCCACAGGTGGCAGTTATAAATTTTTCAGGGAGATTTATTATGAACAAAAAAGAATTTCTTGATATTTTATATGAACAGCTTTCCGGACAGATGCCGGAAGGAACTGTTTCTTCCCATATTCAGTATTATCGTAATTATATTGAAGAACAGCGACGTACCGGACGATCAGAAGATGATATTCTCAGCGAGCTGGGCGATCCCAGACTTATTGCAAGAACTCTTCTGGACACAGAATCAGTTGGTAGCAGTCGCTCCTATTCTCCATATACAGAGACTGATGACCATTATGAACAAAACTCCTCCGATACCCGAAAGGTAAAGCATCACAGCTTTCATCTGAATCTTTCCACCTGGTATGGGAAAGTTGCAGTGATCCTCATTGCTGCTGTAGTACTGTTCCTTTTGTTTACAGTTCTCAGCATTCTGATTCCTATCATGCTCATTGCAGGAGTTTTCATTTATCTAATCCATCGCTTCAAAAATAATCAGTGACATGCTCCCACCACTTAAATCTTTGATTTTGAAGTGGGGGCTTCTTGCTCA
>URXG01000051.1 GCA_900551715.1 uncultured Blautia sp. | reverse complement strand
GCGAGGATAGCTTGTAGATACTTGGCTCAGTAGAGCCATTGAGCAAGAAGCCCCCCACTTCAAAATCTATGATTTAAGTGGTGGGAGCATGTCACAAAGAGCACTCTTTCCGCGACGCATAAAAAGCTAAACAACAAGAAGGAATATAAGTACTACGTCGCAGCCTACAAGATGGTAAACGGCAAAAAGATTTACATCGCCCGTTCCAATGCACTGCACGTCGCCATGAAAAATGCGAAGAAGACAAACGCCAAATCGATCACGGTGAATAAGACAAAAGTCACCCTACGGGAAGGCAAGACCTTCAAGCTCAAGTGTAAAGTGGAGAAGGCGGGCAGCCGGAAAAAGCTGCTGCTGCACACCGACATATTCCGCTATCACACAAGCGACAGCAGCATCGCGACCGTATCCAAGTCCGGCAAGATCAAGGCCCTTAAAAAAGGAACCTGTACCATTTACATTTTCGCCAACAATGGCGTATATAAATCCGTAAAAGTGACCGTGAAGAAGTGACAAAGCTTCACACGAATCCATATCAATCGCATACGGAAATACGGAGGAAAGGCATCTCTTCGGAGGTGCTTTTCTTTTTCGTCCTGAAAATTTCTTCCTACATTTATTTGAAAGAGGTGTTTATGCACAAGACCTTGTAACGCTTCGGGAAAAAGAACCCCCCACTTCAAAATCTGTAAGATTTAAGTGGGGGAGTATGTTACTTGGTTCAGATTGCGTCCAGAGCCTGTGCGATATCTGCGATCAGGTCGTTTTTATCCTCCAGACCACAGGAAATACGGATAAGTCCTGCAGGGATGCCGGCAGCGATCAGCTGTTCATCGTTCATCTGTCTGTGAGTGGAAGTTGCCGGATTCAGGCAGCAGGTTCTTGCATCTGCCACATGAGTCTCAATTGCAGCAAGTTTCAGGTTTTTCATGAATTTTTCGGCAGCAGCTCTGCCACCTTTTAATTCAAAGGAAACCACACCGCAACCGCCATTTGGCATATATTTCTGAGCAATGCTGTGGTATTTATTGGATGGAAGTCCAGGGTAATTAACGAATTCTACTTTGTCATGGCTTTCCAGGAATTCTGCAACAGCCTGTCCATTTTCTACGTGTCTGGGCATACGCACATGAAGAGATTCCAGACCAAGGTTCAGAATAAATGCACTCTGAGGAGACTGCATACATCCCAGATCTCTCATTAACTGGGAAGTGCATTTGGTGATAAATGCTCCTTCTTTTCCAAATTTTTCTGCGTAGGTAACGCCGTGATAAGATTCATCCGGTGTGCAGAGACCCGGGAATTTGTCAGCGTGAGCCATCCAGTCAAAGTTGCCGCTGTCTACAATAACTCCACCCAGCGCAGCCCCATGACCGTCCATATATTTGGTAGTGGAATGTGTGACAATGTCAGCACCCCATTTGATTGGCTGTGCATTGACCGGAGTAGGGAAGGTATTGTCTACAATAAGGGGAACGCCGTGAGCGTGAGCTGCCTTTGCGAATTTCTCTACATCGAGAACAGTAAGGGCAGGGTTGGCAATGGATTCACCAAATACAGCTCTGGTGTTGTCCTGGAATGCAGCATTCAGTTCTTCTTCAGTGCAGTCCGGGTCAACAAAAGTAACTTCCAGACCCATTTTTTTCATGGTCACAGAAAGAAGATTGTAGGTACCTCCGTAGATAGATGAAGAGGAAACAACGTGGCTGCCTGCTTCGCAGATGTTAAAGACGGCCATAAAGTTGGCTGCCTGCCCGGAGGAGGTGAGCATTGCAGCGGAACCGCCTTCCAGAGCAGCAATCTTAGCCGCTACATAATCGTTAGTAGGATTCTGAAGTCTGGAGTAAAAATATCCCTCTGCTTCCAGATCAAAAAGTTTCCCCATGTCTTCACTGGTATCATATTTAAAAGTTGTGGACTGAATGATCGGAATCTGTCGCGGTTCTCCGTTTCCAGGTGTGTAACCGGCCTGTACACATTTGGTGTTGATTGAATATTCCATAAAAATTACCTGCCTTTTCATTGTATTTATAAATCATATGGTATACTTTTTTTCGACAAGTGTAAAGAAAGAATATGGTTTGCTGGTTGAAAATCTTTTTTCGGCTGTGGAGCCACGGATTCTCCTTTTGGCTGGGTCCATAATCCAGTATTCTCGAACATCTGCTTCAGTGTAAAAGCTGTTATGGCTAATCAGAAGTAACTTCAAAAGGTGTAATTACCGCAAAGAAAAAAGGCACGGCAGTGATTACTGTAAAATCCGGTAAAAAGACTGTGAAGATCAAAGTGAAAGTGAAATAATAATACAAACCTCTTTCGCCGTTGCCATTTCTTTTAGAAACACTGACTTTCGCCGGTCAGTGTTTCTTTTTGCTGAAAAATGTGGTTGTGCATTTATGGATAATGTGCTTATAATAACGTATAGAAAAAGGGAGAAGAGTTTTTATGAGTTTTAAAGATACATTACTAAAAACAAAATAATAAATGATTGGGAAATATCTATGATAATAGAAAAAGAAGTACATAAATGTAAAAAAGTAAGATTTCATTGGTTGATCTGGACATTGTTTGTTTTCTTTATCATGATTTTATGCAATGGTTCATCTCCTGTTGTTGGTGGACGTAAAACAGACAGCTCTGTTTTCTTTGCTATAGGAAGAGCTATGGCATCTGGAAAAGTTCCCTACAGAGATCTGTTTGACCATAAAGGCTGGTATCTGTATCTGTTTAACTGCCTTGGTGCGATGATCACTTCGCACAGTACAGCAGGTCTTTTTATAGTTGAGTATATATTTATGCTGGTTAATGCACTGCTTTTTTACAGAATGGCCATACTCATAAAAGGAGATAGAGCTGGTTTTTTATATGCAGATACGGCAGTGGCTGTAGGACTGTTATTTACATTAAATGGAATTACTTACCAGTATGGAAATTTTGCAGAGACTTATGGACTGACTTTTCAGCTTATTTGTGTATTTTTGATTTTGAAATATTTTGGCAGTTCAGGAAAGACTCATCCACCGGTTTATATGCTGATTCATGGAATTTGTGTTGCAGTGATGCTGGGACTGAGGGCAAATCTTGTTGTTATGTGGGTACCGGTTGGGGTGCTGCTTATCGTGTATTTGCTGATGGAGCGTGAGTTTCAGAATGCAATCCTTAATATTGTGGCAGGAATCGCAGGTCTGTTGCTGGGAACTATGCCGGAGCTGATTTACTGTTCGGTGACTCACAGCCTGGAAGATATGATACAGCAGTCTTTTTTATTCAATCTTTCCTATGCAAATGGAGGACAATCTGTACTTCGTAAGATGACAGATATGTTGCTTTACAGAAGAACCATATGGCTGATCGTTTTGCTTGCTGTTTCTGCTTTCATGGTTCTGAAAAGCACCAAAGTATCTGTGAAATTTAAAATATTATATATAGCGGGCCTGCTTTTTTCACTTTATTCTGTAGCACTTTCCGGCAGAAATTACGGACATTATTACGAATACCTTCTTCCTTTTATTCTCCCGGTGGTGCTGGTAGTATCCGAAAAAATTTCCAGGATACTTTCAGAGAAAAAAATATATTTTCGATACCTGGCAGTTATCTTTTGGGTTTTTCTGACAATATTGTGTAATATAAGTATACCGGCCAGATTGTTTTTGCACACAGATTCACAGAAATATGCAGAAGCAACCGATGAATTAGCCCGGTTATATAAAGAAAAGTATAGTGACCTGAAAAATGTTCTTGCAGTTAACAATAATGCGACGATATATAACAAATTTGATGTGCTCCCACAGGAAAAATATTTTTATATTCCGGCAGTCAGATATAAAAAATTCCCTGAGCCAATTGACAGTCAGGCTGCTTCTATATTAAGTGGAAAAAATGATGTTGTCATATTAGTTTATGATAATTATAAGAAAAAACGCATTTTTCAGACTTTCAGATATGATAAACAAATCATCGAATATCTGGCAGAAGAGTATACTATGGTCTGTGAAAAGAACCATATACAAATGTATGTAAAAAATTAAGGAGAAAAGTTATGTCTTCATTATTTATTGTAATTCCGGCGTATAATGAATCAGAAAATATCAAAAAGACCATTATGGACTGGTATCCGGTGGTTGAAAATCATAACGATGAGGGACAGTCCCGTCTGGTGATCATTAATGATGGCAGTAAGGATAATACTTATGAAATTGTATGTGAAATGGCAAAAACCCGTCCCTTGCTTATTCCTCTTACCAAACCAAATGGAGGACATGGATCTACAGTTTTGCATGGCTATCGATATGCAATAGAGAACAACGCGGATTATATTTTCCAGACAGATTCTGACGGTCAGACAAATCCCGGGGAGTTTGAACAGTTCTGGAGAAAACGCAAAATGTATGATGCGATTCTTGGTGACCGACAGGAAAGAGGCGATGGTAAATCTCGGAAATTCGTGGAAAACACAGTATGTTTTCTGCTGCGGATGATTTTTGGAGTAAAAGTTCCGGATGCCAATGCTCCTTTCCGGCTTATGAAGGCAGATCTGGTGAAAAAATATATCGGCAGACTTCCAGAACACTATAATCTTCCCAATATCATGTTCACAACATACTTTGTTTATTATAAAGAGAAGGCAACTTTTATCCCGATTACTTTCCGACCACGAAAGGCAGGAACCAATTCAATCAATCTTAAGAAGATTACCAGGATAGGTATTCAGGCTGTAAAAGATTTTTATCATCTGAAAAAAGCTATGTAAAAATATTGTACACAGGTGAAGTGTGGAGTAGATGATCGATCATAATTAGAAAATGAAATCATAATCGCAAAAGTGGGGCAGCGGCAGGAATGTGGCTGCCTCATTTCTTGCTTTTATGGGCTATAAAGGGTATAATGATAAGACATATATTTGTGATTAAAGGGAGGATTTTTACAATGAAGATTGCAGCAACCTACGATAATGGAAATATTTTTCAGCACTTTGGAAAAACAGAAACATTTAAGGTTTATGAAGTAGAGGATAATAAGGTTGTTTCCAGTGAAGTGATCGGTTCCAATGGAACAGGACACGGTGCGCTGGCAGGACTTCTCGCTGCACAGGGAATCAGTGTTCTGATCTGTGGAGGAATCGGAGGGGGTGCACAGACAGCACTTGCAGAAGCTGGAATTGAAGTATGTTCTGGTGCACAGGGTAACACAGATGAAGCGGTAGAAGCTTATCTTAAAGGAGAACTGACATCTGCAGGTACCACCTGTGATCACCATCATCATGAAGAGGGACATTCCTGTGGAGACTCCTGTGGAAGCAACTGTGGTGGTGGATGTGGTTTTCACACTACACTTACAGGACGTAACGTAGGTAAGACCTGCCGTACACATTACAAAGGAACTTTTAATGACGGAACTCAGTTTGACTCCTCTTATGATCGTGGAGAACCGCTTGAATTCGTTTGCGGTGCAGGACAGATGATCAAGGGATTTGATGCAGCAGTTGCAGATATGGAAGTTGGCCAGGTAGTTGATGTTCACCTGATGCCGGAAGAGGCTTATGGACAGCCGAATCCAGAGGCAATTTTTACCCTGGAAATCGCACAGCTTCCAGGTTCCGAAGATCTTACTGTAGGTCAGCAGGTTTATCTTTCCAATCAGTTTGGTCAGCCATTCCCTGTAAAAGTAACAGCTAAAGAAGAAAAAACAATCACTTTTGATGCAAACCATGAAATGGCAGGAAAAGAACTGAATTTCAGAATTGAATTAGTTGAAGTAAAGTAACTATTCAGAAGGTAGTATCCCGCGAGGTGTTTTGGCATGTTTTTTGCCAAAATCCCGAGACATACAAGGCAAAATGCCATCACCGAAGGTGAGCAGGAATGAGATACAGGTAATATATCTTGAATTTCCACCCATTTAATATTATAATCAGTTACAGAATATTATTTAAGGAGGAGTCAATCATGATTACCTGGAATAATCTGGATAAACTTGCATCTTTTAAAGAACTGGAAAAGGTTTCCAAAGTAAACCTTGTAGAGGCAATGACAGGAGAAAACGGTGCAGAACGTGTAAAGAACTACAGTGTACCGATGGCAGAGGGCCTTGCATATAACTACGCTGCAAAACAGGTTGACGATGCGGTTCTGACAGGACTTAAGAACCTGGCAGAGGAAGCTCAGCTTGCAGAGAAATTTGAAGCACTCTACAATGGAGAAGTGATCAATACAGGAGAGAAACGTCTGGTACTTCATCATCTGACTCGTGGTCAGCTTGGAGATACAGTGACAGCTGACGGCGTTGATAAGAGAGCTTTCTATAAAGAACAGCAGGATAAGATCGCTGATTTTGCAAACAAGGTTCATGCAGGTGAGATCACTAATGCAGCAGGAGAGAAATTTACTACTGTTGTACAGATCGGTATCGGCGGAAGTGACTTAGGTCCTCGTGCAATGTATCTTGCGCTGGAAGGATGGGCAAAAAAGAACAATACCTTCAAGATGGAAGCAAAATTCATTAGTAACGTAGATCCTGATGATGCGGCAGCAGTTCTTGCTACAATTGATGTTGCACATTCCATTTTTGTACTGGTTTCTAAATCAGGAACAACTCTTGAGACTCTGACCAATGAATCCTTTGTAAAAGACGCTCTTAAGAAGGCTGGTCTTGATGCATCCAAACATATGATCGCTGTTACAAGTGAGACTTCTCCACTGGCTAAAAGTGATGATTATCTTGCAGCCTTCTTTATGGATGATTATATCGGAGGACGTTATTCTTCCACATCTGCTGTTGGTGGTGCTGTATTATCTCTGGCATTTGGACCAGAAGTATTTGCACAGTTCCTGGATGGAGCAGCAGCAGAGGATAAACTTGCTGCAAACAAAGACGTACTTCAGAACCCGGCAATGCTGGATGCACTGATCGGATTTTATGAAAGAAACGTACTGGGATATCCAAGTACAGCAGTTCTTCCATATTCTCAGGCACTGAGCCGTTTTCCGGCACACCTTCAGCAGCTGGATATGGAATCCAACGGTAAATCTGTAAACCGTTTTGGAGAACCAGTAGATTATGTGACAGGACCGGTGATTTTCGGAGAACCAGGAACTAACGGACAGCACTCTTTCTATCAGCTTCTTCATCAGGGAACTGATATTGTTCCACTGCAGTTTGTAGGATTCAGAAACAACCAGATGGAAACAGATGTTGTGATCCAGGGAAGCACAAGCCAGCAGAAACTCTGCGCTAACGTAGCTGCTCAGATTGTAGCTTTTGCATGTGGTAAAGCTGATGACAACCGCAATAAGAACTTTGAAGGTGGACGTCCGTCCAGCATTATCATTGGCGATCAGCTGAATCCAGGAAGTCTTGGTGCACTTCTTGCTCATTTCGAGAACAAGGTTATGTTCCAGGGATTCCTGTGGAACGTAAACAGCTTTGACCAGGAAGGTGTTCAGCTGGGTAAAGTTCTTGCAAAACGTGTTCTTGCTCACGAAACAGAAGGCGCACTGAAAGTATTCAGTGATCTTCTGAATATCTGATTTCTGCATCAGTTCATGGTATAAAACAGAGTTAATTAAGAAAATAAAAAAACACACAGCAGTATATACGTTCTGCTGTGTGTTTTTTTTGGCAAATTTCAGTCTGGAAGTATTATAGTTATCATAGAGTGGTTTGGGATGAATGGAAAGTTTATAAAAAGCGACAGATTGAAATAGATTTTGTCAGACTGTTTTGATAAAATAAAGAAAAGGGAAAGGAAGGTGAAAGAAAGTACTTTCTCACAAAAGATAAAATTCAAAAAGATTTACGGAAAAACAGAATACACCAGAGGAATTTTCCTGAATACAAAAGACAGTAATCAGAGACAAAAAGAAAGGAAAATAATATTTTTGTTGCCGTACTATATCATACGGTATGAAAAGAGTAAAGACAGTCTTGAGGAAAACAATGAGGTTCTCCAGGGAATGCTGGAGGAATATAAAGAGATTGAAAGTTACCTGGAACAGGAATTGTTGGATCAGGGAAAAGAAAAAGCGTACAGAGATCTGATAGAACTGATCAGCCGGATAGCGGATTACATATTTGCAGACAGAGAAAAAATAAAAGAAGGGATAGGTGATATCATGGGAGGAAACGTACTGGAACTGGAATCAGACAGATTGATTAAGGAAGGAATGGAACGTGGATTATGTGCAGTGATAGAAACATACCGGGAAAATCATTTTTCGGAAGAGAAACTGAAAAAGCAGTTAATGGAAAAGTTTGAGCTAACTGAGACAGAAGCATTGAAGTATATGAAAAAATATTAATTTAGACACCCCGGTGGAATATTGATTCTGCCGGGGTGTTGTTGTAAGAATTTATAAAAATTTTGGTTGTGCGTATTAGGTATAGTCATTACAGAGTGTCCTGTCTGTGTTGAAAGATAATTCAAAAGGAGGCAGACAGGATATGAAAGACTGTTATGTTGCTTATAAACAAAAACACAAAGAAAATCGATGCTAAAATTGTCTTTCTATACCATATGAACTGGCGGAATAAAACTGTATACTACACAATATAATAAATAAGAGAGCTGTAAACAAGGCGATTTATAGGGAAAATGCACAAATTACAAAGGGAGGGAGAGTAATTATGGCAGGAAACAAAGAACCTAAAAAAATCAGTGGAGCACTGAAAAAATTTTTTGGTGTTGGTGACTTCGGATTTACTCTGATGTCCAATATTGACACCTATTATGCATCCTATTTCTTTACGAATATCGCAAAATTCAGCACAGGTATTGTAGCAGTTATGACTACAATTTCCGCAGTTGTGGATGCAATCTTATCTACGATGTATGGTGCATTTATGAACAAAGGAAAAGCAAAAAAATGGGGACGTTATCGTTCCTGGCTGATCATGACACCATGGCTGGTGCCGTTCTTATATGCAGGACAGTTTATTCGTATCGGAAATGGAATGGCGGCTGTTATTTTTGTAACACTGGCTATGATCACCAGCCGAATCGCATGGAATCTTCCATATGTTGCAAGTATTTCCATGATCAATGTAGCTGCAAAGACATCTGAAGATCGTATGGCACTTTCTTCAGCCAGAAGTATCTGGACTTCTGCAGCATCTGTAGTTTATTCCTTTATAGGACCAGCAGTTGTTTCTTTCTTTGCATCTGTTTTAGGTGAAGCAAACTCTTATGCTGCAACAGCATTCGCATTTTCCTGTCTGATGTTTGCAGGTATGTATGCACATTTTGTAATGTTCAAAGGGTATGAGCCTACAGGAGAAGAAGAAGCGGCCATGATGGCAGCTATGAGTAACAAAGCAGCAGATCAGCCGAAAGTTAAAGCAATGGATGCTGTTAAATGTAATCCACATCTGATCTCTCTTATTGTATCTGATATGTTGAAATATGTTTTACTGTTCCTGGTAAGTGGAATGGCAGTTTATTATTTCACGTATATTTCCGGTAATCCGGGATTGATGACACCATTCATGTTTGCAGCAAATATTCTTGGTATTGTAGCTTCTTTTATTGCAAAATTTGTAGTAGGAAAACTTGGCGGCAAAAAGAGCGTGGTATTATCTTATGTAATTATGGCAGCAGCCGGACTTCTGGCTTTTGTATTAAGAAGTAACACAATGATCGTTATTGTACTTATGAGCGTTGTGATGTTTTTCATGTATATTTCGAATACTGCGGATCCGGAACTGTATGCAAACTGTGCACAGTTCAGTGGTGAAAAGCTTGGCTATGATGTAACCGGTACGGTTATGGGACTTCTGACAGTTCCGATCAAACTTGGCATCGTAGCAAGAGGACTTCTGATTTCAGGATGCCTGGCACTTGGCGCTTACACATCAGCCATGGCTGACATGTCCTATTTTACGGAAGCAAATGCAGCAGAACTGGTAACACTTCAGACTGGTGTCTGTGTAGGATTTATGGTGATTCCAGCTGTCTGTGTTCTGGTTGGCGCATTATTCTTACAGTTTGGTTATAAACTTGGAAAAAATAATTAGACAGTGATGAAAAGGGGGAAATCATTATGACACCAAAACAGAAAGTACTTGCATGTATCAGAGGAGAAAAACTTGATGAATATGTAAATCAGTTTGAATATGTGAAACTTGCATTTGACCCGGCGACTTTGTTTGCAATGGGCAATGTTCAGAAAGGTGGTACCTGGAAAAACGGATGGGGTGTGCAGATAGAATTCCCGGAAAATGTGCCAGGAATGTTTCCTAATACATCACCGGAATATGTTGTAGTAGATGACGTAACAAAATGGAAAGAAAAAGTACATATGCCCAGAACAGAATTCACAGATGAAGAATGGGCACCAACCATTGAACAGGTAAATGCCATTGACAGAGAACAATATTTTGTGGCACCGTTCATTGCACCTGGGATTTTTGAAAAGCTTCATTACCTGATGGGAATGGAAGAATGTATGATTAATTTCTATGATGAACCGGAGGCAATGCATGAATTAATTGATTACCTGGTAGAATATGAAATTAAAGTAGCAAAAGAAGTAATAGATCATTTTCATCCGGATGCACTGTTTCATCATGATGACTGGGGCAGCCAGAAATCTTCTTTCCTTTCACCGGAAATGTTTGATGAGTTCCTGCTTCCTGCTTACGAAAAGATTTATGGATACTGGAAGGCGAACGGTGTAGAACTGATCATCCATCACAGTGATTCTTATGGAGCCAACCTGGTTCCAAGTATGATCAAAATGGGCATTGATATCTGGCAGGGATGTATGTATGGTAATGACATTCCAAAACTTATCAAAACCTATGGCGGAAAGATTTCTTTCCAGGGTGGTATTGATAACGGAAAGGTTGACCGGGGTGACTGGACAAAAGAATATGTAGAAGCTGAGACAAGAAAAGTGATCAGTGAAGTAAATTCCAAGAACTATTTTATCCCGGCTACTGTTATGGGAGAACCTGGTTCTGTGTTCCCTGGAGTATATGATTTTATTACAGAAGTCATTGATGCAATAAATCGTGGTGGAGAAGTTGTTCATAACGATAATCAGGAAATAACCAAACCAATGACGCATTTTGAAAAGTAAAAAACAGTTGCAAGCATCAGTCCTGTGAAAGTCCATAAAGGCATTTTACAGGACTGCTTTTTGTGATAAAATAGCAATATATAAAGTGAAAATAATAGATATAATTCAGGTCAAATAAATGTAGATAGGATTTTGAGATACAGGGGGGATATGGCTTGAAATTAAGCATGTGGATGATTGCAAATCAGATTTCAGAGTTAGATATAAAACTTGAGATCAGGGAAGATGCACCGGCTATTCTGAACAGTGCACGTCTGGCCTATGCAACAAACTGTGTGCATATTTACAAGGAGCAGAATTATATAGTATGTGATGGGGAAGGTGACCGCATTATTATTTATGATATGGAGATCACCAGAGTATTTGAGCTGATCCAGTCCGTATTTGATGCACATGAAGACTGGATCAGCAAAATTAAGGAATATGTAGGACAGCAGGACTATCAGGCGGCGATGGATCAGGCTTATAAAATGCTTAAAAATCCAATGGTTCTTTTTGATGCCAATAACAAAGTTCTGGGTCGGACCAGTGTCTATGGCGAACATGAACTGGACAGTGAGTGGGCATATCTTTGTCAATATGGGTATTCGTCTGTGAATGCAATTAATATGATTAAATTCAGCAGTAAAAATAATGAATTTTATTCTCATGATAAAGTCAGTTATGATTTACCTCAAAACAATATCATTAATCTGGGTGGGACCACATTATGTATTTATTTTAACAACATAATATGTGGACGAATAAATCTGATAGCAAAAGAGCGACGACTGAACCAGGGAGATATGCAGCTGTTACAGAAACTGGCAGAAATTCTGGGTCCTGCACTGGGTCAGTCGTTTTGGAAGGATCCGGTAGCAGGAAACAGCAGCGTGTTTTTAAATATAATGATGGAAAAACCTTATGATCCTGTAAAACTGAACATGCAGTTAAAATATATGGGATGGCAATCGGATGATGTTTATTATATAACATTGATTCGATTTAAAGAGAAAGATGCACCGGTAAATCTGGAAAGGAAAACGAATTCGCTGATGCGTATGCTGATGCAGAATCTGATGGATACAGGAATTTATATATGGGATAATGATCTTATACTGTTGTCCACAAAAGATTTGTCAAAAGATTATGATGCCTGTGCATTACTTAGAAATGTGGTGGTTCACAATCCGGTGTGTGTCGGATTCAGTCTTCCGAATCAGGAGGGAATAAAGAAAATATCTACATTTTATCGACAGGCTACATATGCACTGGAACGTGGAATGAACAAACAAAAACAAAAAGCTTTTCAGTATTTTGAAAACTATGCGGTGGAATATTTGCTGACAGCAAAAGCCGATGTAAAGGATAAAGTAATGGCAGTAATGCCGGCTGTATACCGCCTGTGGAAAGAAAAACAAAAAGGAGATGAAATGTTTGGGACTCTTTTGTGTTTCCTGGATCATGAACGATCTATAGCCCAGACATCAGCAGAATTATTTATGCACCGTAATACAACGGTATATCGTATAAAAAAGATTCAGGAAAATATGAAAGTGGATTTGGATGATGAAAAAGTACGGAATTATTGTTATATTTCCATGCATTTTCTGGATGCACTGGAAAAAGTAAGAGAAACAATATGATAACTGCCGGGTACAAGCACCCGGCAGTTATTTTACGATCAGAACATAATATCATGTGGGAGACGCATCTCGGCCTGTTGTTCCGGTGTAAATCCAAATTGTTCATAGTTTACTTTGTCAATAGCTTTTGCCAGAGATAAATATACACCTGGATATACGGAACCGGGTCCGCCCTGTGCAATGCAGGGGATAAAGCTGTGCATACCACAGTCCGCAACAGTTTCTCGAACAACTTTTTCGCATTCTTCATCAGTCCAGCCTTCATGATCAACAAATGCATTTTCGATGACGCCCATGAAGCTGATTTTGTCACCATATTTTTTGATGAGTTCAGGAACGTTGTTGGTTTTCATGCAGCCCTGGAATACATCAATACCCATTTCGATCATATCAGGAACCAGTGTAGCTGCGTAGCTGTCAGAATGATGAACAACATATTTTACACCATGGTCTTTGTAATAACCGTAAATCTGTTTATAAGAATCCAGGAAGTAATCCTCAAACATGGAAGGACTGAGGAATGTACTGTCATGGCTGCCCCAGTCATCATGATGGAAAATCATATCTGGATGAAGATGATCACAGATACCTTCTGCCAGTTTCAGTTCCCATTCAGTCAGATATTTGATCATATCATGCATTTCATCTTCATAATCTACGTAATAATACAGAGCATTTACCATTTCGCAGAGATGATGTGTCTGTTCAAAAAGACCAGGAGCGATGAATGGAGCTTTGAAGGCTTTTTCTCCATCTACAGCATCATACATTGCTTTGCACTGATCCCATGCTTCCTGTGGAAAATCAAGAGAAGGTGCTTTTACATAATCTTTCCAGTGCTCAATGTCTTTTACCACAATTTTGTCTGGTGTATGAACCGGAAAAGCACCTGGTACATTGTCAGGAAAACTGTTGGTAACACCCCATGCATTTACAACATTCAGCTGACCTTTCTGCGGTGCGGGACTGGAAAACATAAATGGATGGAAAAGAAGTTTAATAGCTTCATACTGGTTTACATAACGGTCCGGCTGTCCGCCTGGCTTCATACATTCGATCATATTCTGTTTAGCTGTTAACATAGGAAAACCCTCCTTCAAATATTGAAATTTTTAATTTTCTATCACGATCTAACTGTCTTTATCATACAGAAGACCAGAATAAAAAAACAGGGTTGCAGTAACCAATTCTGAGAGAAAAAGCAGGGAAGAATTTGGTTATGAGTAACGAAGAGGATTTGGAATGCATTTTGACTCGTAACTGTGAGGGTACTGAACAGTTACGGATAAACATAAATTTTCACTGATCATGTGTGGAAAGAGGTAAGGCTATGAATATAAATGAAATCGCCAGACTGGCGGGGGACGGTATCAAGATATCTGAATAAAGGGTATGTAAGTGAGGAGAAAAAGGAAATTATCCGTAAAGTCATTGAGGAGACTGGTTATCAGCCTTCTGCACAGGCACAGACTCTGAGAACAAAAAAGACCAGCCTTGTAGGGGTAATACTGCCAAAGATCAATTCAGATACTATCAGCAGAGAAGTGGCAGGAATCAGTGATGTGCTTACTGCCAGAGGCTATCAGTTGATACTGGCAAACACCAATAACAATCTGGATGAAGAACTGAAGTATCTGTCACTCTTTACAAGAAAACACAAACAGATGCTGAAAGACATCCGTATCCTTGGTGATACTACAGCTGCGGAAGTTTATCTTAATAAAGGGGAAGTGGTTTTTTCTACAAGATATTATCCGCAGGACAGAAAGCAGGCATTAAAGATAAATGCACAGCAGATAAAAGGAACTCTTTATCAGCTGGATTCCATGAAATTTACAAAATAATATTTGATCAAAATCATAAAACCATCAGAAAAATTTTATTCTTTTTCTTTTGATTTTTATTATAGAAATCTCCCTTTTTTATGATAAAATGTTTTTATCATGAAGGGGAGATTTTTTTTCTCTCAGTACAAAATTTAAATATCATAAAAGTACAGGGAGATGAGTATGAAAAGAACAAAGATCAGATTTGAAAACAGTAAAATAAAAACCATAATTGTTCTGGCACTGATCGTGGCACTGGGAATCAGTGCGATGGTGGGAACTTATCAGGCACTCATTTCCAACGCACGAACCATGGGACTGGAACTGGTTCGGAGTTACTGTGCAGATGAAGAACGCAATATAGCTGTTTACAGAACTTATATACGGATGGGACTGTTTTATCTGGAAGAACTGGAAAACAGCAGTTACAGTAAGCAGGAACTTACACATAAGATGGAAAATTTTCTGAAGCAGACAGCTGCTGTAGTTGGGGATTCGGATTTACAAAGCTGCGTAATGAAAAATGGTGAGAAAATTGCCTCTAATATAAATGACAAATCCAGATTGAAAAATTATCAGAACACAGACTGGTACTATAAAGCCAGAAAAGCTGCAGGTGATGTTGTGTTCTGTAATGTGGCAGAAGAAGAATCAGAAAGAGGAGAACTGACAGTTGTGGCAGCTGTGGAGTCTTTTTCCGGGAATGCTATTGCCATTTTTCTGGAACGGGAAAATTATCAGAATATCCATATGGATCTGAAACTTATGGATCAGGGCGCCTATTATCTTTTTGATGAAAATGGCAGACTGTTGTTTTATGATGCGCCATTTATGGTGGATGAAGATGCAACAGAAGAATATGCAGCAAATATGTGTCAGAAAATAAAGGAGGGTTCGTTGGACAAAACCGGTGGTGGAATTGTGGATATCACCGGAAGGAAAAGGGATATTTATCATTGTACGGTCAGCAATGGCTGGCTCTGTGTGATGACAGTACCGCGTTATATATTGCTGATTGGCTTTTATAAGATTCTCTGGTATTGTGGAGGTGTTCTGGCAATTCTCCTTCTGGCTATGCTGGGCCTGTATCTGCGAGATTTGAGAAGAGGTAATTCTGTACATTATGTAAGGCTTATGATGCAGGCACTGAGTAATACTTATTATGCTCTTTACAGAATTAACCTGAAAGATGAAACCTATGTAAGGATCAAAAACTCAAATGAAATGGAAAGGACTCTTGCAGAACAGGGAAAATATGATGAGATGCTGGAAGGTTTTCTGACTGTTTTGGACGACAGAACAGCCAGAGATCTGAAAAATGCTTTTTCGCTGGAAAATGTCCGAAAAGTTGTTTCTGAGAACATCAGGAATTATGGAGGAGATTTTCTGCATAAAATAAACGGCAGGGAATGCTGGGTCAATATTTCAGTAATCCAGGATGACATTCTGGGAAAAAATGAAATTATTCTTGCATTTCGTAAAATTGATACAGAAAAGAAACGTCAGCTGCAACATACCAGGCTTCTGGAAGATGCTTTGAATGCTGCGGAAGCCAGCGAGATGTCTCAGCAGAAGTTTTTTGCCAATATGAGTCACGAAATGAGAACACCGCTCAATATTATTCTGGGAATGAATGAGCTTACCATGCGAGAAAACTGTACTCCTGAGAAGCGTCTGGTTTATCAGAAAAAACTGGAACAGGAAGCCAGAAGAATGTTGGAGATGGTTAATGATATACTGGAAATGTCCAGACCGGAATATGCCCTGGTTCCTTTGCAGAGAAAATCCATGAATCTTACGGAGACACTGAAAGATATTCTGAAACCTTATGGAAAAGCTGCAGAAGAAGAGGGAAAACAGTTTACTGTAAAGACAGATGTAGAGTGCCCTGTTGTTATAGGGGATGCTCTGAAACTGGAAAAAATTCTCGGGGCGGTGGTTTCCAATGCACTTCGTTTTACCAACAAAGGGGACAGTATTACGGTTTCACTTCATCAGGCAGGAATTGACAATAAGAATTATATTTTTGTAATAGAAGATACGGGAATTGGAATGTCCAGTGAATTTTTGCCAAGACTTTTTGAACCGTATTCTATGGAAAAAAGATTTGGAGACAGATCAGCTGCCGGGAATGGACTGGGGATGTCTATTGTAAAAAATCTGGTTACTCAGAAAGGTGGACAGATAAAGGCAGAAAGTGAAGAAGGAAAAGGTACAAAGATCATTATCACACTGCCATTTGCACCAGATGCTGAAGGCACTTTCAGCGTAGATACACAGCCGGATATCCAACAGAAGGATGTGAAGGGAGAGAAAGAAAAAACCATCAATATCCTGGAAGGGCTTCGGATCATGGTGGTGGACGATAACGACATGAACCGGGAATTCGTAGGAGAACTTCTGGAAGAACAGAGGGCAATTGTAGATCTGGCACCTGGTGGAAGAGAATCCGTAGAAATGTTCTGCCAGTCAGAAGAATTTGCCTATGATGTAATTCTTATGGATATCATGATGCCGGAAGTTGATGGATGTGAAGCAGCACGACTTATCCGCAGCCAGCAAAGGGCAGATGCGGAAACAGTGATCATCCTGGCACTGACAGCCAATTCTTTTGCTGAAGATGTGATCCGTACCATGGAGTCAGGAATGAATGCGCATCTGGTAAAACCTATCAACATGAAGATCTTGCAGGAGACAGTTCAGAAACTTCTGGAAAAGAAAAATGAGGGTTGATAAAACAGATAAATACAAAAGCGACGAATAAAAAATATCCTCTGGTTTATAATAATCAGAGGATTTTTTTATTGAGAAAAACATTCAGCAAGAGGCTAAAAACGGGAGTTAAACGCATCTAAATTGTATAAAATCAAGAGCATTCGTTAAATAATTGACATTGTAGTGCCGAGTAGTGTACACTGTTGCCGTAAACAAAATGATTTACATTGTAACTATAATAAGATTTCGGTCTTATTTTTCTTTAGAAGAAAAGTTAGACTGGACATACGCGGAATAAAATCATAAGAGAGGTGCAGAATTTAATGAAAAACTTTTCACAGTGGGAAGGTTTCAAAGGAAACCGTTGGAAAGAAAAAATCGACGTACGTAACTTTATCAGCATGAACTACACACCTTATGAAGGAGATGCCTCTTTCCTGGAAGAACCTACAGAAGCAACAAATAAGCTCTGGGGTAAACTTCAGGAACTTCAGAAAGAAGAACGTGCAAAAGGCGGCGTTCTGGATATGGAGACAGAAGTTGTTACATCTCTGACAGCTTATGGTGCAGGATATATTGATGAGGATCTGAAAGATCTGGAAAAGGTTGTTGGTCTTCAGACAGACAAACCTCTGAAACGTGCTTTCATGCCATATGGTGGTATCAAAATGGCAGAACAGGCTTGTGAAACTTACGGATACAAAGTAAGTGACAAGATCAAGGATGTATTCCATAACTATGAATTTAAGACACATAACCAGGGTGTATTTGATATCTATACACCAGAAATGAAACTGGCTCGTCATAACAAAATCCTTACAGGTCTTCCGGATACTTACGGACGTGGACGTATCGTAGGTGATTACAGACGTGTGGCTCTGTATGGTATCGACGCGCTGATCGAAGGAAAACAGAAAGACTTCGCAGCATGTGACCGTCAGGGTATGAGACGTTATGACTTCCAGCTTCGTGAAGAGATTGCAGACCAGATCCGTGCACTGAAAGGCATGAAAGTTATGGCAGAAGCTTACGGATATGATATTTCCCAGCCGGCTAAAGATGCAAGAGAAGCATTCCAGTGGCTGTACTTCGGATATCTGGCAGCAATCAAAACTCAGAACGGTGCTGCAATGAGTGTTGGACGTATCTCCACATTCCTTGATGTCTATATCGAAAGAGATCTCGCTAACGGAACTCTTACAGAGAAAGAAGCTCAGGAGCTTGTTGACCACATGGTAATGA
>URXG01000050.1 GCA_900551715.1 uncultured Blautia sp. | reverse complement strand
TGAGCAAGAAGCCCCCACTTCAAAATCAGAGATTTAAGTGGTGGGAGCATGTCACACACCACCAAACTATCTTGAATACAAGTTGTCTTAAACAGAACCGGGAGCCGGCTACTATTGTAACCGGCCCCCGGCTTAACTAAAACGCTTTTGTTTATGTATAAATCCGGTAATCAGCCTGCGATATCAGCCTGAAGGTCATCCAGCAGAGTCTGAACATCATCACCAAGAAGTGCGTTCTGTTCTACTTCGATAACGCCCTGTTTTACATCTGCCCATTCTGTCTTGGTTGCCGGATAGAAATTGCAGCTCTGAAGAATGTCGATCCAGGATGCAAAGGTCTCATCGTCTTTGGCAAGAAGATCAGCAGCGGTCTGTGTGGTAGGAAGGAATCCTTCATATACCATGTAGTCAGAATAACGTGAGTCATCATAGAAGAAGTCGAAGAATTTGGTGATAGCAGCAGTACGTGCTTCCTGATCTTCGGCAGCATCATCTTTGAATACTTCCAGACGGTCACATACACCCATTGCTACAGAATCACAACCTTCGTTGGAAGGAATGGATGCAACTTCATAATTAACTTCGTATCCTCCATCAGAAAGATAGGTAGGAATATTGTTTGGTCCGATCATCATGGCAACTTTGCCTGCACCGAACATATCCTGAAGGTCATAACGTGTTTCGTTGGCAGGATCAGAGTTGGTATATCCGTCATTTACCAGGCCAATGGCATAATTCAGTGCTTCTACATTGGCATCACTGTTCAGTGTCCAGTCATTATTTTCATCAACAAATCCACCACCGTTATTCCAGGTATAATAGGAGAAAGCAGCCTGACCTTCATCTGTGGTCATGTCAATGCCCCATGGATAAACATCATCACCGAATTTGTCTTTGATCTTCTGAGCAGCATCCTGAACTTCCGCCCATGTAGTAGGAACTTTGGCTCCTGCTTCATCCAGAAGATCTTTGTTTACAAAGAGTGCACGACAGGATGCAAGAATCGGTATTGTGAAAAAGCATAAATAGTGCTACAATGACACCGTAACTAAACAAAGCAAACGTCAGGAGGAGAAATCATGGCAATTTTAGTAACAGGTGGAGCAGGTTTTATCGGAAGTCATACAGTAGTGGAACTGCAGAACGCAGGATATGATGTGGTAGTTCTTGATAATCTCAGCAATTCCAGTGAAAAAAGTCTGGAACGTGTTCAGAAGATCACAGGCAAACCGGTTAAATTTTATAAAGCAGATATTCTCGACAGAGATGCATTGAATGAAGTTTTTGCAAAAGAAAAGATTGATTCCTGTATTCATTTCGCAGGACTGAAGGCAGTTGGTGAATCAGTAGTAAAACCATGGGAATATTATGAGAACAATATTTCAGGCACCCTTACTCTTGTAGATGTAATGAGAAAACATGGTGTCAAAAATATTATTTTCTCCTCTTCCGCAACAGTATACGGTGATCCGGCAATTATTCCGATCACAGAGGAATGTCCAAAGGGACAGTGCACTAATCCTTACGGATGGACCAAGTCCATGCTGGAGCAGATTCTTACAGATATCCAGAAAGCAGACCCGGAATGGAATGTAGTACTTCTCCGTTACTTCAATCCTATCGGTGCTCATAAAAGTGGTCTGATCGGTGAGAATCCAAACGGTATTCCCAACAATCTTATGCCATATATCACACAGGTTGCAGTTGGCAAGCTGAAAGAACTGGGTGTATTTGGTAATGATTATGATACACCGGATGGAACTGGTGTAAGAGATTATATCCATGTAGTGGATCTTGCCAAAGGACATGTAAAAGCTGTCAGGAAACTGGAAGACAATTCCGGACTGAGCATCTACAATCTTGGTACAGGCAAAGGTTACAGTGTTCTTGATATTGTAAAGAACTTTGAAGCAGCTACAGGAGTGAAAATTCCATATTCTATCAAGCCACGTCGTGCAGGAGATGTTGCTACCTGCTATTCTGATGCGACCAAAGCAAAAGAAGAACTTGGCTGGGAAGCAGAATATGATATCAAAGATATGTGTGCAGATTCCTGGAACTTTCAGCAGAAGAATCCTAACGGATACGAAGATTAACTGCGGGCAATTTACATAAAATCAAAATAAAAGAGACAAACATAAAAGAAGAGATCCGAATTCCAGATCTCTTCTTTTTGTACACTGAACTGAAAATCAGTGATATTTCTTTTCTTTTTCGAACTTGGGTTCGCAGGTAAGCTCGATACCAAGTTTACGAAATTCCCAGATATCTACGGAAGAAAGCATAACGGAAGTGTGGGCCTGGCAGCCTTTCAAAGTGCGAAGCTGTTCCAGTGCCAGACGAGCTTCGGGATTGCTGGCAGCACTGACGGACAGTGCGATCAGTGTTTCATCTGTATGGAGACGAGGATTCTTGCTTCCAAGATACTGTGTCTTTAATTCCTGGATGGGACGAATAGCTTCCGGTGAGATCACATGATGTTCGTGATCAATACCTGCCAGATCTTTCAGAGCATTCAGAAGCAGTGCGGAAGAAGCACCCAGAAGATCAGAAGTCTTACCATAAATAATACGTCCGTCATGAAGTTCCAGTGCAGCGGCAGGAGCTCCTGTTTCCTGTTCTTTCTGAAGGCTTGCAGGAACTACTTTACGGTCATCCAGAGAAGCATGAGCCTGTTTCAGAAGAAGTTCGATCTTACGTACCTCTTCTTCTGTGCCGGTACCGGTAAGCAGTGCGGCACAGCTCTTGTAGTAGCGGCGAATAATCTCCTGACGGGAAGCCTCACAGCATACTTCATCATCGACAATACAGTTACCTGCCATATTGACACCCATATCTGTAGGAGATTTGTAAGGGCATTCTCCCATGATGGTTTCAAACATTGCCTGAAGAACAGGGAAAATCTCTACGTCACGATTGTAGTTGACAGTAGTTTCCCCATAAGCTTCCAGATGGAAGGGGTCGATCATATTTACGTCGTTCAGGTCAGCAGTAGCTGCTTCATAGGCCAGGTTTACCGGATGTTTCAGAGGAATATTCCAGATAGGGAAGGTCTCGAATTTGGCATAGCCAGCTGCAACTCCACGTTTGTATTCATGGTAGAGCTGAGAAAGACAGGTTGCCATTTTTCCGCTTCCAGGTCCTGGTGCTGTAATAACGACCAGAGGACGGGTAGTCTTGATATATTCGTTTTTGCCGTAACCTTTGTCACTTACGATAAGGGGGATATTGCTTGGATATCCGGGGATACTGTAATGGAAGTATACAGGTATGCCCATTTTTTCCAGACGTTTCTTGAAATGATCTACACTTTCCTGACCTGCATAGCGTGTGATACACACACTGCCTACATAAAGTCCACGTCCGGTAAATTCTTCAATCAGACGAAGAACTTCTACATCGTAGGTGATTCCCAGATCGCCACGCATTTTGTTTTTGTCAATATCAGCAGCGCTGATAACAATGACAATTTCAGCCTGATCACTGAGCTGCATTAGCATACGGAGTTTGCTGTCCGGCTCAAATCCGGGAAGAACGCGGGAAGCATGGTAATCGTCAAAAAGTTTCCCGCCAAATTCCAGGTAAAGTTTGTTGTCAAATTTGCTGATGCGTTCCCGGATATGCTGAGACTGCATCGACAGATATTTTTCGTTGTCAAATCCAATTTTCATTTGTCGTTTTCCTTTCCCATCACACATTCGCCGGTTGTATAGTTCTTCCGGCGTTCACGTTCTTAGCGTACAGGCACTGTTTATCTATTCACAGTACCTATAAACAGTAACAGTATACTACAAACATTCACAGTTTTCCAGTTGATTTATGTAGTAAATCTCTTTATAATAAAGAAGACTAAAAGAGGAGGAAAGTAATGAACGATCATATGGATAACAGACCGGACAGAAACCGGAATAATCCTGAAAACCAGGGACCAAACAAAAATCATCAGTCCATTCTGGCTTTTGTGATCTGTCTTCTGATTACTCTGGTTTGTCTCAGCTTTGTGACAGACAAGATGAGTGACAAGAGCAGCGAGATCACTTATGATAAATTTATTGAAATGGTGGACAAAGATCAGATCAAAGAAGTGACACTTCAGTCCGGAGTTCTGACAATCGAACCCAAAATTCAAAAATCTTATTATCAGGATATCACATACCGTACCAACCAGATGGAAGATACAGATTCCCTTACCAAGCGACTGGAGGGGACCGGCATCATCTTTCATTATGAACAGCCAGATGCCATGAGTGCCATTGTTTCCAATGTAGTGTTGACTATTCTTCTGCCTACATTGCTTCTGTTTGGAATGCTAATGTTCTTTATGCGACGGATGAACAAAGGTGGAAGTGGCATTATGGGCGTTGGCAAGAGCCGCGCCAAGGCATATATCCAGAAAGAAACAGGAATCACATTCAAGGATGTGGCAGGTCAGGAAGAAGCTAAGGAATCTCTTCAGGAAGTGGTGGATTTTCTTCATAATCCCGGTAAATATACCACTATCGGAGCCAAGCTCCCCAAGGGAGCGCTTCTTGTAGGACCTCCCGGAACAGGTAAGACCCTTCTTGCCAAAGCAGTTGCAGGGGAAGCAAATGTACCTTTCTTTTCCCTGTCAGGTTCTGAATTTGTGGAAATGTTTGTTGGTGTAGGTGCATCTCGTGTCAGGGATCTTTTTGAAGAAGCCAAGAAAAATGCACCATGTATTGTATTTATTGACGAGATTGATGCCATCGGTAAGAGCCGTGACTCGAAATATGGAAGCGGCAATGATGAGCGTGAACAGACCCTGAATCAGCTCCTGGCAGAGATGGATGGTTTTGATACTTCAAAGGGACTTCTGATCCTTGCAGCCACCAACCGTCCGGAAGTTCTGGATCCAGCACTTCTCCGTCCGGGACGTTTTGACAGAAGAATTATTGTCGATCGTCCGGATCTGAAAGGAAGGGTGGAGATTCTTAAAGTTCATGCAAAGAATGTTATGCTGGATGAAACTGTAGATCTGGAAGCTATTGCACTTTCCACATCAGGGGCAGTAGGATCTGATCTTGCCAATATGATCAATGAGGCAGCGATCCTTGCAGTTAAGAACGGACGTAAGGCAGTTTCCCAGAAGGATCTTCAGGAATCTGTAGAAGTAGTCCTTGTGGGTAAAGAAAAGAAAGACCGTATTTTAAGTGCACAGGAAAGACGCATTGTTTCCTATCATGAAGTCGGACATGCACTTGTGAATGCTCTGCAGAAAGATGCAGAACCTGTACAGAAGATCACTATTGTACCGAGAACCATGGGTGCACTTGGTTATGTTATGCAGGTACCGGAAGAAGAAAAATATCTGAATACCAAGAAAGAACTGGAAGCCATGCTGGTAGGTTATCTTGGGGGAAGAGCAGCAGAAGAGATTGTTTTTGATACAGTTACCACTGGAGCCGCCAATGATATTGAGCAGGCTACTAAAGTAGCCAGAGCTATGATCACCCAGTATGGTATGTCACAAAAATTCGGACTTATGGGTCTTGCTACCCAGGAGAACCAGTATCTTTCCGGACGTGCGGTACTAAACTGTGGTGATGATACAGCTACAGAGATTGATCATGAGGTAATGGAACTTCTTCATTATTCTTATGAAGAAGCCAAGAGACTTCTTAATGAACACAGGGAGGCTCTGGATAAGATCGCAGATTATCTGATTCGCAGAGAGACCATTACAGGTAAAGAATTCATGAAAATCTTCCGGGCTGTAGAACGTGGCATGGAGATTCCGGAAAACCTGGATAACCTGGAAATTCTGGAAGAAAAAGATTCTCAGGAAACAGAAAATAAAAACCAGAAGACAGAAGAACAGAAGGTGCCGGATAATTCAGAAGTGAAAGAAACACCGGCAAAATCTGCAACGGTTTCCCTTGCCAAACCAGATGTAGAAGAGCAGAAGGAAAGTCAGGATGTTTCTGATTGAGGAAGAATTAAAGAAACTTCCGGCAAAACCGGGAGTATATCTTATGCACGACGAACGTGATGAGATTATTTATGTAGGAAAGGCGATCAGTCTCCGCAATCGCGTTCGTCAGTATTTTCAGAGCAGCCGTAACAAAGGTGCCAAGATCGAGCAGATGGTTACACACATTGCCAGATTTGAGTACATTGTTACGGACTCAGAACTGGAGGCTCTGGTTCTTGAAAGCAATCTGATCAAAGAACACAGGCCAAAATACAATACCATGCTGAAGGATGACAAAAGTTATCCTTTTATTAAAGTAACGGTGCAGGAAGCGTATCCCAGAGTTCTGTTTGCCAGGCGCATGAAAAAGGACAAAAACAGATATTTTGGCCCCTATACCAGTGCCGGCGCAGTCAAAGACGTCATAGAGCTGGTGCGCAAGCTTTATCAGGTTCGTTCCTGTAACCGTAATCTTCCCAGAGACTGTGGCAAGGACAGACCCTGCCTTTATTATCATATGAAGCAGTGTATGGGACCCTGCAGAGGAAACGTGGGACAGGATATTTATAAAGAAAATATCAAAAAAGTCATTCGTTTTCTCAATGGGGATTTTCAGGAAACCATAGATCAGCTAACAGACAAAATGATGGCTGCTTCCGAAGTAATGCGTTTTGAAGATGCTGCAGAATACAGAGATCTGATCCAGAGTATCCGCAAGATTGGTGAACGTCAGAAGATTACTGCCTACGGAGAAGAAGACAGAGATATTATTGCTGTGGCAATGGATGAAAGCCTGGATCTCAGGGAACAGGATGCAGTTGTGCAGGTATTCTTTATGCGAAGCGGCAGAATGATCGGAAGAGATCATTTTTATCTCAGTGTAGCCAGAGGGGATACCCGTTCACAGGTACTTTCCAGCTTCATGAAGCAGTTTTATGCCGGCACCCCTTTTATTCCCAGAGAGATCATGCTGCAGTCTGAAATTGAGGACAAAGAGATCATTGAAGAATGGCTTTCCTCCAGACGGAAGCAAAAGGTTCATATTCTGGTGCCAAAGAAGGGAACCAAAGAGAAGCTTATAGAGCTTGCCTGGGAAAATGCCCGTATGGTTCTTGACAAAGACAGAGAACGGATCAAAAGAGAAGAGGGACGTACCATAGGTGCAGTTCACGAAGTAGAAGAATGGCTTGGACTGAAAGGAATCAACCGTATGGAAGCTTTTGATATTTCCAATATCAGCGGTTTTGAATCCGTAGGTTCCATGGTGGTCTATGAGAAAGGACGCCCCAAACGTAGCGATTACCGTAAATTCCGGATCAAATCTGTCCAGGGACCTAATGATTACGCCAGTATGGAAGAGGTTCTTACCAGACGTTTTACCCATGAAACAAGCAATGAATACGACAGCTTTTCCATTATGCCGGATCTTCTTCTTATGGATGGTGGGAGAGGACAGGTAAATATAGCGCTGGGGGTTCTGGACAAACTGGGACTTCAGATTCCTGTCTGTGGTATGGTCAAAGATGATCACCACAGGACAAGAGGTTTGTATTATAATAATATAGAAATACCCATCGAGACTAACTGTGAGGGCTTTCGCCTGATTACCAGGATTCAGGATGAAGCTCACAGATTTGCTATAGAATATCACCGTTCTCTCAGAAGCAAAGAACAGGTGCATTCTGTTCTGGATGATATTCCGGGAATCGGAGAGCGCCGCCGTAAGGCGCTGATGAGAAGATTTCGGTCTGTAGAAGCCATCAGGGATGCTTCACCGGAAGAACTGGCAGAAACAGAATCTATGAATACTGGAAGTGCAAAACAGGTGTATGCTTTTTTTCACCCGAATAAATAAAGTAAAAGGAGACACATGCTATGAAAGGTGTATTGATGACAAAGATGATCCAGGAGCTGAATCTGACAAACCTGACTCCTGAGATTGACCTGACAGACAAGAGAATCATTACAGCGGAGATCAATCGTCCGGCATTACAGCTTACCGGATACCTGGAGCATTTTGCTAATGAACGGGTTCAGATCATCGGGTATGTTGAGTACACATATCTGATGCAGCTCAGCGATGATAAAAGAATGATGAAATATGAACGTTTTATTTCCAGCAAGATCCCATGTGTTATTTTCAGTACAATGACCAAACCTTCACAGGATATGCTTGATCTGGCAATTAAATATAATGTTCCTACATTTGTGACAGAAAGAACAACTTCCAGCCTTATGGCAGAGATCATCCGCTGGCTTGGCGTACAGCTTGCACCATGTATCTCTATTCATGGTGTTCTGGTAGATGTTTATGGTGAGGGAATCCTGATTACAGGTGAAAGTGGAATCGGTAAAAGTGAGGCTGCACTGGAGCTGATCAAGAGAGGTCACCGTCTTGTCAGCGATGATGTAGTAGAATTGCGTAAGGTCAGCGATGTTACTCTGGTGGGCTCTGCACCGGATATTACAAGACATTTTATAGAACTTCGCGGTATCGGTATCATAGATGTAAAGACTCTGTTTGGTGTAGAAAGTGTAAAAGATACTCAGTCCGTTGATCTTGTTATCAAACTGGAAGAATGGGATCGGGACAAAGAGTACGACCGTCTTGGCCTTCATGAAGAATATACAGAATATCTGGGCAACAAGATCGTCTGCCATTCACTGCCTATCAGACCGGGACGTAACCTGGCTGTTATTGTAGAGTCCGCGGCTGTCAACCACAGGCAGAAGAAGATGGGATATAATGCGGCAGAAGAACTGTACAAGCGTGTACAGGCGAACATTGCAAAGAAACGCGAAGAATAAACAGAATATCATAGGTATCACAAGAATAAATAAAAGGGAAAGGTGAAATAAAATGGGATCATATTGTTTTGGTATTGATGTTGGAGGAACTTCTGTAAAGTGTGGACTGTTCCAGACAGATGGCACACTTGTGGAAAAATGGGAGATTCCTACACGAAAAGAAAATAACGGTGAAAAAATCCTTCCTGATGTGGCAGATACCATCAATCACAAGGTTGCAGAACGGAACATGGACAAAAAAGACATTATCGGTGTGGGAATCGGAATTCCGGGTCCGGTTAACAATAAAGGTGAAGTAGATCGTGCTGTTAATCTTTATTGGGGATTCAAGGCAGTATCCAAAGAGCTCAGTGAGCTTACAGGGCTTCCGTCAAAAGCCGGCAACGATGCTAATGTGGCAGCACTTGGTGAAGCATGGAAAGGTGCAGCAGAAGGTGCACAGAATGTAATGATGGTAACTCTTGGCACTGGTGTTGGGGGCGGTATTATTGTAGATGGCAAGATCATTGCCGGACAGCATGGAGCAGGTGGAGAGATCGGTCATGCGCTTGTTGTCAGAGGCGAAAAAGAAAAATGCAACTGCGGTAATCGCGGATGTCTGGAACAGTATGCTTCTGCAACAGGGATTGTTCGTGTGGCAGGCAGAATGCTTGCAGCTACAGAGGAGGACAGCGTGCTCAGAAGTCTGGACCACATCACAGCTAAGGCTGTTTTGGATGCTTTCAAAGACGGAGACAAAGTGGCAGTACAGGTTGTGGAGCATGTAGGTGATCTGCTGGGAGGCGCTCTGGCAGGATTTGCAACAGTAACGGACCCGGAGACCATCGTTATCGGCGGTGGGGTATCCAAAGCAGGACAGCCGCTGATTGACTGTATCCAGAAATACTACAGAGAATATGCATTTCCTTCCTGTAAAGATGTGGGGATGGTTATCGCCACTCTTGGCAACGATGCGGGAATTTACGGCGCAGCCAAAATGGTACTGTAATATTGCCCTGGCAGGATCTTGCAGGCATGAGAATAAAAATTATGGGGAAGACTTCGGAAGAGGTCTTCTTTTTTTACTTTTCTTTTAGTATAAAGAAATTTATAATTTATGAACTTTTATGAAGTTTGCTTTTTGGGGCTTTATTTACCTTTTCTTATTTGCTATAATAGAACGGACTATAAAGGAGGAAAACCATGAATTACGGTAAAAAATCAGTCTCAAAGAAACGAAACTCCCTGATTTCCCGTACAGCTATGATGGGAAAGAGAGCCCATGTTTCGTTTATCAGAGTTCTGTTTGTAGCTCTGATCACAGTCTGCGTGGTAGTTGGCTGCGTAGGTATCGGTGCTTTTCGGGGAATTATAGATAATGCTCCTGATGTAAATGACGTTGATATTTCCCCACTGGGGTATGCTACCTTTCTGTATGACGGGGACGGCAATCAGCTTCGTAAACTGACAGCACCAAGTTCCAACCGTCTGCCGGTATCCATCGAACAGATTCCCGTAGATCTGCAGCATGCAGTAGTAGCTATCGAAGATGAACGTTTTTATGAACATAACGGAATTGACGTAAGAGGTATTCTCCGAGCTTTTGTAAGAAACATTACTTCCGGAGATCTGTCAGAGGGTGCAAGTACCATTACCCAGCAGCTTCTTAAGAATAATGTGTTCACCAACTGGACACAGGAATCTACATGGCTGGAGCGTTTTACACGTAAGATCCAGGAACAGTATCTTGCAGTTAAAGTAGAAAAGAAGATCAACAACAAAGATGTGATCCTTGAAAATTATCTGAACACCATCAACCTTGGAGCAGGTGCTTATGGAGTGCAGGCAGCAGCCCACCAGTACTTTGACAAAGATGTATGGGATCTGAATCTTTCCGAATGTGTTACTCTGGCAGGTATTACCCAGAACCCTACCCAGTTTAATCCCATCGAACATCCGGAGGCAAACGCCAAACGTCGTAAAGAAGTCCTGGATCATATGCTGTCACAGGAATATATTACAAAGCAGCAGTATGATGAAGTACTGAATGATGATGTGTACTCACGTATACAGGCAGCTCAGGCAATCAATTCCAGTACAGAGAATACTGTTTACAGTTATTTTGAGGATGAACTGATTGACCAGGTGATCAACGACCTTATGAAGATCAAAGGTTATACAAGAACACAGGCGCAGAATCTGGTATACAGTGGTGGCCTAAGTATTTATACCACACAGGACGCACAGATTCAGTCTGTTCTGGATGAAGAGTATGCAGATCCTTCCAATTATCCGGATTATGTGCAGTATGCTCTTGATTATGCCCTGACAGTAAAGAACCCTGAAGGTGAAGAAGTGAACTACAGCAAAGAAATGCTGAAGCTGTATTTCCAGAATGAAGATCCGGAATTTGATCTTCTCTTTGATTCCCAGGAAGAGGGACAGTCCTATGTTGACCGTTACAAAGAGCATATTCTTTCTGATGGCAGCACCGTAGTAGCAGAAAGAGTAAGTTTTGCACCTCAGCCACAGTCTTCCATGAGTGTGATTGATCAGCATACCGGTTATGTAAAGGCCATCATTGGCGGACGTGGAGAAAAAACAGCCAGTCTGACCCTTAATAGAGCCACAGATACCACCAGACAGCCTGGTTCTACATTTAAGATCCTGTCTACCTATGCACCGGCTCTTAATGAAAAAGGAATGACTCTTGCCACTACTTTTGAGGATGAGCCATACAACTATCCGGATGGTTCTCCTGTAAATAATGCAACCAAGAGTTACAACGGAACTACAACTATCCGTAAGGCTATCCAGAATTCTATCAACGTAGTAGCTGTTAAGTGCCTGGAAGAAGTGACACCACAGCTTGGTCTGCAGTATCTGGATAATTTTGGCTTTACTACTCTGGCTCATGGCACAGAAGCTGACAAGGATGAAAATGGAACAATATGGACAGACGCCAACCTTCCACTGGCTCTGGGCGGTCTAACCAATGGTGTTACCAATGTGGAACTCTGTGCGGCTTATGCAGCCATTGCCAATAATGGTAATTATATCGAACCTATTTATTATACAAAGATTCTTGACCATAACGGAAACGTCCTTATCGAAAAGACTTCGGCAGAGCGTTCTGTAATCAAAGAGAGTACTGCATGGCTTCTTACAAGCGCAATGGAAGATGTTGTACAGCAGGGTACAGGTACAGCCTGCCAGCTGGATAATATGACAGTTGCAGGTAAGACCGGTACTACAGATGCATACAACGACCTGTGGTTTGTAGGATATACACCATATTATACATGTGCAGTATGGTCAGGATTTGACAACAATGAAAAACTTCCGGAGGATGCACGAGACTTCCACAAGAACCTGTGGAAGAAAGTTATGACACGTATTCATGAAGGTCTTCCGGACAAAGATTTTGAGCAGCCTTCCAGTGTGGAAGAACTCAGTGTATGCGAAGAGACAGGGCTTCTTCCAAGAGCAGGCTGTCCTACTATTACAGAATACTTTGATATCGGAGATGTTCCTACAGAGCGTTGTGGTCAGCATTATTACAGCAGTGATTATGACGAAGATGAAATGACGGAATATACCACTGAAGAGGGAACTTATAATACTGGTGATAAGCAGGATGCCACAGAAGCCGATGATAACGCCGACAATAATAACAGAGATAATAGCGACAACGGAGATGATTCCGGAGATAACGGCGGAGACTCTGGCGATGACAATGGCGGCGGAGATAATGGGGATAACGCCGGCGGAGATGATGGCGGTGGCAACGGTGGAGACACCGGTGGAGACACCGGTGGAGACACCGGAGAAGATACCGGTGGAGACACCGGAGAAGATACCGGTGGCGAAGATGCAGAGTAAAACAAACTAAATTGAGAAAACAGGCTGTGGCTGTCTACAAGACGGTTACAGCCTGTATTTGCAAAGGAAGGAAGTAGAATGTTAGATCAGTATAAAACCGTTCTGGAAGGTGGCACAGGAGAAATCACAGAAAAAAAATCCCGCTTTATAGCAACTGTACGTCCTGTGTCCAGTGAAGAAGAAGCACTGGCGTTTCTGGAAGAAAGCAGAAAAAAGTACTGGGATGCCAGACATAATTGTTATGCCTACTCAGTGGGAATGAACAGGGAGTATACCAGATGCAGTGACGATGGAGAACCTTCAGGAACAGCAGGCAGACCGATGCTGGATGTGATTCTGGGAGAAGATATCTACAATGTGGCAGTTGTAGTCACCAGATATTTTGGAGGGGTTCTTCTGGGGACAGGAGGACTTGTAAGAGCCTATTCCAAAGCGGTTCAGGAAGGCTTCAGAGAAAGTAGGATCATTGAGAAAAAGCATGGTATCTGTCTCACAGTCACTACAGATTATACCGGGATTGGCAAGATTCAGTATATTGCAGGAGAAAGAGGTATCCCTGTTCTTGGCAGTGAGTATACGGATAAAGTAATAATGAAGCTGCTGATTCCTTCTGAAGATGTAGAAAATGTACAGAAAGCTGTTACAGAGGGAACCAACGGAAGAGCAATCATGGAGAAAGAAAAAGAACTGTATTTTGCAACAGTGGATGGTCAGGTACTTACTTTTGAAACAGAATCCTGACATAAAAAGAGGATGTATCCGATATTTGCAAAAATATCAGATACATCCTCTTTTTGGTTATTTATTAGCGGGAAGAAAAATCAGCATTTTTCCGGTTCCGGATATTCTACACCCTGTGTGTCAACAGTCATAGACTTAATCTGCTGTTCATCCAGCGGTCTGTCTCTGAAATCGGTTTCCGTTTCAGCAATCTTATTTACAATATCCATGCCTTCAGTGATCTTACCAAATGCTGCGTAAGCACCGTCCAGATGCGGAGCTGCTTTGTGCATGATGAAGAACTGACTTCCGGCAGAGTCCGGATGCATGGCTCTTGCCATGGAAAGAACACCGGCTGTATGTGCCAGATCATTGGCGAAACCATTCTGTGAGAATTCACCTTTGATGCTGTATCCCGGGCCACCCATACCTGTTCCGTCCGGACAACCGCCCTGGATCATAAAACCATTGATAACACGATGGAAAATAAGTCCATCATAGAAGCCTCTTTTAACAAGGCTGATAAAATTGTTTACAGTATTCGGAGCAATCTCCGGATAAAGTTCTGCTTTCATTACATCACCGTTTTCCATGGTGATGGTTACGATTGGATTTGCCATGATAGCCTCCTTTTATAAAAGGTATTGTTTTTCTTTGTGGGCTCTATTATAATATGCAGAGAGTATTTTTGCAAGGAAAAAGGAAGGTGAGGGCTGATATGATAATAGAGACAAGAAGCCCTGAGGAGACATTTGCACTGGGTGAGAAGATAGGCAGACAGGCTCGGAAAGGGCAGGTTTATACCCTGACAGGTGACCTTGGTACAGGAAAGACTGTATTTACTCAGGGAGTTGCAGCAGGACTGGGAATCAGAGAATCGGTAAACAGTCCGACTTTTACTATTGTACAGGTTTATGAAGAAGGCAGGCTGCCTTTTTATCATTTTGATGTGTACCGCATCGGTGATATTGAAGAAATGGAAGAGATCGGTTACGATGATTATTTCTTCGGAGAAGGTATCTGCCTGATCGAATGGGCAGAGCTTATTGAGGAGATTTTGCCGGAGAATCGGATTTCCATTACAATACAAAAAGATCTGGAAAAAGGATTTGACTACCGTCGGATTATTATAGAGGAGAAAAATAAATGAAAATATTAGGTCTGGACAGTTCCGGGATCGTTGCATCCGTTGCTGTAGTACAGGATGATGTACTGGTCGCAGAATATACCGTAAATTACAAAAAAACACATTCTCAGACACTGCTTCCAATGTTGGATGAGATTGTTCGTATGACAGAGCTGGATCTGAACACCATAGATGCCATTGCCATTGCAGCAGGTCCGGGTTCTTTTACAGGGCTGAGAATCGGTTCTGCTACAGCCAAGGGGCTGGGGCTTGCACTCAAGAAACCTCTGATTGCAGTTCCTACAGTAGAAGGACTGGCCTATAATCTGTATGACACAGAAGGGCTGATCTGTCCCATTATGGATGCAAGAAGAAAACAGGTCTATACAGGATTGTATCAGTTTGAGGGTCACAAACTGAAAGTAACAGAAGACCAGATGGCAATTCCTATGGAGCAGATGATTGAAAAACTGAATCATTACCAGGAACCAGTTACATTCCTAGGAGATGGTGTGCCGGTATTCAAAGAAATGATTCAGGAGAATCTGAAAGTTCCATATACATTTGCACCTGCACATGTAAACAAACAAAGAGCAGCAGCAGTGGCAGCGCTTGGTATGGAATATTATCGTCAGGGCAGAATTCAGACAGCGGAAGAACACATTCCGGATTACCTGAGACTTTCCCAGGCGGAAAGGGAACGTGCAGAGAGAAAAAAGGCGCAGACAGCTACTGCCAGTGGAGATAAATCATGACGTTTCGGGAGATGCTGGTAGAAGATCTGGATCAGGTAATGGAGATAGAGAATGATCTGATTTCTCCACCATGGACCAGAGAGGGATTTTTTACATTCCTTCTCAAAGACGAAAATATGTTTTTTGTAGTAGAGGAAAAAGGACAGATTCTTGGTTATTGCAGTATGCAGACCGTACTGGATGAGGGAGACATTCTTAATGTGGCAGTTACAAGAGATCGCCAGAAAGAAGGAATTGGATATTTCCTTGTGGACAGTATGCTGATGTTGGCTGCTGCCAGAGGAATTCATATCGTACATCTGGAAGTGCGAGAAAGTAATGGCTCAGCCAGACGTCTTTATCAGCGTCTTGGCTTCAAAGAAGATGGATTTCGCAAAAATTATTACACTGAGCCAGTGGAAAATGCTGTATTAATGACAAAAACACAATGATAAAAGAGGAAAAATATGTTAGATGTTTGTTTGCTGGGAACCGGAGGTATGATGCCTCTTCCAAGACGCTGGCTGACTGCCCTTATGACAAGATACAATGGCAGCAGCCTTCTGATTGATTGCGGAGAGGGAACACAGGTTGCCATTAAAGAAAAAGGATGGAGTTTCAAACCTATTGATGTGATCTGCTTTACTCATTATCATGGAGATCATATCAGTGGCCTGCCAGGTATGCTTCTGACTATGGGAAATGCTGACAGAACAGAGCCTCTGACACTGATAGGTCCTAAAGGACTGGAAAGAGTGGTAAATGCCCTGAGAGTAATCGCACCGGAGCTTCCCTTTGAGATTCGCTTTATAGAGATTACTTCACCGGAACAGGTGCTGGAGTTGAATGGATACAGGATTACTGCTTTCAGAGTGAACCATAATGTGATCTGCTATGGATATACACTGGAAATTCTGCGAAAAGGCAAATTTTCACCGGAAAGAGCCAGAGAGCAGGGAATTCCGCTGAAATTCTGGAATCCGCTCCAGAAAGGTCAGACAATAGAAGAGAACGGAATGATCTATACACCGGATATGGTACTGGGACCAGAACGTAAGGGAATCAAGGTAACTTATACCACCGATACCAGACCTACAGAATCTATTCTCCGTAATGCCAAGGCCTCGGATCTTTTTATCTGTGAAGGCATGTATGGAGAAGAAGACAAGATCGAGAAAGCAAAAGGCTATAAACATATGACATTCAGAGAAGCCGCAACCCTTGCCAGAGATGCAGAAGTGTCAGAGATGTGGCTGACTCATTACAGTCCTTCTCTGATTCGCCCAGATGAGTATATGGATATGGTTCGGGGGATATTTCCCAATGCATGGCCAGGCAAAGACGGCAAGACCATGGAATTAAATTTTGAAGAGGATTAGAGGTGCCGGAAATGTCAGAAATAAAAGATACATTGATACTTGCAATCGAAAGTTCCTGTGATGAGACAGCTGCTTCTGTTGTGAAGAATGGAAGGATGATTCTGTCCAATGTGATTTCTTCACAGATTGAACTGCACAAATTATATGGGGGAGTTGTTCCGGAGATTGCTTCGCGTAAACATATCGAAAAGATTAATCAG
The DNA here is from genome assembly GCA_900551715.1 of uncultured Blautia sp. GTDB lineage: Bacteria > Bacillota > Clostridia > Lachnospirales > Lachnospiraceae > Blautia_A. Next base: position 1,736 of record URXG01000050.1, on the reverse strand, counting down.
GTTATAGAAGAAGCACTGAAAGAAGCAGATGTGACACTGGATGATCTGGATGCAATAGGGGTGACTTACGGTCCTGGACTGGTAGGTGCACTCCTGGTAGGCGTTGCAGAAGCCAAAGCCATTGCATATGCCAAAAATCTGCCCCTGGTAGGTGTGCATCATATAGAAGGACATGTTTCGGCAAACTATATTGAACACCCGGATCTGGAACCACCATTTCTCTGTTTGATCGTGTCAGGAGGTCATACACATCTGGTAATCGTGAAGGATTATGGAGAATTCGAGATTCTGGGACGTACCAGAGATGATGCAGCAGGAGAAGCTTTTGATAAAGTAGCTCGTGCCATCGGATTGGGCTATCCAGGCGGACCAAAGATTGATAAACTTTCCAGAGAAGGCAATCCGGATGCCATTACATTCCCCAGAGCCAAGGTGGGAGATTGCCCTTATGATTTCAGCTTCAGTGGCGTGAAATCAGCAGTGCTCAATTACCTGAATCAGGCACAGATGAAGGGAGAAGAGGTAAATAAAGCAGATCTGGCTGCTTCTTTCCAGAAAGCAGTTGTAGATGTGCTGGTAGAGCATACTATGATGGCTGCCAGAGACTACAAGATGGACAAAGTAGCGATTGCAGGTGGAGTAGCTTCTAATGGAACATTGCGTGCTGCAATGGAAAAAGCCTGCCAGGAACATGGCTACCGTTTCTTTCGTCCGTCACCGATCTTCTGTACAGATAATGCTGCTATGATCGGAGCAGCAGCATATTATGAGTACAAAAAAGGTACCCGCCATGGCTGGGATCTGAATGCAGTACCGAATCTTCGGCTGGGAGAACGTTAATCAGAATCAAAGCAGAGACATTCTTGAAACAGATATCGTCAGGGAGAGGAAGATAGAAATGAAAAATACAGCTATCGTTCTGGCAGCAGGACAGGGAAAAAGAATGCATACAAAAATACAGAAGCAGTTTCTGGAAATTAAGGGGTATCCCGTTCTTTATTATTCACTGAGATGTTTTCAGGACAGTCCTCTCATAGAGGATATCATTCTTGTAACGGGAGAGGAGTCGGTCCTTTACTGTCAGAAAGAGATCGTGGATAAATATGGATTTACCAAGGTCACAAAAGTAATACCAGGTGGAAAAGAGCGTTATGATTCTGTTTATCAGGGGCTTCTTGCCTGCGAAAACAGTGATTATGTGCTGATCCATGATGGAGCACGCCCTTTTATAACAGAAGAAATACTGGAGAGAGGTCTGACAGGAGCTGAAGAAACAGGTGCCTGCGCAGTAGGAATGCCTTCCAAAGATACTGTCAAAATTGCAGATGAAAGTGGATATATTGCAGAGACTCCGGACAGAAGTAAAGTATGGATGATCCAGACTCCCCAGATTTTTCAGTATGCTCTGATCAGAAATGCCCATGAAAGTATCCGTACCCGAGAGATGAGCAATGTTACGGACGATGCCATGGTAGTAGAGCAGGAAACAGGGATAAAAGTACGCCTTGCAGAGGGCAGTTACCAGAACATTAAGATCACAACACCGGAGGATTTAGGGGTTGCTGAACTATTTTTGGGAAATTCATGAAAAAATATGAAATTTATTGTTGACATATGCAATAAATGATGATAGAATACATCTTGCGCTGAACGAGTGGCGTAAACAAACAACAATAAATAACATATGGAGAGATATCGAAGTGGTCATAACGAGGCGGTCTTGAAAACCGTTTGTC
>URXG01000049.1 GCA_900551715.1 uncultured Blautia sp. | reverse complement strand
CCAAAATTCTTCGTGAAAAAGGTACCATGAATGGTATGATCACTGTCAATGAAAATTATGACTTAGATGAAATTATTCCCCGTTTAAAAGCATATACAACCGGCAAAGTCGTAGAAAAAGTTACCTGCCGCGAAAAGGAAGTACTTCCAGGCAACGGACCGAAAGTCGCATTGATGGATTTTGGTGCCAAGAGAAACATTGCACGTTCCCTTAATGAAAGAGGATGTCAGGTTACCATTTATCCGGCACTGACCAAGGCAGAAGAAATTCTAAAAGATCAGCCGGATGGCATTATGCTCAGCAACGGACCTGGAGATCCTAAGGAATGCACTACTATAATAGAAGAAATCCGTAAACTTTACGAATCCGATGTGCCGATTTTTGCAATCTGCCTGGGACATCAGCTGATGGCACTGGCCACTGGCGGAGATACTTACAAGATGAAATACGGACACAGAGGCGGCAACCATCCGGTGAAGGATCTGGCTACAGGACGTGTATACATTTCTTCCCAGAACCATGGATATGTAGTAGATGCAGAACAGCTGGAAAAGAAAAATATCGCAAAACCTGCATTTATCAATGTAAACGACGGTACCAACGAGGGAATGGCTTATGAGGGCAAAAACATTTTTACAGTGCAGTTCCATCCGGAAGCATGCCCCGGTCCTCAGGATTCCAGCTATCTCTTTGACCGCTTTATGGAAATGATGGGAGGTAACAAATAATGCCGAGAAATAAAGATATCCACAAAGTCCTTGTAATCGGTTCCGGTCCAATCATTATCGGACAGGCAGCAGAGTTTGATTATGCAGGAACACAGGCATGCCGTTCTCTGAAAGAAGAAGGCATGGAAGTAGTTCTTCTTAACTCCAACCCTGCTACAATTATGACAGATAAAGATATTGCAGACAAAGTTTATATCGAGCCTCTGACAGTAGAAGTAGTAGAACAGCTGATCATGAAGGAGAAACCGGACAGTGTTCTTCCTACCCTTGGTGGACAGGCAGGTCTGAACCTTGCAATGGAACTGGAAGAAAAAGGATTTCTGAAAGAACATAACGTTCGTCTTATCGGAACTACTGCTGAGACTATCAAGAAAGCAGAAGACCGTCAGGAATTCAAAGACACCATGGAAAAAATCGGAGAACCTGTAGCTGCCTCCAAAGTCGTAACTACAGTAGAAGACGGTCTGGCATTTACCAAGACCATCGGTTATCCGGTTGTACTTCGTCCTGCTTATACCCTTGGTGGAAGCGGTGGCGGTATTGCCAACAACGAATATGAACTGAGAGAAATCCTTGAGAATGGTCTCCGTCTTTCCCGAGTAGGAGAAGTTCTGGTGGAACGCTGCATTGCAGGATGGAAAGAAATCGAATATGAAGTAATGCGTGACAGTGTAGGTAACTGCATTACTGTCTGCAACATGGAAAACATTGACCCTGTTGGTGTTCATACCGGTGACTCTATTGTAGTGGCACCATCTCAGACACTTGGGGACAAAGAATACCAGATGCTCCGTACTTCCGCACTGAATATTATTACAGAACTTGGTATCACGGGTGGATGTAACGTACAGTACGCACTTCATCCGGAAAGCTTTGAATACTGTGTTATCGAGGTTAACCCACGAGTAAGCCGTTCTTCTGCCCTGGCAAGTAAAGCTACCGGTTATCCTATCGCCAAAGTTGCAGCCAAGATCGCTCTGGGATATACTCTGGATGAGATTCCCAATGCCATTACAGGCAAGACTTATGCAAGCTTCGAGCCAATGCTTGACTATTGTGTAGTCAAGATCCCGAGACTTCCTTTTGATAAATTTATCACAGCCAAGAGAACACTGACCACTCAGATGAAAGCTACCGGTGAAGTTATGAGTATTTGCCATAATTTTGAAGGTGCACTGATGAAAGCTATCCGTTCTCTGGAGCAGCATGTAGACAGCCTGATGTCCTATGATTTCAGCAATCTGGATGAAGATCAGCTGATCCGGGAGCTTTCTGTTGTAGATGACCGGCGTATCTGGAAAATCGCAGAAGCTATCCGTCGGGACATTTCAAAAGAATATATTCACCGTATCACCAAGATTGACCGCTGGTTTATTGACAAACTGGCAATTCTGGTAGAGATGGAGCAGGCTCTGAAGACACAGCCTCTTACAGGAGAACTTCTTCTGGAAGCAAAACGTCTGGAATTCCCGGATTACGTGATCGCAGACCTCTGTGGCAGAACTGAAGCAGAGATCAAAGCTCTTCGTGAAGGCTATAATATCAGAGCAGCTTACAAGATGGTTGATACCTGTGCAGCAGAATTTGCGGCAGCAACACCATATTACTATTCTGTATATGGTGGACCGGAGACAGAAAACGAGGCAGTTGCCACATCAGATAAAAAGAAAGTTCTGGTACTTGGTTCCGGACCGATCCGTATTGGACAGGGTATCGAGTTTGATTTCTGTTCTGTACACTGTACATGGGCATTCAAAAAAGAAGGTTATGAGACCATCATCATTAACAACAACCCTGAGACAGTAAGTACTGACTTTGATATTGCTGACAAGCTGTATTTTGAGCCTCTGACACCAGAAGACGTAGAGAATATCGTAAACATCGAGAAACCAGACGGAGCAGTAGTACAGTTTGGTGGACAGACTGCTATCAAACTTACCGAAGCACTTATGAAGATGGGGGTAAAGATCCTTGGTACATCAGCAGAGAATGTAGATGCAGCAGAGGACAGAGAACTCTTTGATGAGATTCTGGAACAGTGCCAGATTCCGCGTCCTAAGGGACAGACTGTATTTACAGCAGAGGAAGCCAAAAAAGCTGCCAATGAACTGGGATATCCGGTTTTGGTACGTCCTTCTTATGTACTTGGTGGTCAGGGTATGCGTATTGCAGTCAGTGATGAGGACGTAGAAGAATATATCGGAATCATCAACCAGATCGCACAGGAGCATCCGATCCTTGTAGATAAATACCTGATGGGTAAAGAAATCGAAGTAGATGCAGTCTGCGACGGAGAAGAAATCCTGATTCCTGGTATTATGGAGCATATCGAACGTGCAGGTATCCACTCCGGAGACAGTATTTCTGTATATCCGGCACAGACAATCAGCCAGACTGCAAAAGAAACTATTGCCGAGTACACACGCCGTCTCGCAAAGGCTCTTCACGTAATCGGTATGATCAATATTCAGTTTATCGTATGTGGAGAAGAAGTTTATGTAATCGAAGTAAATCCGCGTTCCAGCCGTACCGTACCATACATCAGCAAAGTAACAGGAATTCCGATCGTGCCGCTGGCAACCAAGGTAATTCTGGGATACAAGCTGAAAGATATGGGATATGAACCAGGACTTCAGCCGGAGGCAAAACATATCGCTATCAAGATGCCGGTATTCTCCTTTGAAAAGATCAGAGGTGCTGACATCAGTCTTGGGCCTGAAATGAAATCTACAGGTGAATGTCTTGGTATTGCAGAAACCTTTAACGAAGCTCTGTACAAGGCATTCCTGGGAGCCGGAATCAAACTTCCTAAATACAAAAACATGATCATCACTGTAAAAGATGAAGATCATGAAGAAGTAGTACCGATCGCAAGAAGATTTGAAGCACTTGGATATCGTATCTATGCAACCAGAGGAACAGCCAAAGTGCTGAAAGACAACGGAATCAAGGCTATCCGTACCAACAAACTGGAACAGCCTGCACCGAACCTTATGGACCTGATTCTGGGACACAAGATCGATGTTGTTATTGATACTCCGCCTCAGGGTGTAGAGCATCAGAAAGACGGTTTCGTGATTCGTCGAAATGCCATCGAAACAGGTGTAAATGTTCTTACCAGTCTGGATACTGCAGAAGCTCTTGTTACCAGTCTGGAAAACACAGACCTGCATAATCTGACACTGATCGATATTGCAACCATCGACAACAGATAATAAAAGATCATCTATTACCGGAGAGACTGACAGAATCAGATCAGTTTCTCCGGTTTTTTAAATAAAACCTCTATGGTGGTTTACGAATGAAAAAAACTATACTATACTTAGAAAGCGAAAAAGGGGTATCCGTAAAATATCCCGCATAAAAATAGTTGTGCCAGTATATGAACGGCATAAATATAAAAAAGAAAGGAAACAGACATGAGCATTTTAGAGTTTATAAAAGCTGTGATTCTGGGTATTGTTGAAGGAATTACAGAATGGCTGCCTATCAGCAGTACCGGGCACATGATCCTGGTAGATGAATTTATCAAACTGAATATGACACCGGAATTTAAGGAGTTTTTTCTTGTAGTGATCCAGCTGGGAGCCATACTTGCAGTAGTAGTTCTGTACTGGGGTAAATTATGGCCCTTCTACATCCGTTCTCTTTCTGCCAGCCAGAAGAGAGCCCTTGCCGGGAAACCTGCTTTTACAAGAGGAATTCTTACATTTGTAGAACGCTTCTGCGACAAAGACAAATGGATTCTCTGGTTCAAAATCCTGGTGGCATGTATCCCTACCATTGTGATCGCATTGCCTTTTAATGATGTGATCGAAGAAAAATTTAATAATTATGTGGTAGTTGCCATTGCGCTGATCGTTTACGGTGTAATCTTTATCGTTGTAGAAGATTACAACAGAAGAAGAAAACCAACCTGCACTTCTCTGGAGAATCTGAGTTTTAAGACTGCATTTCTGATTGGTATCTTTCAGGTTCTGTCAGTAGTTCCAGGAACATCTCGTTCCGGATCTACTATTATCGGAGGAATCCTTGTAGGAACATCCAGAACGGTAGCAGCAGAATTTACATTTTTCCTGGCAATTCCGGTAATGTTCGGTGCCAGCCTTCTGAAGCTGGTAAAATTCGGCTTTGCTTTTTCAGGTGCTGAGATCATGATTCTGATCACAGGAGTTGCAGTGGCGTTTGTAGTATCGATTCTGGCAATCAAATTTCTGATGGGTTACATCAAAAAACATGATTTCAAGGCTTTTGGATGGTACAGGATCATCCTTGGTATCCTGGTATTGGTCTACTTTGCAGGCAAAACCTTTCTTGCTTAGGTAACAGGGGATAACAGGTTATAATAATGTGATTTGACAATTCGGGCAAACCATGGGATAATAGCCTAAAAATATATTACGGGTATACAATATGGAATGTAACGTTATTATCTGGCAATGCGCCACAGAAAGGAAGACAATATTATGAAAAAATATAAATATCTTGCAGCAGTTCTCGGAATCTCCATGGTTCTGACAATGGCTGGTTGCGGTAAAAAACAGGATTCTGTAGTGGAGGCAACTCCTACACCTGAAGCAACAGCAGCACCTACAGCAGTTCCGGTAACTGTAACACCGGTACCTACATCTACACCTGCACCGAAGGTGATCGGTGTCAAGACTACAGATGCGAAGTTTGTTTATCTGACCAACAGCCTGTCTTCAGATCTGAGAGAGATTTATCTGATGACTTCCGGTGGGGAAGACTGGGGCAAGAACCTGATTCCTTCCGAGTCCTCCGTAAAGGGAGCAGAGCAGGTACAGATGTACTATACTCCTTCCACTGAGAGTACAGACAGTGAAGATACATCTGAGGATTCCACAGAAGATACATCTTCCACATCCACAGAACTTTATGATATGAAGATCGTTACATCAGACGGTAATACATATGAGATCTACAGCATTGATCTGGGAGATATGGAAAAAGCTTCTCTTACTATGGATACAGATTCAGAAACAGCATATCTTCGTTATATGAGTCTGTCAGAAAAGAAAGAAAAAGATACAAGAGATAATTCACAGCAGACCTCTTCTTCTGATGACGAAAGCAGCGATGATTCCAGTTACGATGACAGCAGTTATGATGACTCCGGCTATGACGACAGCAGTGATGATGGAAGTGATGATGGAAGCTACGATGACAGCAGTGATGATGGCAGTGATGATGGAAGCTATGATGGAAGCTATGATGATGGAAACTATGATGATGGAAGCTATGATGACGGAAGTTATGATGATGGAAGCTATGATGACGGAAGTGACGACGGAAGTTATGATGACAGCGGATATGTTGACGACAGTGGTGATGACGGATACGATACAGACTGGAACTAAGATATCATAATTAAGATGTTTTGTAACTATCAGAACAAGATTCAAGAATGCCTCTGCATTCTTGCTGCGAGATGCGCGTCATCTTACATCTGATATAACAGTAATCCCGGGGACATACAGGCAGGTATGTCCCTTTTTGTATTTTATACAGAATATGATGAATATTTTGCAATTTTTTGAAAATAATTATGAGTTTTATACGATATTGAATTGACTTGAAATGCGAACAGGTGTAAAATTATATCGAATTGTATTTAAAAAAATAACGGAGAGAACTAATATGAAGAAAAGATTAGCAAGAGTTATGTTGGCAGGAGCTTTGGCAGCTGGCCTTACAGCAGGAAATGTTCAGGCAGCATCTGAGGATGCAAGCGGTGATCTGTATGTATTTATCGCAGCAAGCTTAAGTAATGCAATGGAAGAACTTCAGACTGATTTTAATAAAGAATATCCAGATGTTAATGTTATTTACAACGCAGACAGTTCAGGTACACTGCAGACACAGATTGAAGAAGGTGCAAGATGTGATATTTTCTTTTCAGCGGCTGACAAGCAGATGAATGCTCTGGTTGATGAAAAACTTGCTGAAAAGGACACAGTGGTAGATCTTCTTGAAAACAAAGTAGTGCTGATCAAACCGAAGGGTGGAGAAACAAAGGTTACAGGATTTGAGAATATCACAGATGCTGCAAACATCGCACTTGCAGGCGAAGACGTTCCTGTAGGACAGTATGCCCGTGAAATCTTCACAAACATGGGAATCATCGACAAAGTAAACGAGATGGAGATCAACGAAGGCAAGAACGTAACAGAAGTTCTCGCAGCGGTTAAAGAAGGAAGTAACGAAGTTGGTGTCGTGTACGCTACAGATGCAGCTTCCGTAGCTGATGACGTTGAGATCATTGCAGAAGCTCCGGCTGACGCTCTGAAAACACCTGTATATTATCCGGTAGGACTTACCGTAGATTCAGAAGCATCTGATTCAGAGAAAGCGGCCGCAGAAGCATTTCTTGAATATCTTCAGACAGATGATTCCATGGAAGTATTTGAGAAATACGGTTTTGCACCTATAGAAACTGCCAACGATGCAGCTGACAGTGAGGAGACAGAAGTAGAAGAAACAACGGAAACACCAGAAGCAACAGAAGAAGCAGAATAATCTCAGATCAATAAGGAGAAGTGAATGAGTGAGTTTTTGCAGGGAATCAACTGGATCCCTCTTTGGATATCGCTTAAAACAGGAGTGGTAGCAACTACGATCGCTTTTTTCCTGGGAATCTTCTGTGCCAGAAAAATCATGAAGTTAAAGCCGGTTTCAAGAGCATTACTGGATGGCATCCTTACGATGCCTCTGGTACTGCCTCCCACAGTGGCCGGTTTTTTTCTGTTATTGATATTCAGCCTCAGAAGACCTTTTGGAAGTTTCCTTTTGGAAAATTTTGATTTTAAAGTAGTACAGACCTGGAAAGGCTGTGTGATCGCAGCAGCAGTAATCGCATTCCCTCTTATGTACAGGAATGCCAGGGCTGCTTTTGAACAGGTGGATGTAAATCTGATCTATGCCGGACAGACTCTGGGAATGAGTGACTGGAAGATCTTCTGGAAGGTAATTGTACCGGCAGCAGGGCCGGGAATTGCTTCCGGTACAGTTTTGGCTTTTGCAAGGGCGATTGGAGAATACGGTGCTACTTCCATGCTTGCAGGCAACATCCTTGGCAAAACAAGAACGGTATCCGTAGCGATTGCAGCAGAAACAGCAGCAGGCAACTATGACATAGCCGGTTTCTGGGTAGTGGTGATCGTGTTGATCTCTTTTCTGATCGTAGCACTTATCAATATTGTCTCCGGCAGGGGAATGAAGAGCAGAAGGTGGATCTGATGGCAATAACAGTAGACATAGAAAAAATTTTCAAAGGTTTTCATTTAAAAACTGCTTTCAGCAGCAGTACTTCAGCAACAGGCATTCTGGGGGCATCAGGAAGCGGAAAGAGTATGACGCTTCGCTGTATTGCCGGAATTGAAAAGCCGGACAGAGGAAAAATCGTAATTAATGGAAGAACAGTTTTTGATTCTGCTCAGAAGATTAATCTCAAACCTCAGGAAAGAAGAATCGGGTATCTTTTTCAGAACTATGCTCTTTTTCCGACTATGTCGGTAAGAGAGAATATTGGCTGTGGTTATCGTGGAGAAAAAGCGGAAAAAGAAAAAAGAATTGAAGACTTTATAGAGAGATATCATCTGGAAGGCCTGGAAAACAGACTTCCCTCACAGCTTTCCGGCGGACAGCAGCAGAGGGTTGCACTGGCAAGAATGATGATCGGTGATCCGGAAGCAATTTTGCTGGACGAGCCTTTTTCTGCACTGGACGGATATCTGAAAGATGTCCTTCAGAAGGATATGAAGGAATTTTTAAATCAGTATCAGGGTGATATGCTGATGGTTACACACAGCAGGGATGAAGCTTTTCGTTTCTGCAATGAGCTGATGCTCCTTCAGGAAGGAAGGACTCTGACATTTGGAAATACAAGACAGTTGTTTGAACAGCCCAGACTTGTAGAAGCAGCCCGTCTGACTGGATGTAAAAACAGTTCCAGAATAAAAAAAGTGGGAGATTATCAGGTTTTTGCAGTGGACTGGGGAGTAACACTTCGTACCAGCCACAAGGTGGAAGACGATATGACACACATCGCAATTCGAGGCCACTGGATGCAGCCGGCACAGGAAGCCGGGGAGAACTGCGTGGTTTTTGAGGCAGCGGAATATGTGGAGACGACGTTTGAACATCAGTACCTGGTGAAATCCCCGAATATGAGTGAGGATTCGGTTCTGTGGTGGATGAGACCGAAGCATGATTTTCAGGAGAAACCGATAGACGATCTGCCACAGTATCTTTATTTACCACCACAGCATCTGATGCTCCTGAAGTAAATTTATGGGCCCACGTATAAGAAACGTTTGCAGCGCCCTTATGGGCGCTTCGTATAGGTTACATACCCGGCCACCAACATAGCCAGTTTAAAGGTCATGGCATCTTCAAAGGTTCTCAGATCCAGCCCAAACTTCTTTTGGATCTTCTCAAATCGATATACAAGTGTATTCCGGTGAACATAAAGCTGCCGGGATGTTTCCGAAAGATTCAGATTATTCTCAAAGAAAGTACGGATGATCGCTAGAGTTTCCCCATCAATAGAATCCAGACTTTCCTCTCCAAAAATCTCCTGAATAAACATTTCACATACAGAAACCGGAAGCTGATAGATCAGTCGTCCGATACCAAGTCTCCGATATCCGAATACATTTCGTTCCGCATAAAAAGTCTTACCGATCTCAAGTGCAGTACGTGCCTCTTTGTAGGCATTGGCCAGCTGTTTCAGATCCTCAGCCACATTACTGTAGGAAACCCATGCCTGAGTCATGGCTTCTGCACCAAGCATATCCACCAGCATAAAAGCGATGTCCTCAAGATCATCATAAGATTCTGTGGAAGACAGCTCCCTGATCACAATAATACTGCTGTCATCCAGGGCAGTGATAAAATCTCTGGTTCTGGCAGAAAAAATATTACGGATGGTAGCCAGTGCATGCTCATTTTTTGGCTGTCTGGTTTCCACTACAAAAACAGCACGACTGGCAGAAGGCGATATATGCAGTTTTTTTGCCCGGTTAAAAGCATCAATCTCTGTGTAAGTGCCAAGAAGAAGGTTCTGCATAAAAGAATTTTTGTCATTTTTTTCTGCGTATGCTTCCATCAGGCTCTGAATCTGACATACTGCAAGCTCACCGATAGTAGCCAGGCTGTCTCCATTTCCCCACACAAGAAGAAGATAAACACAGTCGCCTCTGTTCATAATCTTGTACATACAGAGAGAACTGCTGGCAATACAGAGGGCAGAGCCTTCTCTGAATTCTGCCAGTCTGTCTCTGGCAGGAAGACGTTTTCTACCTGTTGTAACATAAACATCATTGTTTTCTGTGAGAAGACAGAAATCCAGATGGCTGATATTTTTCCAGGTTTCCAGGCATTTCTGAAGATTTTGCTGTAAAGACATAGTAGTTCCTTTCTAAAAAAAGAACCCGGGGAAAACTCCCCGGGCAACACTGTTTAAATTTAGTTTGTGATAACCAGCTCAGTTTCTTTGTCGAAGAAATGAGTTTTGTCCATATCGAAATCAAATTTTACCGGATCGCCGGTTTTAGCGTTGGTACGAGGATCAACACGGGCTGTGATCTGAGTTCCGTTTGCATCGAAGTACAGGAATACTTCAGCACCAAGAAGTTCATAAACCTTAACTACAGAAGACATGGAGCCATTCGGTGTATCTGCAACATCTTCCGGACGGATACCCATAACAACTGTTTTACCTACATAACCGCCATCTTTCAGAGCTTTTGCTTTGGCTGCCGGGATAACCAGTTCATATTCACCAAGTTTGGCAACTACGTCAGAACCCTTTTCTTTGATCTCAACATCAAGGAAGTTCATCTGCGGAGATCCCATGAATCCTGCAACGAACAGGTTGCCTGGTTTGTTGTACAGGTTCTGAGGTGTATCAACCTGCTGAACAACACCGTCTTTCATAACAACGATTCTAGTACCAAGAGTCATAGCCTCTGTCTGGTCATGTGTTACATAGATGATAGTAGCACCCAGTCTCTGATGAATCTTGGAAATCTCAATACGCATCTGTACACGAAGTTTTGCATCCAGGTTGGAAAGAGGTTCATCCATAAGGAATACTTTAGGATTACGAACGATAGCACGACCCATGGCAACACGCTGTCTCTGTCCACCGGAAAGAGCTTTCGGTTTACGGTCAAGAAGTTTCTCAAGGTCAAGGATTCTTGCTGCTTCACGAACTGCCTTGTCGATTTCATCTTTCGGAACTTTACGAAGTTTCAGACCAAATGCCATGTTATCATAAACGGTCATGTGAGGATACAGAGCGTAGTTCTGGAATACCATTGCGATATCACGATCTTTTGGCTCTACATCGTTCATAACTTTGTCGCCGATCTTTAAGGTACCGCTGGAAATCTCTTCCAGTCCGGCTACCATACGAAGAGTAGTAGATTTACCACATCCTGAAGGTCCTACAAAGATGATGAATTCTTTATCTGCGATCTCAAGGTTAAAATCTTTAACGGCTTCAAAACCGTTAGGATATGTTTTATTAATGTGCTGTAAAGATAAACTTGCCATTAGCTTGCCCTCCAATATTATTTCGTTGTTTTCATTAATAAGCTTTCGCTCTTATTTTGAACTGATGTCAGTATAACGAAAAACTGGACAGGTTGCCATAGCTGAATCCAACAAACATTTCAGAGTTTTCTTGACAGATTGACGAATCGACGGGGAGAGTTGGTCATTCTGACGAAAACTGTACAGAGATATGGTTAATCTGTTATGATACGTCGTTCATTCAGGAACATTCCCTGAAGAGGTTTGGCATGAAAACGCTGCTGGAACCAGTCGCATTTGCAAAGAAAAAGATAATAAATATTCAGTCCACATTCATGAAGGGATTCAAAGTTCCCCTGGCCTTTGGCAATAACTACATCTGCTTCTTCAATGCATTTTCTTGCCTCTTTTGAAATACCCGGGAGCCAGGTTCCGGGAGCATCGCTGCCATTGCCAATGACAGTAACAAGATCAGCAAGCCCTGTTTCCAGTGCATCTTCCATAGTGGCATCGTTTACAACAGGAAAACCTCTTACGATCACTGTAATATCCAGATCCGGATAATAGCTTTTCAGCACTTTGATCACCAGTTTGTCCAGAACGATCTCACCGCAGTTATCGGTGATATACACCAGTCTGGCAGCCTGGGAAAGGTCTTCCTTCAGATACCCATATTCCACAGGATCCAGAGGATCTTTGTTTTCTCTGTGGATCAGGTTGAGAATGGTATTGCGCTCCACTTTGGACAGTGCGGCAAAATCAATATAATTGCCGATGCGGGAATAAAGAAGCGCTGTCTTCAGGGCATCATCTGAAAAACGGATATTTTTTTCAATATTGGATTCCAGACCCAGCATCAGAGAATTAAATTCTTTCTTTTCAGCAGTATAATCTTCAGCCGGTTCGCCCCAGAATTCCCTGTAAAGTTTTCGGAGATCAGCAGAAAGGCTGGGGGTACAGGCATTTTCGCCGGGATTGCCAAGAAGTGTCATAACTTTTTGCATGTATTCTGTTTTACGAGCCATATCAGGGAATTTACGGATCTTTTTTTCCTGTTTGTTTGCTGCACAGCACATGCATAATGGATTTAATTTCATAATCGTATTACCTCATTTGTTGTATAATTGAAAATATTATACTCCATAATCACAAATTAACAAAGACATTTTCATGAAATAAAAACACGACATGATTTTTTGACACAAAATATATGAAGAGGGTGTAGTCCCCAAGGAAAATACTGTAAACGGCGACAATAAAAGTGTTGTCATTTACCAGTCAAGTGATGCGGAGGCCACCAGATTATATGAAGGGCAGTCTGTAACCAAAAAGAATATTATGAATATCAGCAATCAGTATCCGAAAAAAGGCTACTTTGTGAATCTTTTCCGTTTACAGTATGATTATCTGGGTGAGAAAAAACTGACTCAGCTTTTCCCAGGATGGGAAGAAAATGGTAAACTTGTTCCGGGATTTTATGCTGCTACTGCAGGACGTCACATTCTGGGGCCGGCAGATATGGTTCCCCTTGCTTCAGGATATACCGTAAAGCTGACTGCTCACTGGATGTCTGATACATGTGAAGTAGATGATGTGGAATACAACAATCTGGTATATCTTCAGACATTGACCAGTTTTTCCCAGAAAGCAGAAACTTATATAAGATGCGGAAAAGAAAGAACAAGCTACCGTAAATTAACAGTGCCGAAATACATACAGGCCGTTGATATTGATGATGGAGCAGATCTGGATATAGATTATCTGGAAATCCCGGATACCGTATATTATATTGATACTTCCGGGAACGGACTTTTGGTAAATATGGCGTATCAGGTCAGCAGTGATAATCCGAATTATGGGGTTACAGAAGATGGAATCCTTACCAACAAGAAACAGACGGAATATCTGGCAGTTCCGTACAAAATGACAGAACTGACTCTTCCGGAGACCATAAGTGCCGTAAATGTTACTGAGAATAATCAGCTGAGAGAACTGACATTGAAGGCAAAGATTCTGAATGAATTGCCGGAGGTTGCCTATAAAAATTTTAATAACTGTAAGACGGTTGTGGAAGATGATCTGCTGATCAGTTTTATCAAAAAGAATTATAAAACACTGTCAGAGGGCAAAGGAAATTCTGTAGCAGCAGGCGCACCTGATATTACCTATACAGTAGAAAATGATGCTATCATCAGCAATGAGGGGAAAGTCTGCAAGGTTCTGGATACAGAAAGAACAACTCTGGCACTGCCTGCTTCTACCACACTTATAGAGAAGGATGCGTTGAATGAGGCTGCAACTCTTACTACAGTACTTATGCCTTCTACCGGTAATATCGCAGAGCTGGAAACGGGATGCTTTGTACCATAGTTCTCATAGACAAAAGCACCGGAGACTTCCATGATTTTCAGGAAGTCTATAAACATAATTTTCAGCAACAGTCAGACACTGGATTGAAAATGAATCTTTTACAAAAATATGTGTTCATCCCTCTTGACTTATTCCGAGGTAATGTGCAAAATAAAAGTATAAAGAACAAATTGGACGCATGGCTTGCATTCCTTAGCATGGACGATCCGGATATGATTATCCGGTTGATTACAGAGTATCCGGAATTCAAAGTCATGTATCAGCAGGCATATAAGATATGCCGGAATGTGGAGGCACTTATGGGAATATTTTCAGAAGAGCTGCGGATCATGGACCGAAACACAGTGAAATATATGGTAGATCAGATGCAAGAGGAGATAGACAGCCAAAAGCAGGAAATAAGCATCCAAAAGCAACAATTAAAACAAAAGGATATTTTGTTAAGTAGTAAAATACAAAAGATAGAGTCTCTTGAACGAGAATTACGAAGATTAAAAGAAAATTGTAAATAAAGAGTCGCAAAAAGAGATGGAATATCAATGGATATTTCTGTCTTAGAACTTCTAAAGAAAAAACGGAAATACCAGCTTCGGTATCTCCGTTTTTTACTGTTTTTGCAGAGCGTCACAAAATCCTTCTATGTAAGAGATAGTTCGTTTTCGATCGGAATCATCCATTTTTCTGCAAAGGTTAAGGATGTAGGTTTCATCTTCTGTCAGATTAGTTTCTGAAAGTGGATCAAACTTGGTATCTGACAGTCCAAGAATATAGTCAATGGACACACCAAAAATATCCCGGAGCTTGATAAGCATAGCAGCACTTGGATAATATTTTCCTTTTTCATAAGCACTGATGGTTTCCTGAGAAACTTCCAGTTCGATACTCAGACGGATCTGTGTAATCTTCTTCTCTTTTCGTAATTTCTTAATTCGGTTCATGTAAAATCTCCTTTAGCATATTATACAAGTTGTACTTGTTTGAAATAGAAGATAATAGTATAATTTATACAAGTTAAACTTGTAAAATAATGGAAAAACTGGAAAAGATAGGAAAAAAATAGATTAGCATAAAAATAAATTGTTCAATAGGACAGGAACGTAGTATAATTTTCATAAGCCGTATTTGCAGATTATAGAAATAAATGAGTTATTTGATTACAAAAAGAACAAATATGCAAAGAGAGAGGTGTATATTTGGTATCAGATAATCATTATATTAATCCAAAGGAGGAAGAAAGAATGGGAAAGAAAATAAAAAGATTAAGTTGTGTTTTACTGGCAATAGTAATGTGCATGGGAATGACAGCACCTGTAATGGCTGCATCTTCAAAATATAACGCTGCTGTAGCAAGTTATAAGCGGTATATGAGAGGAAAATGTGGAAGTTATCTGATTGTAGATATTGATGGGAACGGAGTTCCGGAACTGCTCTTCCATAATACCACAGGCTGGTATAACGAAATTCGTTCTTACAATACCAGAACGAAAAAATCAGTACGTCTGAAATCCAGTGGTTTTGGAAAAGGATATAACATGCCAATGAAGTATTCCAAACGTTGCCATACAGTTATATTACCAAGTGCCAGTACTGGTGGTGGTAGGGAAGTTATCTACAGAGTCAGAGGAACAAAAGCCAGTAAGATCTGTACCGTTGAAACTCGTAATAACAAATTTGGAAAGTCAGGATATTACATAAGTGGAAAAAAAGTAAGTACTTCTGCTTACAATAAAACTTATAATAAATATATGAGAAATTATTATATAGTTTACTGGAATTAATTAACATAAAAGGAGCCAATACACAAATGAAAAAGAAAACTCTACTCACCGGAATTTTGGCAGCAGCCATGCTGTTTGCCACAGGAGGACTCAGCACAGTTTATGGAGCTGAAACCAAAACTCTTGCAGATTATCCACAGTACAATGAAATTGTGCAAAAGTATTATGAAGGTGCTTCTGCCGGCTGGGATATCAGTCAATTTCAGGAAAATAATCTCTGTTATCTGGCAGGATACTATTCTGATATCAACAAACTGGGATATTGTCTTCTGGATGTAGATAGCGATGGAACAGACGAACTGTTTATTGGGACAACAGAAGATGAAGGATACGAGGGAATGTTTTTTGACATGTATACTCTGACTGATGGAAAAGCAGAGCTTGTTGCTACCAGTGGAGAACGTGACAGATATTACCTTTGCGAAGATAATACCATTGCCAATGAGGGGTCAAGCAGTGCTTTTTTATCTGTGAATTATTATTACGAGTATAAATCAGGTAAGCTCAACCTGCAGGATGGCATTGTGAATGATGGAGAATTAGACCCACAGAATCCATGGTTTTATGGTACTCTTGATAATGGTGAGGACTCACTTGAACCAATTTCCGAAGGCGCGGCAGATTCAATCAAAAGTAAATATAAATATATGAAACTGTCATTCAGTCCATTGTCAGACGCACAATAACCAATATGCAGACTGTAGTCTTGGCAAGTAGAAAGGCGAGTCATTTACCAGGTGACATTTTTGGTGGCTGGAAATGATAAACATCTTCATAAGACTCCAACTGTTCTTCATCTACAGGACCGGATGGAATCAGACCGGTGCAGTCATGAGCAGATGCTGCGTTAGATAAATAATCATAAAGATCAATGATCTCCTGATCAGAAGGAGAAGAAACAGCAGGTATTTTTTTACTTTTCATAAACAGACCTCCATGTAATATAGTATTGTTTACATGAAATATATTATTACTGTATGTAGAAAAGTGAAATTTATACCTGCTGTTTTAATTTGCATTGATGCAATTGTATACCATATATATTTGACTTGACTTAAATGGATCAATATATAGATATTACGCCAAAAGTTTATAAAGTTCTTCAAATACTTTGTCAGCATAAAGTTGCTTGATCTGATGTCGGGACATTCCGGAAACATCAGCATCATATTCGAAGATTTTTACATTATCCTGTATGATAATGCAGAAAAAAACTTTGCCCTGTATACTGTCAGCGTTGTTGGGATCGAGATTTCCAGTGGTACCGGTGATTCCGATCCCTATGTCAGTATGCAGGTTTTTTTGAACAGTTTCTGCCATTGCTTGTGCACATTCCCTGGAATAGACACCA
This sequence comes from uncultured Blautia sp., assembly GCA_900551715.1. Classification (GTDB taxonomy): domain Bacteria; phylum Bacillota; class Clostridia; order Lachnospirales; family Lachnospiraceae; genus Blautia_A. The sequence goes on along the minus strand of URXG01000049.1, from coordinate 1,840 downwards.
TATTGGCGAATCACTTCTTCGTTCACACCAACAAGAACTTTGGTTTCATTGAGGTAAGTGACATATCCTCCCGGGAAGATGGCAGACGCACCTTCCGTATCTGTGATCATAGATGCGATCAGACCGGAGGTGCAGCTTTCCATTGTGGAAATCGTAATGTTAGCATTAATTAATTTTTTTACAACTCTGTCAGATTTTGCCAGAACCATTTGTTATCCTCTCAAAGGTCTTTTATAAGCTCATATGGAGCTCTGGTATCATAAAATCAGATTGCAAGAAGATTTTTGATCGCTTCCATATACAGATAGACATCTTCTTCCATACCGGATACAAGCATAAATTCATCAGCACCATGGATACGATAATCAATACCTGGTTTTTCAGGACCGAATGCAATAATATTTTTCAGAGATTTTGCATAAGTTCCACCACCGATTACCAGAGGCTGGTTCTCTGTATCACCTGTTACATCTGTATAAGCTTTGTATAAAGCGGTTACCAGTGCAGATTCTCTTGGGAAGAATAATGGATTTTCGCCGCCAAGAAGTTCAATGCGTCCGTTTTCGTCTTCCAGTTTACTTTCACACATTTTGCGGATATCGTCTGTTTTTAAGGTTACAGGGAATCTTATGTCAATGGTGCAGGTGATTTCACCGTTTTCTGTTTTGACGATTCCATTACAGAAAGTCAGATTTCCATAGGCATCTTCACATTTCAGTCCAATTCCGGAACCATCGCAGGCTGTTCCCAGATGACTGTTATAGAATTTTACAAAATCATCTTCAAAACCGGCCTTTTCCAGACATTCAAAAGTGACTCCCGCTGCATTGACGCCCAGTGTTGGTGTGCTGGCATGAGCAGGAACACCTTTGGCATAAATCGTAAGCTGACCATTTTCTTCCGTTAATTTGTATTCCTGAAGACCAGACGCAGACAGTGCAGCATCCAGTTTTTCCTTCAGACCATCTTCAGAAGGAATTACAGTAGTGCAGGAATCGCAGACTGCATTGGAAACAAATCCACCATTCATGGAAATAATTCTGGTGTTTTTGGAATGAGCCATCATGGAAAACATGCCCTTTTCGCCATGAATACATGGAAAGCTGGCATCTGGTGTAAAACCACAGGATAATTCTTCCGCAACTTTATTATAGTGTTCCATACATTTGGAACCTGTTTCCTCATTGCAACCCATAATAAGACGGATTCTTTTGTTAAGTTTCACTCCGGAATCCCGAAGAAGTTTCATGGCATAAAGTGCTTCCATAACAGGACCTTTGTCATCTGTGGTTCCACGTCCGTATACATAGTCACCTTCTCTGGTAAGTTTAAATGGGTCATGAGTCCAGCCACCGCCGGCAGGAACAATATCCAGATGTCCGGCAATACCGATGATATCATCTCCTTCGCCGATTTCTGCATAGCCGCAGTAGTTGTCCAGGTTTACGGTTTTGAATCCCAGTTCATCAGCAATCTTAAGTGCTTCCTCAAGAACCATGGCAGGTCCCTGACCAAAAGGTCTTCCTTCCTCTGGTGTGCCAAGCTGTGAATCAATGGCAACCAGTCTGCCGATGTTGGCGATCATTTCTTCTGATAATGCGTGAATTTTTTCTTTTATATTCATGATTTCCTCCATTTTATACCGACAGCTGACTGGATTACTCTATGCTTTTATGAAAGTGATCTTGTCAGCGGAAGGTAAGATCATACTAAATTAGATTATAACGCTATGGGAAAATAATGCAAGAGGTTACCAGGAAACCAGATGAGAAAAAAGCTGGTGGCATTGTAACTATTCAGAAGGTAGTATCCCGCGAGGTGTTTTGGCATGTTTTTTGCC
>URXG01000048.1 GCA_900551715.1 uncultured Blautia sp. | reverse complement strand
TGATACACGTGACTAAGAAAAACAAATCAGCAATTCAGAGAAGATTGATTCCTACATATATTTTTCTGATCATCGTGTCATTCATTTCGGTATTCCCGTTATACTGGATGATCTCAGCAGCAACTAACTCCTCCACAGATGTATCCAGAGGTAAATTGCTGCCAGGGTCTTACTTTATGAACAACTTCAACAAGCTGACAGCTGAACAGCCTCTCTGGAGAGCACTTGGAAACTCCTTTTTCTATGCGATCCTCACAACGGTGATCTGTCTGCTGATCTGTTCTATTGCAGGTTATGGATTTGAAGTTTATCATGACAAGGGCAAAGACAGACTGTTCTCAGTTTTGCTTCTTGCTATGATGGTACCGCAGGTTGCTACCATGGTTCCGTTATTCAAGATGTTTTCCAAAGCAGGACTTTTGAATACTGCAGTTGGTTTTATCCTTCCGATTATTTCCACACCTTTTATGATCATGATGTTCCGTCAGAATGCCAGATCATTCCCGGTTGATATTATTGAGGCAGCCCGTATTGATGGATTAAGTGAAGTAAGAATCTTCTTCCAGATGTTCATTCCTACTATGAAATCCACTTATGCAGCAGCTGCAGTTATCACCTTCATGAATGCATGGAACTCCTATCTGTGGCCGAAGGTAATCATGACAGATAACAATGCCATCACAATGCCTATGCTGATTGCCAACCTGATCACAGGTTATGTTACAGATTACGGTGAGCTGATGTGCGGCGTACTGTTCTGCTCCATTCCTACAATGGTTGTATTCTTCGTATTACAGAAACAGTTTGCAGAAGGTATTACCGGTGCAGTTAAGTAAGATTTAATTTAAAAGGATGCTGCTGTGCGGCATCCTTTTTTTACAAAATACAGGAGGAAGATTTGATGAAATCTTTTAATTATTCAATGGTTAAAGATCCTACATATTTTAAGGATGGAAGAATAGAAGCTCATTCTGACCATATCTGTTACAGAAATGAGATGGAAGCAGCAGAAAAGGAAACCAGCTTCCGTCACAGTCTGAACGGTATCTGGAAGTTCCATTATGCACGTAACTACGGAAGCACTGTTCAGGGTTTTGAAAATACAGACTATTCCTGCAGAGACTGGGATGATATTCGTGTTCCGGCACATATTCAGATGGAAGGATACGATGCACCACAGTATGCCAATGTTCAGTATCCATGGGAGGGACATGAAGACATTCATCCAGGTGAAATCCCGGAACATTTTAACCCGGTTGCAAGTTATGTAAAGTACTTTGAAGTACCGGAAACAATGCAGGGAAAACGTCTCTTTATTTCTTTCCAGGGTGCAGAAAGCGGCATTGTGCTGTGGCTGAACGGACAGTTTGTGGGTTACAGTGAAGATTCTTTTACACCATCAGAATTTGAACTGACAGAATATGTAAAAGAGGGAGAAAATAAGCTGGCTGCACAGGTATTTAAATGGACTGCCAGCAGCTGGTGTGAAGATCAGGACTTCTTCCGTTTTTCCGGAATTTATCGAGATGTATATCTTTACACCGTTCCGGAAGTACATGTATATGATCTTCAGATCAGGGCAATTCCCACAGAAGATCTTACAGAAGCAGCATTGGAAATCAGAACCAATACATGGGGAAAAGGAAAAGCAAAAATTGTTTTAACCAAATCCGGAACAGAAGTGTTCAATGAAGAAAAACCGCTGGATGGAGAAGAAATTTACTCCTGGACAATAAAGAATCCAGTTCTCTGGAGTGCAGAAGATCCTCAGCTTTATGATCTTACCATAGAAGTTTACGACGAAGCAGGAAACCTTCAGGAAGTAATTCCTCAGAAAGTAGGATTCCGCCGTTTTGAAATGAAAGACGGTATTATGACCCTGAATGGCAAACGTATTGTATTCAAAGGTGTAAACCGTCATGAGTTCAGTTCTATCAGTGGACGAAATGTTTCTGAAGCAGAACTGCGTAAAGATCTGATGATCATGAAACAGAACAACATCAACTCTATCCGAACCTGTCATTACCCGGATGCTTCTCTGATCTATGAACTGTGTGATGAATATGGCATTTATATGATCGATGAGACAAACCTGGAATCTCATGGATCCTGGGATGTGGCAGAATTTACAAAAGACTATACTTACGTAGTTCCTCATGACAAACCGGAGTGGCTGGATATGATGCTGGATCGTGCCAATTCCATGTATCAGAGAGATAAAAATCATCCTGCAATCCTGATCTGGTCCTGCGGAAATGAATCTTTTGGTGGCAAAGATATTTATGAAATGTCTCAGTTTTTCCACGAAAAAGACTCTACAAGACTGGTTCATTATGAAGGGCTTTGCCATGACCGCAGATACAATGATACCAGCGATATGGAAAGCCAGATGTATCCTTCAGTGGAAGCAATCAAAGATTTCCTTGCAAAGGATGACAGCAAACCATTTATCTGCTGTGAATATACACATGCAATGGGAAATTCCTGTGGAGCCATGCACAAATATACAGATCTGACAGATACCGAACCTAAATATCAGGGTGGATTTATCTGGGATTATATTGATCAGTCTATTTACAAAAAAGACCGCTATGGAAGGGAATTCCAGGCTTACGGCGGAGACTTCGGAGAACGTCCTACAGACTATAATTTCAGCGGAAATGGTATTGCTTATGGCGGCAACAGAGATGCATCACCAAAGATGCAGGAAGTGAAATTTAATTACCAGAACATTACTGCAGAAGTAACTGCGGATACTGTAAAAGTGATCAATAAGAATCTGTTTGTAAATACAGATATTTACCAGTGCAAAGTAACAGTAGCCAGAGATGGAAAAGTGATCAAAAAGGCTTTTATGGAAACTGCAGTAGCACCGTTAAGTGAAGAAACCTATGCATTGCCTCTTGGAAAAGAAGAGAAATCAGGAGAGTACACAGTCACTGTTTCATTCCATCTGAAAGAGGATAAAGTGTGGGCGAAAGCAGGGCATGAAGTAGCCTTCGGACAGTATGTATATAAGGTAAAAGAGGAGCAGAAAATCTGTCAGGATCCACTTACCGTGATCCGCAGCACTCATAATATTGGTGTGAGAGGAGCTCACTTTGAAGTGCTTTTCTCAGTGCTAAATGGTGGATTGGTATCTTATAAATATGCCGGAAAAGAAATGATCGAAGCAATTCCAAAACCGAATTTTTGGCGTGCACCGACAGATAATGACTGTGGAAATCTTATGGGAATGCGCTATGGACAGTGGAAAATTGCCAGCATGTATCTCAGCCACAAAGATTTCCGTCAGGGTCCATATGGACCGGGAAATACACCGGAAGTAGAAGAAAAAGAACATTCAGTAAAAGTAACTTATACATACCTTCTTCCTGCAACACCCCTTGCAGAATGTAAACTTGCCTATGAAGTTTATGGTGATGGAAGAGTTAAGACAACCCTTACTTATGATCCTGTAAAAGAACTTGGTGACATGCCGGAATTTGGTGTAATCTTCAAGTTCAATGCAGATTATGACCATGTAGAATGGTATGGTCTGGGATCCGCAGAAACCTATGCAGATCGTAAAAAAGGTGCAAAACTTGGCATTTATGAAAATATGGTCAAAGACAACATAGCAAGATATATGGTACCTCAGGAATGTGGGGCAAAAGAAGAAGTTCGCTGGGCAAAAGTAACAGACCGTAAGGGCAGAGGAATGCTCTTTGAAATGGATGAAAACAATGGTCCGATGATGTTTTCAGCACTTCCATATACACCTCATGAAATGGAGAATGCAATGCATCCATATGAACTTCCAGAGGTTCATTATACAGTAGTTCGCGTGGCAAAAGAACAGATGGGTGTAGGCGGAGATGACAGCTGGGGAGCCCGCACACATGAAGAATATCTTCTGAAAACAGATAAAAAAATGGAATTTTCGTTTGTATTTAAGGGACTTTAAGAGGAGACAGGTAATGGCAGAACAGATAAAGTACGGACATTTTTTACATGGTGGAGATTATAATCCGGAACAGTGGCTGGACAGACCGGATGTGCTGAAACAGGACATTGAGTATTTTAAAAAAGCGCATATTAATACAGTATCTGTAGGAATTTTTTCCTGGGCAGTACTGGAACCGGAAGAAGGGAAATATAACTTTGACTGGCTGGAAGAAATTATTAACAATCTTTATAAGGAAGGCATTTATACCATCCTTGCAACACCTTCCGGTGCAAGACCAAAATGGATGGCAGACAAGTATCCGGAAGTCCTTCGTATGGATGATGACCGTACAAGACGTTTCTTTGGAGGCAGACACAATCATTGCTTTACTTCTCCGGTTTACAGAGAAAAGGTACATGCCATTGATAAAAGGCTTTCCGAAAGGTTTGGCAAACATCCGGCAGTACTTCTCTGGCATATTTCCAATGAATTCGGTGGAGAATGTCATTGCCCCCTTTGCCAGGCAAAATTCAGAGAATGGCTGAAAGAAAAATACGGAACTATTGAGAACCTGAACAAACGCTGGTGTACGACATTCTGGAGCCATATTTATAACAGTTTTGACCAGATCGAAAGTCCTTCTCCAAAAGGAGAAAATGAACTTCATGCACTGAAACTGGACTGGAAACGTTTTGTGACAGACCAGACCATTGACTTTATCAAAAATGAAGTAGATGGTATTCGGGAAGGCGGTTCCGAACTTCCTGTTACTGCAAATCTGATGTACGATTACGAAGGACTGGATTACAAAAAATTCAAAGATGTACTGGATATTGTATCCTGGGATAACTATCCCGGATGGCACAAAAAAGAAGAATTTATCACTGCTGTTGATGCAGGTATGCAGCATGATCTCATGCGCAGTATCAAGAAAGCACCATTCCTTCTGATGGAATCCTGCCCTTCTGCAACCAACTGGAAACCGATCAATAAGTTAAAAAAACCAGGAATGCTTCTGGCAGGTTCCCTTCAGGCTGTGGCTCATGGTTCTGACAGTGTATTATACTTCCAGCTTCGCCAGAGTCAGGGTGCGTCTGAAAAATTCCATGGTGCAGTGATCGATCACTACAGTGGGGATGATACCAGAGTCTTTAAAGAAGTAACAGAAGTGGGAGAAGCGCTGGAACAGATCCAGGAAGTTGTGGGAAGTCAGACAAAAGCACAGGCAGCAGTTCTCTATGACAGAGAGAATGACTGGGCAGTGAAAGAGACTCAGGGTCCCCGCAATGAAGACATGCATTATCAGGAAAATGTTCAGAAACAGTACCGGGCACTTCGTGAGAAAGGCTACAATGTGGACATTATCGCCATGGAACATGATCTGGATGATTATCGGCTGGTAACAGCTCCTATGGCCTATATGTTCAGAGAAGGATACGAAGAAAAACTCCGTCAGTTTGCAGAAAATGGCGGAACTCTGGTCCTTTCCTACTGGTCAGGTCTGGTAGATGAGACAGACCGCTGCTTCCTTGGAGGAACCCCATACGGGCTAATGGATGCAGCAGGAATCCGCACAGAAGAGATTGATGCTCTCTATGACTGGGAAGAGAATCATGGTATTCCGGAAACAGGAAACAGTCTGGGAATCACAGGAATTTACAGCTGTAAAAATCTTTGTGAACTGGCGAAAGTTCAGGGTGCAGAGGTGCTGATGCATTATGGCGAGGATTTTTATCAGGGGTACCCGGTTCTTACACACAAATCATGTGGAAAAGGTCATATTTATTATGTGGCAGCAGATATGGAACTTGCTTTCTATGAAGATTTCCTTGGCAGGGCTGCAGAGGAAGCAGAAATGGTTCCGCCACTGAAATTTATCCCGGAAGGTGTTGCCGTGACAACCAGAGAGACAGAAGATACCGAATATCTCTTTATCCAGAACTATGCAAGAAAACCGCAGGCAGTGCCGGTTCCGAGAGAATATGAAACAATTTATGGAAGAGATAAAAGTGTACTGGACTGGCTGGAGACAAGAATCCTGAAGAGACAGAAATAGTAAAAAAATAATTACAAAAAGCCGGCATAAAAACCGGCTTTTTTGTATTAAAGTGTTGATTTTTCAGAGGTGATATGTCAAACTGATATCAAATATATCGTTTATACGAAAGGAGCATGGCTATGGAAAAGAAAACAAACTTATCCAGAAGAAGCCTGGGTGCGATCTTTATGATCTTTGCCCTGGTTCTAACACTTGCAGTTCCTGCATTTTCAGTAGAACCGGTTCAGGCTGCTTCAAAGAAAACTCAGGCGCTGAAGGCTTACAATAAGTTCCTGTCCAAATCTACCCTCAACTGGAATGGTGCCAAAGTAAAGGTGTCCAAATGCAAATTCACTCTGGTTTACATTGATAAAGATTCTGTTCCGGAACTTCTGGTAGATGCAGTGAGCGCAGGGTCTTATCATACAGCAGGATATTTCAAAATCTACGGATATCGGAATGGTAAAGTAGTAGATCTTGTTACAGCCCGGGATGATTTTACCTATTATAAAAAGTCCGGTGTTCTTGCAACACGTGCCTTTATGAGAGGAGAATCCTGGAGCTATTACAGACTTTCCGGGGGAAAGGCAACCTATTTCCTTGGCAAATTTACCAATCTTAAAACACAGTATAACAATGCCAAATTCAAGACCATTTCCAAGAGTACTTTCAACAAAACTCTGAAAAAATATACCAAAGGCAAAAAAGCAGTAAAACGCATCAAAACTTACGCCAATACAAAGGCAAACCGCAAAAAATATTTGAAATGATACTTACAAAATGCCGGCATCCTGTGCCGGCATTTTAAAGGTATTATAACTGAATATTTGAGAATAAGGAGAATCATATGAAAAAGAACGCAAAATTCATGGCAGTCCTCCTGGCAGGGTGTCTCACTTTGCAGACGCTGACACCGGTAGGTGCAGCAGAATATGACATTGAAACAGAGGATTTTTCCTCAGAAGAAGTTCAGTTCGCAGAGAATAAAGATGACAATAATGGAACAGAAGAACAGGAAGAAATAAGTATTAAAGAGGATCAGCTTCCAGAAGAGGAGCTGCCCATCGAGGAACCTTCTCAGGAAGAAGAAAACACTGCCGAAGAAGAGAATACAGAAAATATTTTTACTTCCGAACCAGAAGAAGAACTTACCGACACTGTTGGTGCATCCGGAACTATAGGAACTCTTTCCTGGTCACTGGTTGGAGGAACTCTCACCATCAAAGGCACCGGTACCATGACTAACATGGATTACAGTACCGGAGATGACGTGGATGAAGATGACGACGAGGAGTTTAATTCGGAAGAATACAGCAATTATCCATGGAAAGATGTACTCACAGACATACGAAGCATCGTGGTTATGGAAGGTGTGGAAAATATTGCAGATGGTGCATTCTGGGGCTGTACGGAGCTTGAAAGTGTAAATCTTGCAGACAGTGTGAAAACTATTGGGAAAGATGCCTTTATTTATGATGATGTTCTCAGGACAGTAAGCTTTGGAAAAGGATTGAAATCCATTGGAGCCAATGCTTTCGACAACTGTGAAGGGCTTCTTTCTCTGAAACTTCCCGGAACAGTAGAGACTATCGGAGCAAATGCCTTCGATAACTGCAACTCTATGGAGACTGCCAGCCTGGGGACTTCCCTTCGTGAAATTGGAGATGAAGCATTTACCCTATGTGGAGGCCTCACAAAGATCACGCTTCCGGCAACCCTGAAAAAAGCAGGAGCAAATGTGTTTGATGGCTGTGATGGACTGGAATATATCCGTTTTCTGGGTAATCTGCCTTCTATCGGTACAGAAGCATTTCTGGATCTGGAGACAAAAGTTTATTATCCGGCAAAAAACAATACCTGGACAAAGATCATCAAAAACAAAAAACCTTATGGTGCAGAATTGGTTGAATGGCAGGCAGACCAGGTGTTATGGGAACTGGACGGAGACACTCTTTGTATTACTGCCTGGGATACACACATGAAAGAATTTAAAGACGAAAATGACATTCCATGGTGTGATTACAGGGAGGATCTTACAGAGATAAAGGCTGTGGATGGAGTACAAAAACTGGGAGCAAAGGCTTTTTCCGGCTGCAAAAATGTTACTTCCATGTGGATTGCAAGGAGTGTCAGAAGTATCGCTGATGATGTGTTTTACGGTTGTACAGCACTGGATAAAATACAGTACGATGCCTATGAACTTCGATGGAAAAATCTTACAAAGACAGTGAATATTCCAGCAGATGTGAAGATGGAATATAATGATTTTGCCTGTGGAGACAAGGCAGACTGGGAACTGACAGGAACCATCCTTACCATCAAAGGCAGTGGTGATGTATGGGATTTTACAACAGCAGATGCATCAGAATGTTCCAAGGATTATTGCGGTATTGTGCCATGGGTTTATAGCCATAATACAGAGGGAACAGCACTTCCCACAGAATTAAAAGTTGAGGAAAAAATCACTGCCTTGGGACTGTATTCATTCAGTGAAGATGAAACTCTGGAAAAGATAATTCTTCCTTCTACAATAAAAAACTGGGATGCCCGCAGCCTTTTTAAATGTAAGAAGCTGAAATCCTTTGAAGTTGCCGAAGCCAACAAATCCCTTAAGGCTGTCGATCATGTACTTTACAACAAGGCCGGAACCGTGATCCAGCAGTATCCTTCTGCCAGAGAAAATCCAGGATACGTTATGCCGGATGAAGTAAAAGAGATCGCCCCTTATGCATTTGCATATGCAGAAGGTATGATATCTGTTTCCTTTTCGCCGGAAATGACAATAATTCAGAAAGATTCTTTCACTGGATGCACCGGTATTAAGATGCTGATACTTTCAAACAAACTGAAGGCTATAGAGCCTGGAGTATTTGCAGATGCAGCAGCACTGGATTATGTGGTTTATGGAGGAACTCCTTTTGAATGGAGAGAAGAAGTTACCGTTGGAGATAATAATGGAAAACTGAATGACAAAGACCTTGACATTGATTATGGAATCTTTGATGCAGCCATCTATCAGGCAGAATATATCCTGTCCAAAGAGCACAGTTTGGGCAACAGTCTGGATTCCATGTTCAGCCAGGAATCTCCAAGTCACATTCTTGTAAAATATGGAAACAAAAATAACCTGAAATTTGCAACAAATACATGGAGATATTTTGTAAAAGACTTTTTATCTACAATACAGGACCCAAGTTCAGTACCAGACAGTAAGCTCCTTAATGAAAGTGATATATATTTGGGACTTCTTTCTTCCATGTTCCAGAAAGAATCAGACACCAGTGTACTTATGAAGGTGTTGAATAGTGGTGCTGTCAGTTCTACCACAAAAATTTCCGGTATGCTGGACAAGATCATGTCAAAAGTGTACCAGATCAACTTCTCAGAAAAATATGCCGATATTTTTAAACAGGGGACATTAGATGCCTCAGAACTTCTGGCAAAGAGCGCGGTAAGTGAAGAGGCTGATGCAGTATATAAAGCTTCTTTTATAGGAAAAAACACAAAATTAATTGGTAATCTGAACAAAGGAATCGGTTATATTAAAGATGTAAAATCCTATTATGATTATGTACAGAATGCCCTGACAGTTAGTGGACTTCCGGAAGCCATGAAAGCTGTCTGCAACAAAATGTATGCCAAATCAAAGAATATCGGCGGGGTGGCAATGCAGACAGGAGTGCTGAAATTCACCGGTATTATGAATGGAACAGCAGCAGATCTGACATTGGATACCACCAATTATATTGCTAATAAAATTGTATGCAAAGAAGGACTTTCCAGAACCCTCGGTGCTTTCTGGAAAGAGAAAAAAGCATTGGTATATGTGAAAAATCCTTATGCAGCTCTTTTTGAAGCTGCCTATGCAGGTTCCACAACAATCTGTGATCTTCTCTGGGGAAGCAGCAGTATTGCAGAAGGATATTATAAGATGACTGCCATGTCACAGATCAGTGATATGATCAATCAGGTATATGCAGATGCCAAAGCAGCTTTCCAGAAAGACCATACAAGAGAAAATGCGTTGACCTATCTGTATGCAGTCAATCTAAAATTCCGTTGTATGGACCAGGATTGTGCCACAGCAGCATCCTTTGTAAAAGCAGTGGATGGAGCATGGCTTACTGCAGTAGTAAAAGCCCTTGGGAAAAAAGACACAGAACAGGTATTGTCCAGCATTAATAGCATGAAATCCAGCTATAAGAACTTTTATACCACAGTAAGTACGCAGTGGATCGGGCAGCTGATGAGCGATTATCCACAGGAATATGAAGTCTACAAAAACCTGATTGAAGACTCTGAGACACTTTATGGAAGTTATGAGATTCATTGTCCGGTAGATGTGGAAGTGCTGGATCCGGCTGGAAATGTGGTGGCTTATACCAACGGTTCTGAATGGGAGACGACCAGTGATAAAGTGACTGTTATAGTAAATGGATCAAGCAAATTTGTGTGGATTTATTCACCGGATGCTTATCAGATCCGCTGCAGAGGAACCGGAACCGGTACAATGTCCATCTATGGATATAAATATGGTGAGGGGAACTATGAGAGGTCTGTAATGTACCGGAATGTGCCCATCACATCAGGATGCAGTTACACTATGACACAGAAACAGGGCGAAACAGAAGCGGCAGATTATCTTGCCTCATCAGATGGAGAAGTGGTTACTCCGAAGAAGGGAAAGCTGCCGGAAGAAACAAAGATCATTCATAATACTTATGAAGATATAGAGAAACCTGCCAAACTGAAACCAGTTTCCAAACCGGTGCTGAATATGAAGGAGATTCCACTGAAAGTAAAACAGTCTACAGCAGCAGTGAAAGTCAGTGGTATTGCGTCAGGTGATTCTATAAAATCCTGGAAGAGCAGCAATACAAAAGTTGCCACAGTCAACTCCAAAGGCAAGATCACAGCACGTAAAAAAGGAACAGCTACTCTTACAGTTACTCTGAAAAGTGGCAAAAAAGCAACCGCAAAGATTAAAGTCCAGACAGGTACTGTAAAAACAACAAAAATCCAGGTTTCAAAGAAAACCATTACCCTCAAAAGAGGCAAAAAAGCCAGATTATCTGTAACCAGACAGCCTCTGACTTCCCAGCAGAAGATCACTTATCAGAGTGCCAACAAAAAAGTTGCCCAGGTAAATACAAAAGGCGTGATCACAGCCCGCAAGAAAGGCAAAACAACCATTACAGTAAAATCCGGAAGCAAAAAAGTAAAAGTAACAGTAGTAGTGAAATAGCTATATCGATACCAGGAAGGGAACAGATCATATGAAATTTTTTCATTTGTCAGACCTGCATATCGGTCTGAAACTGATGAACCGGGATCTGAGAGAAGATCAGGAATATATACTGAAAGAAATCACAGAGTACGCAGAAGAAGAAAAGCCAGATGCAGTGGTGATCGCAGGGGATATTTATGACAAAGCTGTCCCTTCTGCTGAGGCGGTGGAGGTTTTGGACCATTTTATCAAAGAACTTACAGAAGCAGTGCCGGAGGCCGTGATCATGATGATCAGCGGTAACCACGACAGTGCTCCCAGGGTAAACTGTTTCCGTTCTGTATTGTCCAAACAGAACCTCTATATGGTAGGACAGCCTCCACGCAAAGAAGATGAATATATAGAAAAAGTTACTTTGCAGGATAAATATGGAAATGTGAATTTTTGTCTTCTGCCCTTTGTGAAACCTTCCATGGTGAAGAACATAGTTGGTACAGATGAGAATGGAAACAATCTGTCTTACAATGAAACTGTTCGTAAACTACTACAAAGAGAAAACATAAATACAGAGGAAAGAAATGTGCTGGTAAGTCATCAATTCTATCTTCCCACAGGCAAAAAAGCAGAGGAAATAGAGCGAATGGAATCGGAAATACGGACAGTAGGAAACATAGATGAAGTGTCGGCAGAGGTGCTGGAAATCTTTGATTATGCAGCACTTGGACATATTCATAAACCAATGAAAGTGGGAAGTGAGACTCTGCGGTACTGCGGAACACCACTGGCATGTTCTGTCAGTGAAGCAGGTCAGGAAAAAGGGATCATTGTAGTAGAAATGGGAGAGAAGGGAAGCACAGAAGCCAGGGTGCTTCCTCTTATTCCTCTTCATCAGGTAAGGGTAATAAAAGGGACACTGGAAGAGATCCTGAAAGAAGCCTGTGGAGATTATGTAACAGTGATCCTCACAGATAAAGCAGACCTGGATGTGATCGACATGCAGGAAAGAATCCGGCTGGCATTCCCCAATCTTCTGGAGATCCGACGGGAAAACCAGAGAAAATCAGACTACACCAGAGAAATCAGGTCAGAGACTCTCCTGGATCCATACGAACTTTGTTGTTCCTTCCTAAAAGAACTGGATGAACAGGAAAAAGAGATTCTGAAGGATGTTCTTCATACAGTGCAGGGGGTGAAGTAGGATGAAACCATTAAAACTAAAAATGCAGGCCTTCGGCTCCTATGGAAAAGAAACGTTGATCGACTTTGAAAAAGTAAATCAGAATCTTTTTCTGATCACCGGAGACACCGGAGCAGGCAAAACTACAATCTTTGATGCCATTGTTTTTGCACTGTACGGAGAAGCCAGTTCATCTTCAAACAAAAAAGAAGGAGTGGTGCTTCAGAGTCAGTATGTGGAATATGAATGTGAACCATTTGTGGAACTGACCTTCACAGACAATGGAGAAATCTATACAGTCCGGCGTGTTCCGAGACATTTAAAGACCATTACAAGAGGAACCAGTAAAGGAAGACAAAGAGAGACAACAGGTTCTGTAAGTCTGATCATGCCGGACGGAACAGAATATCCTTCCAAAGAAACAGACCGTAAATTACAGGAGATCACAGGACTTACCAAGGGTCAGTTCATGCAGGTGGCAATGATCGCCCAGGGTGAATTTATGGACCTTCTTCGGGCGAAATCTGATGACAAAAAAGTCATCTTCCGAAAGCTGTTTAATACAGAAATGTATCAAAAAATTGTAGAAGAACTGGGACAACGTAAAAAAGCCAAAGAAAAAGATATTGCCATTATTAAAACAGAATGCCGTACGGAAGCTGCCAGAGTCAGAATCCTTCCGGAGTATGAACATGCACAAAATTTTCAGGCACAGAAAGATCTTCTTATGGATGGGCAGACAGCAGAGATTGGAGAGTTTTTGGAAGAACTGAGAGAGTTTTGCAGTTGGCTGAAAGCAAAAAACCGGCAGGCAGAAAAAGACTATCAGGAAGCTGGAGAGATACGAGATAAACGAAAAGAAATATTGACAAAAACAGAAAGTTGTGCGGTAAGTTTCAGAGATGCGGAGAAAAATTTTCAGAGTCTGAAAGCAGATTTGGAACAGATAAAAAAAGAACTTCCAGGTCTTCAGGCAGCATCCGAAGAAGCCGCTGCAAAAGAGAAAGAATCCAGAAAACTGCTGGATCAGCAGCTGGAAAACTTCAGCAGTATTCAACAGAAAGTACAGAAAGCACTGGAAATTTTTGAAAGGCTGAAAGAACTACAGAAAGCAGTAAATAATGGAAAAACAGCCAGCAAAAATGCTGAAGCAAAACGAAAAAAAGCAGAAGAACAGTTACAGGTTTTTGAACAGCAGGAGAAAGGCTGGAGACAGAGAAGAGAAGAACTGTCAGACACCGAATCCAGGATTCAAAACTGGAAAACAGAAGCCGGAAATGCAAAAGCAGCAGGAGAACAGGCAGGTGAATTACAGAGTCAGAAAGACCAGCTGGAAGAATTGATAAAACAGGGAAGTGAAGCAAAAAAAGCTTATATAAATGCACAGGAAAAGTACCAGAAAGAAAGAGAAAAATATGAGCACCTCCGACAGGAATTCCTCAATGCACAGGCAGGAATCCTGGCAAGAGATCTGAAACCGGGAATTCCCTGTCCTGTATGTGGATCCTTGGAACATCCTCATCCCAATATCAACAGTAAGGATGGGGGACATGTGGATATCTCTCAGGAATTACTGGAAAAATTAAGTACCCATGTGGATAAGCTCAGTGAAAATCAGCAGAAGGCAGCAGAGAAAGCCAAATCTGTTCAGACGGAATTTTCGGTGAAAGAGGAAACATGGAGAAAATCATTTCATAAATTATGTCTTTTTGTAGCAGAAATATATCCGGAAGCAGTGAACTGCCAGAGTCTGGATGAAATAAAAATCCCCCTGAAAAAATGGGAAAAAAACCTTCTGGAAGAAAGAGAAAAAATCCAGAAAGATTATACAGAATTAAAGAAAATCCAGAAGGATTTGAAAGAGGCTGAAAGCAAAAAAGAACTGTTGAAAAAGCAGTTGGAGTCATGCAGAGAAGAAGAAACAGCAACTGTAAAAAATCTTACCACTGCAGAAACTGCCCTTCGGAATTTCAGGGAGTCTTCTGAATACGCAACAGAAAAGGAAGCAACAGATACTTTACAAAAAGCGAAAGAACATAAAAAACAGCAGGAGGTTTTGTACCAAAAAGATTCAGATGCAGCAGTTAAAACAAGAACAGCCCGGGAGCAGGCAGAAATTCTGGAAGAACGATATGAGAAAGAGCTCCCGGAAAAAGAGCAGCTGTGGAAGAAACGGAAAGAAGAGTATGAAACTTTGCTGGATCAGGTTTCTGGTTCTTATAACAGAGAGGAAATCCGCGAACAGCAGAGAGAGGCGGTAGTAAATGCTGAACAGAAGCTGAAAGAAGCAGAGGAGGTTCGTGATCGATACCGAAATGCACTAAGAGATGATCAGGAAGTTTATGATTCTTTAAGTACAAAAAGGGAAAATAGACAGAAGATAATTGAAGAACATACAAGACTGAATACATTATATAATCTTACAGCAGGAAACGTCAGTGGTGCCCGGATGGATCTGGAAACCTACGTGCAGCGCTACTATCTGGAACGAGTACTCTATGCCGCCAATCGAAGATTCCAGGAAATGTCCGCAGGGCAGTTTGAACTTCGGATGTATGATTTGGAGAAAGCAGGAGAAGGACGAAACAAGGGCCTTGATCTGATGGTCTATTCCACAGTAACAGGGAAAGAAAGAGAAGTGAGAACCCTCTCAGGAGGAGAGTCCTTTATGGCAGCCTTATCTCTGGCCCTGGGAATGGCAGACCAGATCCAGGAAAGTTCTGCAGCTGTAAATCTGGATATGATGTTCATTGATGAAGGCTTCGGTTCTCTGGATGAACACTCCCGTAACCAGGCAGTGCGAGTCCTTCTGGAAATGGCAGAAGGCTCCAGACTGATCGGCATTATTTCCCATGTGACAGAATTGAAACAGGAAATAGAAGATCAGCTTCTGGTTACAAAAAATGAAGAAGGAAGCCATGTAAAATGGCAGATAAGCTGAGGAAAAAAGATGAGTAACGAAGTATTAGAGAAACTTGCGCAGCTTCTGGAACAGGATCAGTTTGAACTGATTTTTACGGAGCAGGATATCAGACTGGTGTATCTGATGAACGATGCGGTGGAAAGTTTTCTTGTGTTTCAGAATGCCCGGATGACTGGAAAATATAGGGATGATTATGATGGAGAACTGGAAGCAACACTGGAAAAACAGGGGCAGAAATTTGTACTGATCGTTCATCAGGGAGACACAGTAGTGACACTGTTTTTTGAGAATCTGATCCAGGAAAACTACTTCTATGAATATGGAACCATTGCACATTTCTGGGTGAAAAAATATGAATACTTGAGACAACTGGAATATCGTCTTGCTATTCTCCGGGACAAATATGACTATCTGGGAGAAAAATCCTGTAACGAAAAAGAAAAACAACTGGCTCAGCTGGTGGATTTTCCACCATTAAATTACTGTTGTTATCCGGCAGTGCCGGCGAAATATATTGTTCCAAGAGAGAATCCGTGGGAACCATCAGAAGATGCACTGATGGTGATGGAAGAACTGACCGAAAGAGCTGGTGACAGATTCCTGAAAGTAGTTCTGAAATTATATAGGAAATACCCAATACCTTTTCTGGCAAAAAGAATCGGAAATATGCTTCACAGGAACCGCCACAGCAAGGTTGTAGATCTGATAGACAGAGAGATTCAGGAAGCTTCAAAAAAATATCCCTGCCGGTATTTTGGCAGGGATATAGAGCTCAAAGTGCACCAGACTATGAATGCTGTCAAAGAACGTCAAAATCAATTAAAAGAAAAAGGACAACAGTCGGTTATCTTAAGAGAAGAACCATTTACAACTGCACAGGATTCCATATCCTATAAGATCTATCTTATGATCTGGAAACAGGGAATCCTGAACAGAAAGGTTGTTATTGAGGAGTATCCTGTTTCATTATAAGCAGTTCCCTTCTGGTGAAATAGATGGTCAGTACCAATGCTGCAGCATCCGCAATAGGACCTGCATACATAACACCGTCAATTCCCATAAGAAGTGGGAAAATCACTACCAGAGGCAGCAGGAAAATTACCTGTCTGGTAAGGGATACAATGACACCAAGTCTGGCTTTACCCATGGAAGTAAAGAATCCGGATGACATTGGTTGGATACCATTAACAAAAGTAAGTAGCATAAAAATTTTTAGATATCGTTCTGCAAACTGGAAATAAAGGTCGCTTCCGCTTCCGAAAGCTCCTACGATCTGGTGAGGGAAAAGCTGGAAACAAAGGAAGAAAATTACAGCAACCGTAGTACAGATGGTTGCAGAATACTTGTAAGTTTGTCGAACTCTGTTGAATTTTTTCGCCCCGTAATTAAATCCCCAGATAGGCTGGGAACCCTGAGATACACCAATGCAGATGGACATAAATACCATATTGACCTTGGAGATGATTCCTACACAGGCAATAGGAATGTCGCTTCCATAAACAGAAGCTGCTCCATAATGACGGAGTACATTGTTCATAACAATCTGTACTGCAGTAATGGCAAGCTGATTGATACAGGATGCAAGTCCCAGAGAACAGATCGCTTTCAGCAATGTAAGCTGTGGGCGGAACATATAAGGTTTCAGTTCCATTTTGCGGAATTTTGAAAAATAAATGATAACCAGTAAAGCGGATACCATCTGGCCTGTGACAGTAGCCCATGCGCCACCTTTGATTCCCCACTTAAATCCAAAAATAAAAAGCGGGTCAAGAATGGTATTGATAATGGCTCCTGTAAGAGTACAGACCATAGAATAGGTAGGGCTTCGATCTGCCCGGATTATGTGATTGCCGCCAACGGACAGTACAAAGAAGGGAAGACCGATGGCAATGATTCCCACATAATCGGTAGCATATGGCATTACATCCGGTGTTCCTCCAAAAAGGAGAAGCAGTGGATGAAGAAAAATAAGTGATATTGCTGCAATGGTTATACCTGAAATAACCAGAACAGACAGTCCTGTGCCGGCGATCTCGCTGGCTTTTTTTTCATTACCGGCACCCATTTCCAGGTTATAATTGGAAGCACTGCCAATACCCAGAAGCAAAGCGGCAGCAGTGGAAACAGTAGTAACTGGAAAGGCAATATTGGTAGCTGCATTTCCAAGCATTCCTACGCCCTGACCGATAAAAATCTGGTCTACGATGTTGTAGAGGGCGTTTACCAGCATACTGATAATGGCTGGTATGGCAAACTTGGCGATCAGTCCTCCTACAGGTGCAGAACCCAGAGGATTAACTGCATGTGATGTGTTGTTTGTTGATTTCAAATCGAATTCTTCTTTCTGTAATATAGTGGTACAACAAGTATAGCACTATTTTGGACAGATGTCCTATGGGAAAATATTCAAATTTTATGCAAACAGAAGAAAAAATATAGACAAAACACCTGTGAAAATTTTGTGAAAAATTACATGGATTTGACGTAAAGTTGCGTTGACAAATAGGGGATAGGAGGATTAAAATGGGAAAGTAGAGAATAATATATAAAATTTTATAATATTACAGGTAATTAAAGGTATAGATGTGGCGTAGTCACATCTGGAACATCCGGTGAGATTCCGGGACGGTTTTATCCCCGCTGTAATAGGTACGAAAACTGTAGAGCATAAATGCTCAGCCACTGGGTAATGCAGATTATCTGGGAAGGGCAGTGAGTAGGTCAGATCCTGAGTCAGAATACAGATATCTTAGAGTGTTTCAAAGATTCCAAAGGCATAAATTGGAAGTCTATTTTTTATAAAAGATAATTAAAAGAACATTATGGAGGCTTACATCAGCTCTGTAATAAATAAAAAATCCTAAAGGAGGACAAGTAGAATGAAGAAAAAAATGGTAGGTATCCTTATGGGCGTTGCAATGACAGCAACGACAATCGCTGCTCCAACAGTAATCTTTGCAGATGACATTGACATCGAAGATATTGCTGTAGAAACCGAGGCAGACGACGTAGCTGATGTGGAAGTCGAAGACGAAGCGGAACCTGCAGAAGAGGTGGCAGCAGAAGATGATTTTTCTGCGGAAGCTGATGATGCAGAAGGGTTCTTTACAGACGCAGAGGCAGCTGACTTTGAAGCTCAGAATGCGAAGGTTGTAGTTAGTGCAGATGTTATTGCATCAGCAGTAGATGCTGAGAATATTTCTATTTTGGATCCTGAACACATAACAGTGTATAGTAACGCTGCTGAAGATATGGGATATCAGGATAAGGTTGATCAGGAAACAGCCGTATCAACTCTGGATGTATTAGTAACTATGCATAAGAAGAAATATCCTTCAATGACTTCTGCTACAGCAGAAAATTATCTGAAATTATGGTATCAGGAATCATTAACTGCTGGTGGAGCATGGATCGACAAGATGTTTGGTGTAGAAACAACAGCTGTAAGTTTTGCAGTTAATGGACTTGCACCAGATACAGGCGAAATATATAAAGATGCTAATGGAAATC
>URXG01000047.1 GCA_900551715.1 uncultured Blautia sp. | reverse complement strand
AAGAATTCAAAGACTGTATCGCACTTGCACAGTACTGTCTGCAGGTTCTGGGTGTTGAGGAAGATGTAACCTATCATCTTTCCAAATGGGATCCGAACAACAGAGAAAAATACATCGGTGAGCCGGAAGTATGGGAAGAGACAGAAGGACATATCCGTCAGATGCTGGAAGAACTGAACATTCCATTTACAGAAGATGTAGGAGAGGCTGCTTTCTATGGACCGAAAGTAGATATCAATGCAAAGAACGTATACGGAAAAGAAGATACCATGATCACAATTCAGTGGGACGCACTTCTTGCTGAACAGTTTGACATGTATTACATTGATGAGAATGGAGACAAGAAACGTCCTTACATTATCCACCGTACATCCATGGGATGCTATGAGAGAACACTTGCATGGCTTATTGAGAAATATGCAGGCATGTTCCCGACATGGCTCTGCCCGGAACAGGTTCGTATCATTCCGATCTCCGAGAAATTCAATGACTATGCCGGTAAAGTAGAGGCACAGCTGAAAGAAGAGGGAATTCGCTGCTCCGTAGACGGACGTTCCGAAAAAATGGGATACAAGATCCGCGAAGCCCGTCTGGAAAGAGTTCCTTACATGCTGGTTGTTGGTGCAAAAGAGGAAGAAGAAGGCAAAGTATCTGTAAGAAGCCGTTACCTTGGTGACGAAGGTATGAAAGACCTTGGAGAGTTCCTTGGAGCACTGAAAGAAGAAATCAAAAACAAAACAATCCGTAAGATTGAAGTACAGGAAGAAAAGAAATAAATGTTGCCTGTGAACAGTAATAACTAAATAACAGGATGGGAAAAGATGTCGAAGAATCACGAGAAATTCTGTGAGTTCGACGACCGT
Source organism: uncultured Blautia sp. (assembly GCA_900551715.1). Lineage (GTDB taxonomy): Bacteria > Bacillota > Clostridia > Lachnospirales > Lachnospiraceae > Blautia_A. The sequence continues at coordinate 18,229 of URXG01000047.1, read as the reverse complement.
TTCTGACAAAATCCGCAGCCCCCTGTCACCTATAATGAGTTCACTTACCAAAGTGAAGGATTTACAGGTAGCAGGGGGCTTTTTTATGTATCAGAAAGTATACATAGACATTGTGTTTGCTGCCAATCTCATTATGGATTATGTGCTTCTCCGGCTGGTGGGAAGAACGATGAGATGTAAGTGCAGACGGACCCGATGTGCAGCGGCAGCAGTCATGGGAGCTTTTTTTTCCTGTGTGCTTCTTTTTATACCTGCTGTGAGATATCGGGATGTCCTGATCCTTTTTCACTGTATCTGTGCAATGGGAATGATCCGGATCTCCTATGGGATAAAGAAGGGAGCACTTCTTCTGAAAACACTGCTGATGTTGTATCTGACTGCTTTTCTGTGGGGAGGCTTTTGGGAAGCTTTTCTGAAGAACAAAAGGATGACGGTTCAGTTGTTTCTGCTGACAGTGTTGAGTACCTATGGGATCCTTGGGACTCTCCTTCTGGTGGGAGACCATATACGGATCTGCCGGAGAAATATTTATCCTGTAACCATCTTTTTTGCAGGAAAGAAGTCTGCATCCTATGGATTCTATGATACAGGAAATCTGTTGACAGATCCGTTCAGTGGACAGCCGGTTTCCATTGTGCAGACGGAAATTCTGGAAGAACTTCTGGGGAAAAATCTGTTGGAAAGACTGAAATACATGGAAGAAAAGCCCGGGGAGCTGAAAAGTACAGAGATTGTCAGCCTGAGACCTCACTATCTGTCTTTAAAGACCATAGGACAGGAAGAGAAGCGGATACTGGCAGTGACACTGGAGAAATTCTGTATTCAGACCCCTGGAGAAGAGGTATGTATACCAGATCCGGTGATGGCTCTTACTTTTGAACCTTCTGCTTTGGGAAGAGAGTACAAAGTACTGATTAATTCCAGATTATTGCATTAGGAGGGGCGAGGTTATGAGTAGATCAGCAGCAGTAGTAGATTATTCTTTTCCGGCTTTTCAGAGAATTGTTCTTTCAAGATCGAGAGAGCTTTATTATATCGGAGGCAGTGATGTACTTCCGGCTCCACTGGAGCCCAGACGGGAAGCGTATGTGATCAGCAAACTGAAAACAGACCAGGAGCAGGAAGCCAGGTCCATACTGATCGAGCATAATCTGAGACTGGTGGTATATATAGCAAAAAAATTTGATAACACAGGAGTAGGTGTGGAGGATCTGATCTCCATTGGAACCATTGGACTTATCAAAGCCATTAATACCTTTGATCCTGTCAAAAAGATCAAACTGGCAACCTACGCCTCCCGGTGCATCGAAAATGAGATCCTGATGTATCTTCGGAGAAACAGCAAGACCAGAATGGAGGTATCTATTGACGAGCCTCTGAATGTGGACTGGGATGGAAACGAACTTCTTTTATCGGATATTCTGGGAACAGATGATGATGTGATCTCCCGGAAAATGGAAGATGAGGTGGAAATCTCCCTCCTTGGCAAAGCTATCAGCAAACTTTCACCAAGAGAGCAGCTGATCATCCGGCTTCGGTTCGGACTGAACAATACAGACGGAGAAGAAAAGACCCAGAAAGAGGTGGCAGATATTCTTGGAATTTCGCAGTCCTATATTTCCAGACTGGAAAAGAGAATCATGAAACGTCTGAAAAAAGAGATTGTCAAATACGAATAAAAAGACCAGGAAAGAGTGGTTATAACTGGCATAAATCCAGGACTTCTGCAATATATTAAAAAGAATGATGCAGGAGGAAGTGGATCTTCTGAAAAAACATACAATAGAACTTTTTATGGCATGCCTGCTTCTGGTCTGTTTTTATTATCTTTCCAGACAGGCTGCCGCAGTATCTGCTACTTTTTCGGAGCAGACTGTTCGGGAAGAGAAACCCCTGATCGGAATTGATCCGGGACACGGAGGCGATGATCCGGGAATGATCGGTGTGGAGGGTCTGGAAGAAAAGGGAATCAATCTTGAGATTTCTCTTCTTTTAAAAGAATCTCTGGAAAATGCAGGTTATCAGGTTATAATGACCAGGGAGACAGATCAGGGGCTTTATGATACCTCTTCATCCAGCAAAAAAGCACAGGATATGCAAAGGCGGATCGCATTTCTGGAAGAAAAATCCCCTCTCCTTACAGTCAGTATCCACCAGAACAGCTATCAGGATCCTTCCGTCCGGGGACCACAGGTGTTTTATTATGAAAGCTCTCTGAAAGGGAAGGCACTGGCGGAGAAGATACAGGAGTCGCTGAATACACGGCTTAAAGTTTTAAGACCTAGGGTGGTAAAGGGCAACACCAGTTACTATCTGCTGAAAAGGAGTAAAGGTGTGCTGGTGATCGCAGAATGTGGATTTCTCACCAACCCGAAAGAGGCAGAACTTCTGAAGAAAAAAGAATATCAGAAAAAAGTAGCAGAAGCAGTTACAGAAGGAATCCGGAAATATATAGAGGAATCTGCTGTCAGATCAGTGGTAGATAAGGAAATATGAGGATACATAAAATATGTAAAAAATGTGAAAAGTCGTAATTTGTTTTGCCAGAAGTGACAGGCTCTGTTATACTGAATTTAACAGAGGTATAGATTATGGCAGGAATTTTATATGTAATATTAATGATTCTGACCGGAAGAGAGCTGGTCAATGTTTTTTTGCCTCCAGAGGATCAGTCAGGAGGACGACGTGGCAGTCGTTTCCTGGTGGTTCTTGTGGGGGCTTTTGGTGTTGGTGCACTGACTTATGGGTGGGGAACTTATATGCTTTCCTGGGCAGCCAGTACCCTGGGGGCAGAGCAGCCGCTTTTCTGGGGAAATCTGGTTATGATGTCTTTGGGTACAGGAATCCTTGTATTTCTTTACAGAAAAAGATACAAAGAGAATTGTCAGAAATTAAAAGAGACTTCCATGAAAGAACTCCTGAGATCCAGTGGATTTTCACAGAATTCCGGAAAAGAAAAATTCTTTTTCGGAATTCTTCTGGTATTTATTACCTGGATCATGTTTTATGTATTTTATGTTTACAAAGATACTCTTTATATGGGATATACTGTATATGGTGATTATGCTCCCCATACTGCAATGATGAGATCTTTTTCCAGAGGAAATAATTTCCCTACAGAGTATCCTCATTTTGGAGGACAGGATGTCAAATATCATTTTATGTTCCAGTTTCTTACCGGTAATCTGGAATATCTGGGGCTGAGGATTGATCTGGCATATAATCTTCTCAGTATTCTGGCTTTGTGGGGCTTTCTGGTGCTTCTTTATCTTTTGGCTGTAAGGGTTACGGACAGCAGAAAGGCAGGGACTCTGGGAATTTTTCTGTTCTTTTTCAGAAGTGGTACTGCTTTTTTTCAGTTCCTGTGGGAACATATTCATGCAGGAGATCTTATAGAGACACTGAAAGCAAATACATCTTTTATCGGTTACACCACCAACGAAAACTGGGGACTCTGGAATTTTAATGTTTATCTGAACCAGAGACATCTGGCATTCGGGCTTCTTCTGGTGACACTGGTGTTATGGCTCTATATGGACTGGATAGAAGCCGGGGCTTTCCATTCGGAAAGGGGACTTCTGTGGATCAGAAACCGCTTTCTGACAAAAGAAGCATGGAAAGTCCGCAATCCGGAAAGTGCACTTCTTGCAGGTATGTTTCTGGGGCTTGCAGCATTCTGGAATGGAGCGGCAGTGATTGGCGGTCTGCTGATCCTGGCTGGATTTGCTCTGTTTTCTGATGGAAAACTGGATTATCTGATCACAGCAGTGACAGCAGTAGTCTTTTCTGTACTTCAGACCAGAATCTTCATATGGGGAAGTGCGGTAGATACGACATTTTACTGGGGATTTCTTTCAGAGGACAAGAGTCTGAAAGGCGTACTTCTGTATCTGCTTCAGATGAGTGGCGTTTATTTCCTGGGAGCACTTGTTCTTCTTATATTCCTGAAAAAAAGAACAGAGAGGATGGTACTTCTCAGCTGCTTTTTGCCGGTAGTTTTTACATTTACCATATCCATGACACCGGATATTGCAGTAAACCATAAATATTTGATGATTGCCTATGCATTTTTGACTATGTTCTGGGGGGCAGCAATCCTGAAGCTTTTCAGGAAAAAAATCCCCGGCAGGATACTGGCAGTGATTCTTACCTTATGTCTGACCATTACAGGTGTTTATGATTTTATGATCATCCTTCGGAATAACGGACCTGGACGGAGAGTTTTTGTAAATCTGGACAGCACCCTTACAGACTGGCTCTGCGAGAATCTGGATCATGAGGATCTCCTTCTGACACCGGAGTACAGCGTCAATGAAGTAACCATGTCCGGTGTGATGCTGTATATGGGGTGGCCTTATTATGCATGGTCAGCAGGATACGATACTTATGGCAGAGCAGAAAAAGCAAAAACTATCTATTCTTCTACAGACAAAGAGCAGATAAAAGAACTGGTCAAAGAAGAAAAAATCACTTACATTCTTTATGAAGAGGATATGGAATATGAGGGAATGGAATGCAGAGAAGATGTGATTGCAGCTACTTTCCCTCTGGAATACCAATCAGATGACAGGAGAATCAGAATATATGAAACCCAATAAAATAATAATGAATAGCATAAAGGTAATACCGGCGGTGCTTCTGGTGGCACTGTCCGGAGTTCTTCTGAAGGGAGATGTATGGACGTTCTGGACCTGGTATCTTCTGGCAGCAGTCCTGGGATTTTTGGGAATGTCTGTAACAGGAAGAATGTTCCGCAGATTTGATGATAAAGGCTGGGTATTTTCCAAGGTTTTGTCCATAGCAGTAACCGGTTTTGTCACTTGGCTTCTGGTAACAGCAGGGATCCTTCCTTTTACTACGGCTACCTGTATTGGTGTAACAGTAGCCTGTGGTGTGCTGGCTCTTATTTTTTATGAGAGAGAACGGAAACAGGGATTCGAGAGTCTGCCGATAGATCATCTGGGACTGGTCTATGGGGAAGAACTTCTGTTTTTTGCATTGTTCCTTCTCTGGACATATCTGGCAGGATTCCGTCCGGCTGCCTATGGCACAGAAAAATTTATGGATTATGGATTTATGGAAGCCATGATGAGAAGTAAAACTCTTCCGGCTACAGATCTCTGGTATTCCGGTGGAAAAATCAATTATTATTATGGTGGACAGTATTTTGCAGTATTTCTTACCAGACTTTCCGGAACAAAGGTGGAGCTGACATATAACCTTATGAGGACTTTTGTGGCAGGGCTTGCTTTTATCCTGCCCTTTTCCCTTGTACGTCAGATGGTAAAAGACCGTCTTGGAAAGAAAAATGATGGTTTCAAAAAGGCTCTTCCGGCAGTGGCAGGTGCCCTTTCCGGAGTGGCAGTTTCTATTGCAGGTAATATGCATTATGTGATCTATGCACAGATCATTCCTTTTATACAGAAACTTACAGGACAGGAAGTGGACAGTTACTGGTTCCCGGATGCTACCAGATATATCGGCTTTAATCCGGAAAATGAAGTGGACAAGACTATCCATGAGTTTCCCTGTTATTCCTTTGTATTGGGGGATCTCCACGCCCATGTAGTGAATATTATGTTTGTACTGCTTCTTCTGGGGCTTCTTTATGCCTGGATGAAAAAAGTCAGAACAGTGAAGTTTTCTCCGGAGAAACAGGGGCTGGCTGCATTCTGGAAAAAGCAGCTTTTTATGCCACAGCTTCTTTCAGTGGCGGCTCTTCTGGGAATGTTTCACTGGACAAATTACTGGGATTTTGTCATTTACTTTGTTGTTACCGGTGGTGTGGTGCTGTTTATGAATATCATTACCATGGAAGGAAAAATAAAAAGGATATTGGCTGTGACTATAGCCCAGGCAGTAGAAATCCTTGTGATCGCTACGGTGGTGATTCTTCCATTTACACTGAATTTTGAAACAATGGTCCAGGGTGTTGGGATCGCCCGGCATCATTCCCTGTTCCATCAGTTACTGGTTCTGTGGGGATTTCCTGTAATCCTTACTCTTGTATATGTGGTTGCCCTTCTGGCAGAAAAATTAAGAAAAAAAGAAAACAGATCTTTCACAGGGCTTCTTTCTTCAATTTCAGTTCCAGATCTTTTTGCTGTGATCATGGGGCTTTGTGCCATTGGACTGATCATGATCCCGGAGCTGATTTATGTACGTGATATCTATGAGAAAAAGAGTGCAAGAGCCAATACCATGTTCAAGCTGACTTATCAGGCATATATCATGTTTGGCATGACCATGATTTATGGAATCTTCCGTATGCTGTTTGTGTTCCGTAAGAAGATCCTTAAAGGAATCGCAGTGGTGGGGTTGACTTTTTTTGTTTGGACCTGCGGTTACTTTGGAAATAGTGTACAGGCATGGTTCGGAACAGTATGGGATCCGTCTGCTTACAAAGGTCTCAATGCAACTGCCTTTCTGGAAACAGATTTTCCAGAAGATGCGAAAGGCATCCGTTGGCTGAAAGATAACATCAAAGGCTCGCCTGTAGTGCTGGAGGCTAATGGGGACAGCTATACAGATTATGAGAGAGTATCTGCCATGACAGGACTTCCGACGGTTCTTGGCTGGTATGTACATGAATGGCTCTGGCGAAATGATGTGGCAGATCTGAATATGAAATCAGAGGAGATCCAGAATATCTATACTTCCACAGACGAAGAACAGGTAAAAGAACTTCTGGAAAAATATGACATATCCTATATTTTCATTGGTTCCTGCGAAAGAGAAAAATATGGTTCAGATCTGAACAGTAATCTGCTGAAAAGTCTGGGAGAAACCGTATTCCAGGATCCGGATTATGACACATGTATTATCAGGGTACAAAATCCGTCATCCACATGAGCCTGCTCAATGGGGTAAAAGATGATTTACAGGTCGGTGTGGGAGAACATCCGGGGATTATCATATATTTGTATGTTGCCGCAAGTGTCCACAAGAATGTTATTGTATAATAGGACAAAATCATCTATAATAACGGAGAAACACAACAGATTTAACAGAAGAATAAAACGGTCAAGAGGTAATGCATATGAGCAGACTGAACAATCTTTACAAAAAAATGATCGAATATGACAGAGGTGATCCCAAAAGAATTCAGCACTTTGTCAAGGTACACAGTTTTGCCAGACTGATCGGACAGGAAGAATATATTGATGACCATACCCTGTATATTCTGGAGGCAGCAGCTTATGTCCATGATATCGGCATCCACCCTGCCATGGAAAAATATGGCAGAGATGACGGGAAGCTTCAGGAACAGGAAGGACCGGCAGAAGCAGAAAAAATAATGAAACAGCTGGGTTTTGAGCAGGATGTGATCGACAGAGTGTGTTATCTGGTAGGACATCATCATACCTATACGGATATCAAAGGAATGGATTACCAGATTCTGGTAGAGGCAGATTTTCTTGTAAACTATTTTGAAAATAATCTTTCAGCGGAGACCATTCAGAAAAGTGTGGAAAAGATCTTCCGGACAGAAACGGGACGCCGCATCGCAGAAGAAATGTTTTACCCGAAAGAATTTGAAATGTCAGAAACCTGGGCTCAGGATAATATTCAGGAACTGGATGATTTTATCGAGGCCCAGGGAATTTATATCAGACAGTAAGAGAGGAAGCAGTAACAATGAGAGCAGAAGTTGTGGCTATGGATGCAGCCCATCTGAATATGGAAGCAATCAGAAAAGCAGGAGAAATACTGAAAAAAGGCGGTTTGGTTGCGTTTCCTACAGAAACAGTTTATGGTCTGGGCGGCAATGCACTGGATCCAAAAGCATCACAGAAGATCTATGCAGCCAAAGGCAGACCTTCCGATAACCCGCTGATCGTCCATATCGCAGAAATGGACCGTTTGTATGAGATAACCAGAGAAGTGCCGGAGAAGGCAAAACTTCTGGCAGAGAAATGTTGGCCAGGACCACTTACCATGATCCTGAATAAAGCAGACATTGTCCCAAAGGAGACTACCGGTGGACTGGAAAGTGTAGCAGTACGTTTTCCAAGTGATATGATCGCTCAGGAACTGATCAAAGCTGGTGGTGGATTTGTGGCAGCACCTAGTGCAAATACCTCAGGCCGTCCCAGTCCCACCATGGCAGAACATGTGGAAGAAGATCTGGGAGATGCCATAGATATGATCATTGATGGCGGTCAGGTAGGAATCGGCCTGGAATCTACGATTGTAGATTTTACAGAAGAGATTCCGGTGGTTCTTCGTCCGGGTTATATTTCCCTGGAGATGCTTCAAGAAATCCTTGGGGAAGTAAGAATGGATAAGGGGCTTCTTATTACAGATGCTTCTGTACGCCCCAAGGCTCCCGGAATGAAATACAGACATTACGCCCCAAAGGCAGATCTTTCTATCGTAGAAGGACCTGAAGAAGAAGTGGTGGCTCTTATCAACAGGCTGACAGCGCAGGGAGAAGCGTCCGGTCTGAAAGTAGGGATCATTGCTACAGATGAGACCAGAGACTATTATACAGCCGGTGATGTGAGAAGCATCGGAAGCAGAGAAGAAGAAGAGACCATTGCACATCATCTCTATGAAGTTCTGAGGGATTTTGACAGTGATGAAGTAAATGTGATTTATTCTGAGGCTTTTTACACACCAAGAATGGGACAGGCTATTATGAACCGGCTTCTGAAAGCCGCAGGACATAAAATCATCAATACAGAGGAGGAAAAATAATGATAGCAATAGGATGTGACCATGGCGGTTACGAACTGAAACAGGAAGTGATCAAATACCTTAAGGAGCATAATCTGGAATACCAGGATTTTGGGTGTGACAGTACAGAAGCTGTAGATTTTCCGATGTATGCCAAAAGAGTAGCCATTGCAGTACAGAGCGGAGACTGCGAAAAAGGAATCCTGATCTGTGGCACTGGAATCGGAATTTCTATTACAGCCAACAAGTTCCAGGGAATACGTGCAGCTCTTTGTTCTGACTGCTTCAGCGCAGAGGCAACAAGACTCCATAATAATGCCAATATCCTGGCTATGGGAGGAAGAGTAGTAGGTCCGGGACTTGCTATCAAGATCGTAGATACGTTCCTGAATACTCCGTTTTCCGGCGATGAACGACATGTTCGCAGAATCGCCCAGATGGAACAAGATACAGACATTGTAGATGCAAATCCGGAAATCTGAAACATGTGGCAGCCTTCAGGGGCTGCCATTCACATCTTATAATACTAGGGTCAAAAGGGTTAAATCCACATGGACTTGCTCTTTTACCCCAATATCATCTTATCAAAACACAACAGAAAGGAAAATTTAATGGATATACACAATCAGAAAAGAACCGATTATATTTCCTGGGACGAATATTTTATGGGAGTGGCGATCCTTTCAGGAATGCGTTCCAAAGATCCAAATTCCCAGGTAGGAGCCTGTATCGTAAGTCAGGACAACAAGATCCTGTCCATGGGATATAATGGTTTCCCTATTGGATGTTCCGATGATGCGTTCCCATGGGCAAGAGAAGGCGAACCTCTGGATACCAAATATCTTTATGTGACACACAGTGAGCTGAATGCCATTCTGAATTACAGAGGGGGCAGTCTGGAGGGGGCAAAATTATACGTTTCTCTTTTCCCCTGTAACGAATGTGCCAAGGCAATCATCCAGTCCGGTATCAAGACTGTGGTATATAACTGTGACAAGTATGAGAACACCCCATCTGTCATAGCATCCAAACGCATGCTGGACGCAGCCGGAGTCAGATATTATCACTATAAGAGAACCGGAAGAAAGATCCAGTTTGAAGTGTAAAGGAGAAGTAGTTTTGAAAAAAATAAGTAAAAGTGCGATTCTCCTGGCATTGCTTATAGATTTTCTTGTTTTGCGCAGTGCTGACAGTATGGGCAGTGTTTTTAATGAGCTGGGCAAAAAGAAACTGGGACTTCTTTTTCTGTGTAATGTGATTTTCTGTGTGGCTTTATTTGCAGGAGACAGAATCGGTGAAACCATAAAAAAATGGCATATCTGTAAAGTTATGGAGTGGCTGTTTCTGATTCTGACACCACCGGTACTGCTTGGTGCGGTGCAGCTGATCAGCAGTTTTTGTTTGGATACAGATCCGGCACATGGCTCTCTGGCCGGTGCACTGGAAAGAATGCAGTGGATAGAACAGGGATATATTCTGAAAAATCTTCTGATAGGATATGGACTTCTGTTGCTTCTTATCCTGCTTCTGCGAAAAGCAAGGATTGCCTGTGGGATGTATAGTTTTCTTCTGATTATGATCACACTGGTGAATTTTTATGTGGTACAGTTCAGAGGCCAGCCTTTTATGCTGCTGGATATTCTTGGAATGGGAACAGCAGCAGATGTGGCAGGGGGATACAAATTTCAGCTCCCGGTCTATATAGGCATTGTTCTGCTTCTGGTGATGACATATGTCTGTATTCAGTGGAAGGTACAGACACTGGAACTGGGAACAAAGAGTACCAGAAACCTGGCACTTCGTCTGGGAACTTTTGCAGCAGTGTTGCTGCTTCTTTTAGTGACAGTTCCCAAATGGTGGAGTTCACTGGAAGTTTCCCTCTGGAATGTCAGCAAAGAATATGTCAAAAAAGGATATCTCTATATGCTGGCAGGAGAGGGAAAATATTTTTCTGTAGAAAAACCTGCAGATTATTCAATAGAAAAAGTAGACAGCATTACGGAGGAAGCAGAAAAGAAATATACAGCCTCAGCCGCTTCCGGCAATGTGACTCAGCCTGAGAATATCATCATGATTATGAATGAAAGTCTGGCAGATTTTGAAAGTGTTGGTGAAATCAGTACAGATTCGGAGATCCTTCCTTTTATCCACAGTCTGAAACAAAATGTAAAATATGGACAGCTTCATGTGCCTACTTACGGAGGCGGAACTGCACGTACGGAATATGAAGCACTTACAGGAAATGCCATGTATTTTCTTCCGGCAGGAAGCGTACCTTATCAGCTTTATGTACGTGATCCGGAATATGGAATGGCAGATATCCTGAAAGCACAGGGCTATGAGACTCTAGCCATGCACCCTAACAGGGCTGCCAACTGGAACCGGGAAAAAGTGTATCCAAGTATGGGATTTGATCAGTTTATTTCCAAAGAAAACTGGGGAGACCTTTACAGAGATAAAATAAGAAGTCATGAGTCAGATAAATCCACTTATGACAAGATCATAAATATTTACGAAGAGAAAGAGAAAAACCAGAAACTGTTTACCTTCTGTGTCACCATGCAGAATCATGGAGGATATGGAGTAGAAACCCGAAATGGTTATGAACCTACAGTAAAGCTCAATTATAAGAAGGAATATCCTCAGGCAGAAACCTATCTTTCTCTGGCAAGAGAATCTGATTCTGCGTTCAAAGATCTTCTGGATTATTTTGAAAAAGCAGAAGAACCTACCATGATCATTATGTTTGGAGATCACTGGCCTGCCATAGAAGATGACTTTTTATCAAAAGTAATAGGAAAGGATACAGGAGATCTGTCTCTTACAGAAAGTCAGATCCTCTATACCACGCCTTATGTGATATGGACCAACTATCCTTCAGAAATCAAAGAGCAGGACATTAGTTCCAACTATCTTGGAAGTTATATTCTGGAACTGGCAGGAGCAGAACTTTCTCAGTACAATCAGTTCCTTCTGAACCTGAAAGAAGAACTTCCTGTCATAGGAATTGATGCAGTAGAGGACAAAGATGGACACTGGTATTCTTCTGATGATATGCCGGAGAATTATCAGAAACTGATAGAGGATTACAATATTTTACAGTATAATGATCAGTTCGAGAAAAAAGACATCAAAGAATCTGCATTTCGGGTTACGGAACAGTAAGATCAATGACAGATTATGGGGGAATCTTGGTTATACTCTTGACACAAATGCTCATTTCGCATAAGATAGCGTTAAAAAGCGTTAAAAAAGCTTTCGTCTGAGAGAATCAGAAACAAAAAGGAGAAAAGAAAAATGGCAAAGAAATTAGTAGAAGCAATTACTTCCATGGATGAAGATTTTGCACAGTGGTACACAGATGTTGTCAAAAAAGCAGAACTCTGTGGATACACCAGTGTAAAAGGTTGTATGGCAATCAAGCCAGCAGGTTATGCCATCTGGGAGAATATTCAGAAAGAACTTGACCGCAGATTTAAAGAAACAGGTGTACAGAATGTGTATATGCCAATGTTTATTCCAGAGTCTCTTCTTCAGAAAGAAAAAGATCATGTAGAAGGTTTTGCACCGGAAGTTGCATGGGTGACACATGGCGGACTGAATGAACTTCAGGAGCGTCTCTGTGTACGTCCTACTTCTGAGACTCTGTTCTGTGATTTTTACCAGAAAGATATCCAGTCTCACAGAGATCTGCCGAAAGTATATAACCAGTGGTGTTCTGTAGTTCGCTGGGAAAAAACAACCAGACCATTCCTTCGCTCCAGAGAATTCCTGTGGCAGGAAGGGCATACTGCTCACGCAACAGCAGAGGAAGCAGAAGAAAGAACTATTCAGATGCTGAATCTGTATGCAGATTTCTGTGAAGAAGTTCTGGCTATTCCTGTTATCAAAGGACAGAAAACAGACAAAGAGAAATTTGCAGGAGCAGTAGCTACTTATACAATAGAATCTCTGATGCACGATGGCAAGGCGCTTCAGTCCGGAACCAGCCACAACTTCGGTGATGGATTTGCAAAGGCATTTGGTATCCAGTACACAGATAAAGATAACAAACTTCAGTATGTTCACCAGACTTCCTGGGGAATGACTACTCGTATGATCGGAGCTCTGATCATGGTTCATGGTGATAACAGCGGACTTGTTCTGCCTCCGAGAATCGCGCCTGTACAGGCTGTTATAATCCCGATTCAGCAGCGTAAAGAAGGCGTCCTTGAAAAAGCAGACGAGCTGTTCCAGATCCTGAAAGCAGCGGACATCCGCGTAAAAGTCGATGACACAGACAGAAGCCCGGGATTCAAATTCGCAGAGCAGGAAATGAGAGGTATTCCGGTTCGGGTTGAATGTGGACCAAAAGATATCGAGAACGGACAGGCTGTTATCTGCCGTCGTGATACAAGAGAAAAATATGTTGTTTCATTTGATGAACTGGCTGCAAAAGTTCAGGAAGTTCTTGACCTTATGCAGAAAGAAATGCTGGAACGTGCACGCGCACATCGTGATGCTCATACTTATGTTGCAACCAACTATGAAGAATTTAAAGATACCATCAACAACAAGCCAGGTTTTGTAAAAGCTATGTGGTGTGGTGATCAGGCATGCGAAGACAAGATCAAAGAAGATGTTCAGGCAACATCCAGATGTATGCCATTTGAACAGGAACACTTAAGCGATGCATGCGTATGCTGTGGCAAACCTGCCAAAAAGATGGTTTACTGGGGAAGGGCCTATTAAAATGCAATTAACGATACCGACTCCTGCAGAAAAAATTCTGCAGACTTTAGATGGACATGGTTACGAAGCTTATGTAGTTGGAGGATGCGTCCGGGATTCTGTTCTGGGTCGTGATCCTCATGACTGGGATATTACCACATCTGCGTCTCCGGAACAGATAAAAGAACTTTTTGACCGGACCATAGACACAGGAATCCAGCATGGAACCGTAACAGTAATGATAGACAGAGAGGGATACGAAGTTACTACCTACCGGATCGACGGTGAGTACGAAGATGGACGTCATCCAAAGGAAGTATGTTTTACCTCCAGTCTGGAAGAAGATCTGAAGCGTCGGGATTTTACCATGAATGCCATGGCATACAATCCTTCAAAGGGACTGGTAGATCTTTTTGGCGGACTGGACGACATGAAAAATCATGTGATCCGGTGCGTGGGAGATCCTATGGAACGTTTTCAGGAAGATGCTCTCCGCATTATGCGTGCAGTGCGTTTTTCCGCACAGTTGGGCTTTGCTATTGATGACAGTACCAGACAGGCTATCGTTGCCCTGGCACCTAATCTGAAGCATGTAAGTGCAGAACGTATTCAGGCAGAACTGGTGAAACTTCTTACTTCGTCTCATCCGGATTATTTTCGGGTGGCATATGAAACAGGGATCACAAGGGAATTCCTTCCGGAATTTGACGCCTGTATGGAAACAGAGCAGAATACTCCTCATCACTGCTATACAGTAGGGGAGCATATTCTGCACAGTATCCTGAATGTACCGGCAGATAAGGTCTTGAGACTGACCATGCTGTTCCACGATATTGCCAAGCCTCTCATGAAAACTACAGACGAAAATGGCTGCGATCATTTCAAAAAACACGCAGAAAAGGGAGAAACTTTAGCAAAGGGAATTCTTCGTCGTCTGAAATTTGACAATGATACCATAGACAAGGTCACCAGACTGGTCCGGTGGCATGATGAGAGGCCGGAACCTTCCATGAAGGCGGTAAGAAGAGCTGTAAATAGGATAGGAGAAGATATTTTCCCAATGTATCTTGTAGTCCGGAAGGCAGATCTTCTGGCACAGAGTACTTACAGAAGAGAAGAAAAACTGGAACATCTGATGAAAGTAGAAGAATGCTACAATCAGATCCAGGAAGAAGCACAGTGTGTTTCCATGAAATCACTGGCTGTGTCAGGAAGAGACCTGATCCAGGCAGGATTCAAACCGGGACCGGAAATGGGACAGCTTCTCAACAGAATGCTGGATCATGTTCTGGAAGTACCGGAAGACAACACCAAAGAGAAATTAATGGCATTTATAAAAGAATAAAAGCATAAGAGAGATCCTCCTTTGCATTTCCTGCCACTGTCTTACATAAGATAGAAGGTACAAAATGCAGAGGGGGATTTTAATTTGTATGATTACGGACTCAGTATACTGGAGCAGTACGGGCTGAAAGTAGATACTTATACCCGTACAAGAGGCGGGCTTCTTTGCAGGACAGATCAGGGCACTGTAATAATAAAAGAATTCAAAGGAAACGAAACAAAGCTGGAACGGCAACAGGAACTTCTGGCGAAACTGACAGAAAAAGGACATAAAGTAGACATTTTTGTAAGAAACAAAGAAGAGTCGTTGATAACCAGGGATAAAGATAACATATCCTACACCATGCAGTGCTGTTATGAAGGAAAAGAATGCGATACCAGGTCAGAAACGGAGATACTGACAGCAGTAGAAAAACTGGCAGAGCTTCATAAGGATATGAAAATGGATCCCGGAGAAAAAGAAAAGATACCAGATCTGGAAACCGAGTATGAGAAACATAACCGGGAACTTCGCAAGATCCGGAAGTTTATCCGGAAAAAACGTCCTGCCTGTGTTTTTGAAAAGAAGTATCTGGAAAGCGCAGAGGATTTTCTCAAAAACGGAGAAGAAGCCCTGGAAATGCTGAAAAGTTCCAATTATCAGGAACTTCGGCAAAAGGCAGAAGAGACAGGTACAGTCTGTCATGGTGAATATAATCACCATAATGTGATTTTTTTCAGGCAGGGCATTGCAGTGACAAACTTTAACAGGTGGTCCTGCGATATCCAGATGAAAGATTTCTACGGATTTATGAGAAAAATTCTGGAGAAGCACAACTGGGATACAGAACTGGCAGGAAGAATGCTCCGGACCTATCACAGAAAGAAGGGAATATCCAGAGAAGAATGGCAGTATCTGAAAATTCGTTTTGCCTATCCGGATAAATACTGGAAATTGGCAGATTATTATTACACTCATAATAAAGCCTGGATTTCTGCCAGAAATACAGAAAAACTCAGGAAACTTACGGAACAGAAAAGTCGGTGGGAAAGATTTATATGGAAATGTTTTCAGAAGTATCCTTTCTGACGAAAAAACAGGTTGCTGTGAAGGTCGTGAACAGTAACCTTTCTTTTCTGAAACAGGTCTAAAAAAGTTTGTTTTCACTTCCTTTTTAGGGAAAACAGGTGTATAATAAACAATCATAGTGACATGAAAACATGTCAGAAATAATGCACAGGGAGGTATTACAGTATGGATTATAAGGAAGTTTATGAGCAGTGGCTCGCAAACCCATACTTTGATGAAGCTACCAAAGAAGAATTAAAGAAAATCGCATCAGATGAGAATGAGATCAAGGAACGTTTTTATATGGATCTTGAATTTGGTACAGCAGGACTTCGTGGGATCATCGGAGCTGGTACCAATAGAATGAATATTTATGTAGTAAGAAGAGCAACCCAGGGACTTGCCAACTACATTGACAAAGTTGACAAGAAAGCACAGGGTGTGGCAATCGCTTATGATTCTCGTCACATGTCACCGGAATTTGCACAGGAAGCTGCTCTCTGTCTTGCGGCCAACGGTATCAAGGCTTATATCTTTGAAACATTAAGACCTACACCGGAACTTTCTTTTGCAGTGCGTCATCTGGGATGTGTGGCAGGTATTAATGTAACTGCCAGCCACAACCCGCCGGAATACAACGGATATAAGGTATACTGGGAAGACGGT
This sequence comes from uncultured Blautia sp., assembly GCA_900551715.1. Lineage (GTDB taxonomy): Bacteria > Bacillota > Clostridia > Lachnospirales > Lachnospiraceae > Blautia_A. The sequence continues at coordinate 1,782 of URXG01000047.1, read as the reverse complement.
GCACAGATCACACCGCCTCATGACAGTGGTATTATGGGTGAAGTAAAGGCTATTTCCGACTGGAATACAGTTAAGACTATGGACAAGGCTGAAGCAGAAAAAGCAGGTCTTTTCCAGGTGATCGGCAAAGAAGTAGACGATGCTTATATTGCAGAACTGAAAAAACAGGTGATCCATATGGATGCCATTGAAGCAGAAGGCAAGAACCTGAAGATCGTTTACACACCTCTTCATGGAACTGGTAATGTCCCTGCAAGAAGAATCCTCAAAGAACTTGGATTTGAGAATGTATATGTAGTTAAAGAACAGGAACTTCCGGACGGAGATTTCCCGACTGTAAGTTATCCAAACCCGGAAGCAGCAGAAGCATTTGAACTTGGTCTGAAGCTTGCTAAAGAAGTGGACGCTGACCTGGTACTTGCAACAGACCCGGATGCTGACCGTCTTGGTGTACGTGTAAAAGACAAAAACGGTGAATATCATGATCTCACCGGTAATATGTCCGGATGCCTTCTTGCAAACTATGAGATCAGCCAGAGAAAGGCTGTAAACGGAAGTCTGCCGGCTGACGGAGCACTGATTAAGACCATCGTTACCACCAACCTTGCAGATGCCATCGCCAAGGGTTATGGTGTAAATCTGATCGAAGTACTTACAGGATTCAAATTTATCGGACAGCAGATCCTCGGATTTGAAAACAGCGGCAAAGGTACCTATCTGTTCGGATTTGAAGAAAGTTACGGCTGCCTTATCGGTACATATGCAAGAGATAAAGATGCCATCGTTGCAACTATGGCTCTCTGTGAAGCAGCTGCATACTACAAAACTCAGGGCAAGACATTATGGGACGCAATGATCGAAATGTACGATCAGTTCGGATATTATAAAGATGCAATCCAGGCAGTTACCATGAAAGGTATCGAAGGACTTGCAAAGATCCAGGAGATCATGAATTCTCTTCGCGCAAATCCACCAAAAGAATTTGCAGGACATCAGGTAACAGCAGTAAGAGATTACAAAGCAGATACCATTAAGGATCTGGCTACAGGAGAAGTGAAGCCAACAGGACTTCCGAACTCCAATGTTCTCTACTATGAACTGACAGACGATGCATGGGTATGCGTTCGTCCTTCCGGAACAGAACCAAAAGTTAAATTCTACTACGGAGTAAAAGGAAGTTCTCTGGAAGATGCAGATGAGAAATCCGAGATCATGGGTAAGGCAGTGCTGGATATGGTTGCTGCCATGACAGAATAATCTTAGATGGACAGTTTTGACGAATTTCTGAAAGTTGTAAAGCAGATCCGTAAAGAATGCCCCTGGGATAGTGTACAGACACACGAAAGTCTGAAACCTTATCTCAGAGAAGAGACAGAAGAAGTCCTTCAGGGTGTGGATCGTCTTATACAGCAGAAGGATGCCGGAAATCTCTGCGAGGAATTGGGAGATGTACTTTTTCAGATTGTTCTCCACAGCGTTATTGCAGAGGAAGAAGGGCTTTTCACTTTAGAGGATGTTGTTATGGGTGTCATGAACAAAATGAAATACCGTCATCCAAAGGTCTTTTCTCCGGAGGATAAAGAAGCAGCAGCATTGTCCTGGGAGGAGCTGAAGCGTCGTGAAAAAACCTTGACAAGTTGACACAAAAGGTATATATATAGTAGATAGCGTGCATATGCCGGGAAGCATGACGCAATTAAATAAAGAATGAGGTATTTAGAGGAGGAAACACCATGAATAAAACAGAATTAGTAGCAGCAATGGCGAAAGAAACAAACCTTT
>URXG01000046.1 GCA_900551715.1 uncultured Blautia sp. | reverse complement strand
GGACGGATGTTTCTGCGGTACATTTCCATAACCTGCATACCTGCATGTTTTGCAAGGCGGATACGCTCTGAATATACAGCCGGGATGGTTCCGTTTCCACGAAGTCCCATACCAAGAACTTCAGTAAGGCAGTTCATGGAGTTGGCTGTGTACATACCTGAACATGATCCACAGGTAGGGCATGTTTTGTTTTCAAATTCTGTCAGTTCGTCTTCGTCGATCTTGCCTGCCGCATAAGATCCAACAGCCTCAAACATACTGGAAAGACTGGTCTTATGTCCATGGATATGTCCTGCAAGCATCGGACCACCGCTGACAAATACAGTAGGAACGTTGATTCTTGCTGCTGCCATCAGAAGTCCCGGTACATTCTTGTCGCAGTTCGGCACCATAACAAGGGCATCAAACTGGTGTGCCATTGCCATAGCTTCTGTGGAATCTGCGATCAGATCTCTGGTAACAAGGGAATATTTCATTCCGATATGTCCCATGGCAATACCATCACATACTGCAATAGCCGGGAAAACGATCGGTGTACCACCAGCCATGGCAACACCCTGTTTTACAGCTGCTACTATTTTATCCAGATTCATATGACCTGGCACGATTTCGTTATAGGAACTTACAATACCTACCAGAGGACGTTCCATCTCTTCTTTTGTAAGGCCAAGAGCATTAAACAATGACCTGTGAGGTGCCTGCTGTGAGCCTGTTTTTACTGCATCACTTCTCATTTTGTATCTCTCCTTTATTTCTCATTTATACCGCTGCTGCGATCAGATCTCCCATTTCTTTTGTTCCAACAGCCTTACAGCCATCTGACATAATATCTCCGGTACGGTATCCCTCTGTAAGGACCTTCTGTACAGCTGCTTCTACAGCATCTGCTTCCTCATCCAGGTTCAAGGAATAACGGAGAAGCATGGCTGCGGAAAGAATCGTAGCGATCGGGTTGGCTTTATTCTGTCCTGCAATATCCGGTGCGGAACCATGGCTCGGCTCATAAAGACCGAATTTTGTTTCATTAAGGCTTGCAGAAGAAAGCATTCCGATAGATCCTGTAACCATGCTGGCTTCATCAGAGAGAATATCCCCGAACATGTTCTCTGTAAGGATCACATCAAACTGTCCTGGATTGTGAACCAGCTGCATGGCACAGTTGTCAACCAGCATATGTTCCAGTGTAACTTCTGGATAGTCCTTTGCAACTTCTTCTACGACTTTTCTCCAGAGTCTGGAAGAATCCAGAACGTTTGCCTTGTCTACGCTTGTGACTTTTTTCCTGCGTTTCATTGCAATATCAAATGCTTTGATGGCAATACGACGAATCTCATTCTCATTATAGGTAAGGGTATCTGTAGCTTGCATAACACCGTTTTCTTCTGCTGTATGTCTTTCTCCGAAATAAAGGCCTCCTGTCAGCTCACGAACGATGACCATATCAAAACCTTCACCGATCACTTCTTTTTTAAGGGGGCATGCCTCTTCCAGTTCTTTGTAAAGATATGCAGGGCGAAGATTTGCAAAAAGATTCAGTGCCTTACGGATAGCCAGAAGGCCTGCCTCCGGACGTTTGGATGGTTCCAGTTTGTACCATGGAGAAGTCTTGGCATCTCCACCAATGGAACCCATAAGCACAGCATCAGAAGCTTTTGCAGTAGCAATAGCCTCTTCTGTAAGAGGTACCCCATGAACGTCAATAGAGGCTCCTCCCAGGAGCACTTCTGAGTAAGAGAATGTATGATGATATTTCTGGCATACGCTGTCCAGAACTTTTTTTGCTTCAGCAACAATTTCCGGTCCGATTCCATCTCCTGAAATCAATGCAATCTTATATTCCATATCTCGCTTTCCTATCTTTGCAGATATATTTTTCCCTGCAAAGTCCTTTCCTTTGGGTATCGTTATTATAATAACGCACTTTTTTATACTTTTCAACCCTTTACTACGCAAAAGTTTTACAGTGGCAATTTTGTACCAATATTTTTATTCTTATGAAAAAAGAGCATCGTGCATTCCGCACAACACTCTCTTTTTTATTTGCAGTTATGCAGATACCTGGTCTGCCTTCTCCACCTCTGCAATGGCCTGTTTTCTCATGGGGATACGGCAGTTCTTGTTGTTGCCGAATTCTACGATCACATCTTCTTCTGTCATGTCGATGATCACGCCATAAAAACCTCCCGTAGTAACAATGCTGTCACCAACTTCCATGCTGTTCAGCATGGCCTGGAGTCTTTTCTGTTCTTTTTTCTGAGGACGGATCATCAGGAAATACATAACTCCGAAAATGACTACCATCCACAGAATCATCATACCCATACTTGCGGTACTGCTTGCTGTGCTGTTCATTTAAGATTCCTCCAATTTTCTTATTGTTTCTTTTTGTTATAGAAACGTTACTATCTATCATACACAAAAATACACATCACTTCAAGTGCTTTCTGTAGTTTTTTACAAATGTGGAAGAAAAAAAGAATTATTCTCCTGCCTCGAAACCTTCCAGACGCATCTTTTTGTATTCTGCAAATCTTCCCTGGTCAAGGGCTTCACGGATCTCTTCCATCAAGTGATTATAAAAATAAAGATTATGAAGAACGCAAAGACGCATGCCCAACATTTCCTTAGCTTTCAGAAGATGACGGATATAGGCTCTGCTGTAGTGACGGCAAGCCGGACAATTACAGCCTTCTTCTATTGGCCTGGTATCCAGTTCATATTTGGCATTAAACATGTTCATTTTACCATGATTGGTATACACATGTCCATGACGTCCATTCCGGCTGGGATATACACAGTCAAAGAAATCAATACCCCGTTCTACGCCTTCCAGTATATTGGCAGGTGTGCCAACGCCCATAAGGTAAGTAGGTTTGTCCTGGGGAAGGTATGGCACTACTGCATCCAGAATGCGGTACATTTCTTCGTGGGTCTCTCCTACCGCCAGTCCTCCTACTGCATATCCGTCCAGATCCATTTGGGCGATTTCTTTGGCGTGCTCGATACGGATATCTTCGTAAACAGCACCCTGATTGATACCGAAGAGAAGCTGGTTCTTATTAATCGTATCTGGCAGGCTGTTGAGACGTGCCATTTCTGTTTTGCATCTGGCAAGCCATCGAGTAGTTCTTTCTACTGACTGCTGAACATAATTTCTGTCTGCCACACTGCTTGGGCACTCATCAAATGCCATGGCGATCGTAGATGCCAGATTAGATTGGATCTGCATACTCTCTTCCGGTCCCATAAAGATTTTATGCCCATCGATATGGGACTGGAAATGCACACCCTCTTCTTTGATCTTGCGAAGTTTTGCCAGGGAAAATACCTGGAACCCACCGGAATCTGTAAGGATCGGTCTCTCCCAGTTCATAAATTTATGCAATCCTCCAAGCTGTTTCACTACTTTATCCCCTGGACGGACATGAAGATGATAGGTGTTAGAAAGTTCTACCTGTGTCCCGATCTCATAAAGATCCTGGGTAGAAACCGCCCCCTTGATGGCACCTATCGTTCCCACATTCATAAATACCGGAGTCTGAATCGTACCATGAACAGTCTCGAACTGTGCACGTTTGGCACGCCCCTCTGTTTTGAGCAATGTATATTTAGCCATTTTGCTTCCTCTTTCTATTGTGATTATTATAACTTCCCATCAAGTATAACAGAATAACCACCTCTGGTAAATAAGAAATGTGTGTAAGTGGGTTGGAAGGATATATGATTTTCTTTATTTGAAAATAATAAAAAACAAAAAAGTTTTTTATGCATCTTTGTTAAGTGCTTTATGCGCTGTAGAAAGCATCAGTTTGATCCGGTTCAGCTGATTTACTTCGCTTGCCCCTGGATCGTAGTCAATAGCCACGATATTAGCCTCTGGATGCTGGCGGCGGATTTCTTTGATAACACCTTTACCGACGATATGGTTCGGCAGGCAGGCAAATGGCTGAATGCAGACGATATTCGGTACGCCTCCATGAATCAGTTCCATCATCTCACCTGTCAGGAACCATCCCTCACCAGTCTGGTTACCCGGGGATACAATCGGTGTTGCCATTTTTGCCAGATCAGCAATATTGGCAGATGGTGTAAAGTGGCGACTCTGTGCAAATGCCTCATTGGCAGTCTTACGGAGCCATTCGATTCCCTTGATACCCCAGTTGGCAATGGCTGCTTTATTCTTCTTGAAGCCCAGGAACTCACATTTGAAGTTCTGGTTATAGAAGCAGTAATTGATAAAGTCGATCAGATCCGGGCACACTGCTTCTGCTCCTTCTGCTTCCAGAAGTTCTGCAAGATGGTTGTTGGCTGCGGGCAGAAATTTTACAAGGATTTCTCCTACAATACCAACTCTTGGTTTCTTTTCATCGCTGATGGGGATCAGATCAAATTCATGTACCATGTCTCTGCACATTTTTTTAAACTGGCTGTGACTTACACTGCTGCCTTCCAGGAAGGAGATTGCTCTCTGCTCCCAGATCTTATGTTTGCGGTTGACGATTCCCGGCTCCAGTTCATAAGGACGCATACGGTAAACACACTTCATAAGGATATCTCCGAATACGGCACCATAGCAGACTTTCTTGATCAGTGGAAGGGTCAGCTTGAATCCAGGATTGCTTTCCAGTCCGCTTAAGTTGATGGAAATAACCGGTACCTGTTCCATGCCGGCTTTTTTGAGGGCTCTTCGGATAAAGGCAATATAGTTGGATGCACGACAGCCGCCGCCTGTCTGGGACATGATAACTGCTGTCTTATTAAGATCATATTTGCCGGAAAGAAGAGCATCCATAATCTGTCCTACTACAATCAGTGATGGATAGCAGGCATCATTATTTACATATTTCAGTCCTACATCCACTGCATGTTTGTTGTCATTCGGAAGGACTTCCAGATGATAACCACTGCTGTTGAATGCAGCCTGCAGGATACTGAAATGGAAAGGTGACATCTGTGGGCAGAGAATAGTGTAGTCTTTACGCATCTGTTTGGTAAATACCACTTTCTCAATAGATGCCGATCTAATCTCACGTTTTTTGTTCTGTGCATCTTTTGCACGAAGTGCAGCCAGAAGAGAACGTACACGAATACGTGCTGCACCCAGGTTATTTACTTCATCGATCTTCAGACAGGTATAAATCTTGCCACTTCCATCCAGGATCTCATATACCTCATCTGTAGTTACTGCGTCCAGACCGCATCCAAATGAGTTCAGCTGGATCAGATCCAGATTATCCTGAGTCTTTACAAAGTTAGCTGCCGCATAGAGACGAGAGTGATACATCCACTGGTCATTGACACGAATAGGACGCTCCACATGTCCCAGGTGACTGACAGAGTCCTCGGTAAGGACTGCAATACCATAACTGTTGATCAGATCCGGGATACCATGATGGATTTCCGGATCAATATGGTATGGACGTCCTGCAAGGACAATACCTCTTCTGCCTGTTTCTTTCAGATAAGCAAGTGTCTCTTCACCTTTTTTCTCCACATCTTTACGTGCCTGTGCCAGTTCTTCCCATGCTGCATGTGCTGCTGCCTTTACTTCTTCTGCCGGAATATCCTTAAACACCTGTACCAGACGGTCTGTAAGAACTGCCTCTGTGGTAAATGCAAGGAAAGGATTCATAAAGGTGATCTCCGGGTCACGAAGTTCATCCACGTTATTTTTGATATTTTCCGCATAGGAGGTAACGATAGGACAGTTATAATGGTTTACTGCATCCGGAAATTCGTTTCTCTCATAAGGGATACATGGGTAGAAAATAAATTTTATACCTTTCTTCAGTAGCCAGCTGATATGTCCATGTGCCAGTTTTGCCGGATAACATTCCGATTCACTTGGAATGGATTCAATACCCAGTTCGTAGATCTTTCTGTTGGAAGTAGGTGAAAGGACCACTTCATATTTCAGCTGCGTAAAAAATGTATACCAGAAAGGATAATTCTCAAACATGTTCAGGACTCTTGGAATACCCACCTGGCCTCTGGTAGCCTTGTCTGCACTTAAAGGCTCATAGGAAAACAGTCGTTTGTATTTATATTCAAAAAGGTTTGGAACATGATCTTTGTTCTTTTCTTTACCGATTCCACGTTCGCAGCGATTACCACTGATAAACTGACGTCCACCTGTAAACTTGTTGATGGTAAGACGGCAGTTATTGGTACATCCACGACAATTTGCCATGGAAGTAGTGTATTTCAGTTCATTGATCTTGTCGATAGAGAGCATAGTAGTTTCCCTGCCCTCTTCATAACGTTCTCTGGCGATCAGTGCTGCACCAAACGCACCCATGATACCGGCAATATCCGGACGGATGGCTTCACAGTTGGCAATCTTTTCAAAGCTGCGGAGAACTGCGTCATTATAGAAAGTGCCACCCTGTACTACGATATGTTTGCCAAGTTCTGTAGCATCAGAAACTTTGATAACTTTGTAAAGTGCGTTTTTGATAACAGAATATGCAAGACCTGCAGAAATATCTGAAACTTCTGCCCCCTCTTTCTGTGCCTGCTTTACCTTGGAGTTCATAAATACAGTGCACCGTGTTCCAAGGTCAATAGGATGCTGTGCAAAAAGAGCTTCCTTTGCAAAATCCTGGACACTGTAATTCAGAGATTTGGCAAATGTCTCAATAAAGGAACCGCAACCGGATGAGCAGGCTTCATTCAGCTGTACACTGTCTACAGTCTGGTTTTTGATCTTGATACATTTCATATCCTGGCCGCCAATATCCAGGATACAGTCTACTTCCGGATCAAAAAATGCTGCTGCATAATAATGGGAAACCGTTTCTACTTCTCCCTCATCCAAAAGAAGTGCTGCCTTGATCAGTGCTTCTCCATAACCTGTGGAACATGCATAGGCAATCTTTGCCCCTTCCGGTAACCGGGAATAAATCTCCTGGATCGAACGGATTGCTGTTTTCAGGGGACTTCCGTTATTATTACTGTAGAAAGAATACAGAAGACTGCCATCTTCTCCAACCAGTGCAGTCTTGGTGGTGGTGGAACCTGCATCAATGCCAAGATAGCAGTTTCCTTTATAGGAAGCCAGATCTCCTGTTTTTACCCTGTAGGAAGACTGTCTTTTATCAAACGCTTTATAATCTTCTTCTGTGGCAAACAACGGCTCCATACGCTCTACTTCAAACTCCAGTTTAATAGAATTACGAAGTTTGTCTTTCAGTTCCAGAAGAGAAACAGAAGTTTCTTTCTTGGAATTCAGTGCAGATCCGATGGCTGCAAAAAGATGAGAATTCTCCGGTGCAATGGTATGTTCCTCATCCAGCTTCAAAGTACGGACAAACGCAGCCTTAAGTTCGGAAAGGAAATGAAGCGGTCCACCAAGGAATGCCACATGACCTCTGATAGGTTTACCACAGGCAAGACCTGAAATAGTCTGGTTCACTACTGCCTGGAAAATAGAAGCAGAAAGATCTTCTTTTGTAGCACCTTCATTGATCAGTGGCTGGATATCTGTTTTTGCAAAAACGCCACATCTGGCTGCAATAGGGTAAAGCGCTTTATAATTCTTTGCATATTCGTTCAGCCCTGTGGCATCTGTCTGAAGAAGGGACGCCATCTGGTCAATGAAAGAACCTGTACCACCAGCACAGATACCATTCATTCGCTGTTCGATATTTCCCCCTTCAAAATAGATGATCTTAGCATCTTCACCGCCCAACTCGATGGCAACATCTGTCTGAGGAGCCATCTTCTGAAGGGAAGTAGATACTGCTATCACTTCCTGTACAAAAGGAATCTCCAGATGATTCGCCAGAGTCAAACCACCGGAACCTGTGATCACAGGACAGAGATCCATTTCTCCCAGCTGTCCATGTGCTTTTTCCAGAAGATCAGCCAGTGTTTCCTGAATGTTTGCAAAATGACGTTCATAATCTGCAAACAGAAGTTTTTCGTTTTCATCAAGAATCGCAATCTTTACAGTAGTAGATCCGATATCAATTCCCAATGTATATGTATTCATATAAAGTATTTCGACCTCCTCATAGTTGACTGTATATAACAGATAAATTAATCGTGTTTCTTCTTATTTAATGTGAATCTCAAAATCGAATTCCGTAACATTATACGACAAAGTTTTTAAAATGACAATCACCAACTTTCGCAATCTGTTACTAATATTTTTCCCTGCCTATCAAAAAAGAACATTTCGGAGTAAAATTCTCCAAAATGTTCTCATACTTTTATTATCTGTGTATTTTGTCTGCAATACGGACAAGGTAAGAACCTCCCGGCATTCTGGAAAGACGCTCTGCCGCTGTTTTGTCTACTATGATATAGACAAGGAAATAAGCTGCTGCTGCCAGGATCACAGCCAGTCCCAGACAGATCACATTGGAATGAATCAGGAAATAAAGGCCATAATAAACACCACCTGCCACTGCACACATAACTACAGATGCGATCAGTGGGCTTACATAGGCAGTCTTCCATGGATTCTTATACTTCAGATATTTTTTCATAAAGAAATCATTCATTACGCATACCACAACTGCATAGATGATCATTGCCACCAGAAGGGCATATATTCCCAAATCGGTAAACATCAGAAGAAGGACTACTGCCACCACATCTACCACAAGTGCTACTGCAGCAGTAAACATAGGAATCTTTGGTTTACCGATTCCCTGAAGGACGCCATTGGAAATATTGGACATTCCATTAAGAAGAATGGTAAAAGATCCAAGCATCAGAAGCCTGCCTGCCACACCGTTTGTTCCGCCAAACAGCAACGATACAATTGGCTGTGAAAGTGTAGCCAGTCCTACTGCACATGGAATGGAAATAAACATAGATAACTGTACTGTCTGATCGATTCTTTTCCTTGTTTCACGGATATCCCCTGTGGCATAAAGAGCAGAAACTTCCGGAATCATGGATGTAGGTGCCGCACTGGACAAAGTCAGTGGGATATTGATGATACTCATAAAGTAAGTGGCATATTCTGCATACATCATACTGATAGTATCTGCGTCCATGCCATGTTTACCCATGATTTCTGAATAAAGTACACCATTTAAATATCCGTTGATATTGTAAATAAAAGAGCTGAGAATAATCGGCGAAACGATCAGAATGATCAGTCTCAGGATCTCGCCATAGGACTCTTCTCTGTGGGTTCGGTCTTTTGCTACTCTTCTCTTAATGGCTTTGCGGTTAACGCCATATACCATCAACATAAACAGAAGTGCAATCACTACTCCTGCTGTGGTACCTACTGTAGATCCGGCAGCCCCCCATTTTGCCACACTTCCATCTGTACCATCTGCAAAGTATCTGATGAACATCCAGGCAGCAATAAGACTTACTGCTGCATTAAAGATCTGCTCCAGAATCTGGGAGATAGAAGTAGGCATCATATTTCGGTAAGCCTGAAAATATCCTCTGTAAACACCAAGGATACCGGAAAGAAAAATGGTAGGTGAAAGAATCTGCAGTGCCAGCACTGCATTAGGCTGGTTACTTGGAATAATGATATGTGCTCCAAAGAGACATACCAACGCTACAATGCCCCCAACGACTGCTGCGTAAATCAGAGAACCCCGGAAAATCTTCTGGGCATTCTTGTAATCTTTCAGTGCAATTCTCTCTGAAATCAGCTTAGATACTGCCTGTGGAATGCTGAAAGAAGCAATCATCAGAAGGATCATGTAAGCATTCTGGGCAAGGCTGATATAACCCATACCCATATTTCCTACAATAGAGGAAAGAGGGCTCTTGTACAACAGACCGATGACCTTGGATATCATAGCCGCAACCATCAAAAAAGAAGCGTTTTTTACAAGGTTGTTCTTTTTGTTCATAAATATACTATGCTCCCTGTTCCTGTTGTTTATTCTCAATCTGCCAGTCAATTGGCTCAAGACCATTCTTTATAAGAAATTCATTGGTCCTGCTGAAATGTCTGCATCCAAAAAAACCTCTGTAAGCAGAAAGAGGACTTGGATGCGGAGCTTCCAAAATCAGATGTTTCGGATTGTTCAGCATAGATTTTTTCATCTGTGCAGGTCTGCCCCAGAGCAAAAAAACAATGGGACGGTCCTGTTCATTCAAGATACGGATGGCAGCATCTGTAAATTGTTCCCAGCCGATCCCTCTGTGGGAATTTGCCTGATGAGCACGTACAGTAAGTACAGTGTTCAGAAGAAGCACTCCCTGTCTTGCCCATTTTTCCAGATATCCGTTATCTGGGATATAACACCCCAGATCATCATGAAGCTCCTGATAAATATTGACCAGAGACGGCGGGATCTCCACATCTTTCTTTACAGAAAAACACAACCCATGAGCCTGCCCGTCATTATGATAAGGATCCTGCCCAAGGATCACAACCTTTACTTCACTTAAAGGCGTAAAATGAAATGCATTGAACATGTCTTCTGCCGGTGGAAAAATCTTATGGGTATGATATTCCTCCATAACCGTCTTATATAATTTTGAATAATAAGGCTGATGAAATTCTCCTTTCAGAGCTTCCAGCCACTCTCCTGACAAAGGAGCCATAATCTTTTGTTCTCCTTTCTTATCTACGGACAGAAATCCCCCTGCCCGCAAGATAATCTTTTACTTCCATGATCTCAAGTTCTTTATAGTGGAACAGAGATGCTGCCAGTGCTGCATCTGCACCACCTTCTGTAAGGGCATCATAAAAATGCTCCAGTGTACCTGCACCACCGGAAGCGATCACAGGTATGGAAACTGCATCTGCAATGGCTCTGGTAAGCTCTATATCATAGCCTGCCTTGGTTCCGTCGCAGTCCATACTGGTCAGAAGGATCTCTCCTGCACCAAGTGCTTCTACTTTCTTCGCCCATTCTACTGCATCAATACCTGTATCCAGTCGTCCGCCATGTTTGTAGATATTCCAGCCACCATCTTCCCTGCTCTTGGCATCTATTGCTACTACCACACACTGACTGCCAAACTTGTCAGCAGCTTCCGTGATCAGTTCCGGACGGTCAATAGCTGCGGAATTCACAGAGATTTTATCTGCGCCTTCACGAAGAAGTTTCTTAAAATCTTCCACTGTGCGGATACCGCCGCCTACTGTAAACGGAATAAATACATTGGCCGCTACTTTGCGTACCATATCTACTACCGTATCCCGTTCCTCACAGGAAGCTGTGATATCCAGAAAAACCAACTCGTCTGCTCCTGCTGCATCATATGCTTTGGCGATTTCTACCGGATCTCCTGCGTCTTTCAAATCTACAAAATTGACACCTTTTACTACCCGACCTTTATTTACATCCAGACAGGGAATGATTCTTTTTGTAAACATCTCAGTTCCCCTCCTTTTCCAGTTTTGCAAAATTCTCAAGGATCTTAAGACCAAACCGGCTGCTCTTTTCCGGATGGAACTGGCAGGCAAACACATTATCCTTCTCCACAGAAGCATGGATCGTCGTACTGTACTGAGTAGTTGCCTTTACAGTTTGCGGATCTTCTGCCTGAAGATAATAGGAATGCACAAAATAAACATAAGTTTCTTCCGGAATGTCTTTAAAAAGTCTGCCGTTATTCTGAAGATGAAGGGAATTCCATCCCATATGTGGAATCTTAAGCCCTTCTGCCGGCGGTATCCGCAAGATCTTACCTTTCAGAATTCCAAGGCCTTCTACTCCCGGTGTCTCTTCACTGCTTTCAAAAAGCAACTGCAGTCCCAGGCAGATCCCAAGAAATGGTGTATGGTTATCTGCCAGTTCTCTGATCACCGGAACAAGCCCATATCTGTGAAGATTCTCCATAGCCTGTCCAAAACTTCCAACCCCTGGAAGAATCACTTTATCTGCTTTCAGAATCACTTCCGGATTTCTGGATACTACTGCTTCCTCACCAAGATAGGCAAGAGCTTTTTCCACACTTTTGATGTTACCTGCATCATAATCAATAATTGCGATCATTTGTGTCTCACATCCTGTCTGTTTTATCTTTTTTATCTTTTTCAACATTTTTCCATATTTTAGTATACTCCAAAAAAAGGCAGATGCAAAGCAGTTTCTTTACATCTGTCTCTTTTATTTATATTTTCTTTCTATAATAGTAGGTTGTTGTTGATTTTAATCATTTTTCCTGTCCAGGGTAAACCAAAATTCCACACCATTGTCATAATTCTGTACTCCATATTCCTGGTGAAGCCCTTCCATAATAGCTTTTACAATGGAAAGCCCAATACCGCTGCCTCCATATTCTCTGGTCCTTGCTTTGTCTACTTTGTAGAACTTGTTCCAGAGTTTCGGCAGATCTGCTTCCGGAATCGGCTGTCCAGTATTAAATACTGTAACTTTTACCCGGTCTCCATCCGGAAGCACCCGGATCTCGATTTCTTTATCTCCAGCCAGATGGTTCAGAGCGTTACTGGTATAGTTGGTAACTACTTCCTCAATCTTGAATTCGTCTGCCCAGACATAGACTGTATCCTCCGCTGCAAAACTTACTTTTGCTTCTTTTTGCTGGATCATGATATCCATAGACTGAAGGACACCTTTAATCAAGGTTACAATATCAAACCGTTCCATGGTCACTTCATCACTGCCGGATTCCAGATGGTTCAGGGTCAGAAGATTTTTCACAAGTTTATTCATCTTGGATGCTTCGTCCATAATCACATCACAGTAAAATTCCCTGCTTTCCGGATCATCGGAAATATTTTCTTTCAGACCCTCTGCATATCCCTGTACCAGTGCGATGGGGGTCTTCAGTTCGTGAGACACATTATTAAGAAACTCCTGTCTCATCTGATCGATCCGTTCTTTATTCTCAATATCTTTCTGCAGCTCATTGTTGGCAGATTTCAGCTCGGAGATGGTTTTTTCCAGCTGAGCTGACATACGGTTGAAGTTTTCGCCCAGTTCATCGATCTCGTTACCGGAATGGCTCTGGTACTTGGCTTCAAAATCCAGCTCACTCATCTTGGTAGAGAGAAGAGTCAGTTCACTGATAGGTTTGGTGATTCTTTTGGTAACGATCCAGATCAGAATTCCACTGATGGCAATGATCGCAATTCCTACATATAAATAAAAACTGTTGGAAATAGATACGCTTTCACGTATACTCTCCAAAGGTGTACGGATCAGGAAATAACATCCGTCTTCCAGCTGTCCCCAGCTTTCTACATATTCCATTCCTGCAAATCGGTCACTGACCTGTTGGATCACATAGGTATCTTTTTGAACCAGGATCTTGGTTTTACCTTTTTTCTGGTCCAGATTGTATACATAACCAAGAAGCCTTGCTTCCAGCATATCTACATTGCTTCCTACAGAACATATGCTCTGGCCTTCCTCTGTAATCACTACCCAGGTAAGATTATTCTCGGAACATTTACGGTAGATCTCATCAGATACTTCTGCGGTAGAGTTTCCATCGGAATCTGTAGTAATATCCAAACTTTCCAGATTGTCCACTGCCTCTTTCAGAACTTCTGTTTTGCAGCTGATATAATAATGCTCCAGAAACATGGCATTGATCAGTGTGATCGCACAGATTGACAGAAGCAGCAACCCTATAAAGAGTGCTGCAATCTGTCTTCTCAGTGGATGAAATTTCCTGGTTTTTTCCTTGTGTTCAGATGATTTTTTCATTATTTTCCGTCAACCTCAAATTTGTATCCCATACCCCAGACAGTCTTGATATATTCACCTTTCTCGCCCATTTTGCTCCTCAGTTTCTTAACATGGGTATCTATGGTACGGGCATCTCCGAAGTAATCATAATTCCAGACAGAATTCAGGATCTTTTCTCTGGAAAGAGCGATTCCCTGATTCTCCATGAAATACGTAAGGAGTTCAAATTCTTTGAAACTCAGTTCCATTGGCGCACCATCTACTGTTGCCATATGTGCTGCCTTGTCAATGACAATGCCACCGGCTGACAGTACATCGTTTACTGTATCCTGTCCTGTCCGCCTCAGGATAGCCTCTACTCTTGCCACCAGGATCTTGGGGCTGAAAGGCTTGGAAATGTATTCATCTACTCCAAGATCAAATCCCAGAAGCTCATCTCTCTCATCGCCTCTTGCAGTCAGCATGATAATGGGAACTTTGGAGTTTTTACGAATCTCCCTGCAGACTTCCCATCCATCCATTTTGGGCATCATCACATCCAGAAGGATCAGTGCAATATCTTTCTCTTCATAAAAGATATCCATGGCTTCTTCCCCATCTCCGGCTTCCATTACCACAAAACCTTTTTTTTCGAGGAAATCTCTTACCAGCTTACGCATACGGCTTTCATCATCTACTACAAGAATCTTCGGATTTTCCATATTAAATTCCTCCGTTCACTTTTCCTTTGTATTGTAAACAGTACCTTTGCTTATAGGATCTTAAGGCTGGTATTCTGTTTTATTTCTGGTTATCATCATACCAGAGATTTATGTTGGATTTGTGAACGGGGGAAATAATTTTTTCTTATTTAACTGTTTTTATCTGCATTTTGTTTATGCAAGTGATTTTCCAAGAGCTTTGCAGTTTTCTACTGCTTCGTCGTCTGGCTCTTCCTGACAGATCACACCTTCGCCTACGAGAGCTGCACCTGCACCTTTACAGGATTCTTCCCAATTTCTCATCCAGTCTCCGTCTCCCCATCCATAGGATCCGAAAAGACCAACTTTTTTGCCGGAAAGTTCTGGTTCACATGAGCTGTAAAGAGGTTCAAATTCATCTTCTTCCAGAACTTCATCTCCCATAGCCGGGCATCCAAATGCGATGGCGTCAAATTCGCCTACTTTGTCTGCGGAGAAATCAGCGGTCTCGAATTTTGTAACTTCTGCCCCTGCTTCTTTTGCTCCCTCCGCCACTGCGTTTGCCATTGCCTCTGTGTTACCTGTTGAACTCCAATATACAACTGCTACTTTACTCATGATCTTCCACCTTATCCTTTCTTTTTATGCTGCAACAGTAAGCTGAAGAATATTTCTTCGTCCATCTTCAAAAAGCCGTCTGTAGATCTCAGAACACTTTTTCAGTTTGCGAAAAATATCCTGGGTCTGTTGTGGATCTCCATACACTTTCCAGATTCCGCAGCATTTATAATTTTTTCCTTTCTGCTCAATAAATCCCTTTACATCATCAAGGGGATATCCCAGAAACAGACCAACCTCGTGGGGAAAACAATCATACCCGGTGAAACGGGACTGGAGGTGCCGGATACAGTTCTCACAGTTCCCTGCTTCACTACATTCGTAACCGCAGGTCCGAAGAAGGTTTTCTGCACCTTCTCTTTTCAGATCTGCTTCCAGATTTTTCCTTCTGTATACATAGATCAGGGCACGCTTATCACTGGTTCTCAAAATCTCCACAAACACACCTTTATGATTCAGTTTCTGATTAATTTCCCGGATCTCTCTGTTAAGATCCTGTGGTTTTTTTGCATTATAGCTGAACATATTTGCAGTCTTGATTCCTGCCAGAGTTGGAGCGCAATGAGCAATGATCTCTGATTCTAACATCCTGATATCCCCCGTTATCCATGTAATATTCTGTTTACAGGAATTTTTGTTACTGTTTCCTGTTTTCGTCTGTTTATGCACAGAAAGTGGATTAGTTTTAACTAACCTAAGGTTTTAAATTTACGGATATGTCTCCATACCCGTAAATAACGTTCTCTTGATTAGTATCAACTAACTACCCTGATAGTACTATATCCACTTATTGCTGTCAAGAGTTTTTTTTATTTAACTTTTTATTTTTTATAAAACAGATTTCATAGAGTCCATACCGATCAACAATGTGGATGTATTATGTAGAAGTGCGGACATGGTAGGCTGGATCACACCGGTAACTCCAAGTACGATAAGACTTCCGTTGATACCTACGATTCTTCTGTAGTTCTTATGGATCTTGTTCATAAGACCATTGCTGATCTCTTTCAGAGTCACCATCACAGACAGATCATCTGCTCCGATGGTAATGTCTGCAATCTCTCTTGCAAGCTCTGCACCATCACTGATAGCAATACCTACATCTGCTGCAGAAAGTGCCGGTGAATCATTGATACCGTCACCAACCATCAGGACCTTGTGACCTTTGGCCTTTTCTTCCTCAATAAATCTGGCCTTGTCTTCCGGAAGAACCTCGGAATAATACTTGTCCACGCCTACTTTATGAGCAATGGCTTTTGCTGTACGGTCACTGTCTCCGGTCATCATAACGATCTGTGAAAATCCTGCTGCTCTCAGTGCCTTCACTACTTCCGGTGCTTCTTTACGAAGAGGATCTTCGATACAGATTACTGCTGCCAGTTCTCCGTCGATTCCCAGATACAAATGGGAATATTCTGCCGGGAGATTCTGGAACAGTTCTTCTTTATCTTCTGGAATATTGCATTTCTCATCTTCAAACACAAAATGATGGCTTCCGATAATTGCCTTATGTCCGTTGACACTTGTGGAGATACCATGAGCCACAATGTACTCTACTTTGGAATGCATCTCTTCATGTGTGAGACCACGTTCTTTTGCTGCGTCCATAACAGCTTTTGCCATAGAATGGGGGAAATGTTCTTCCATGCAGGCTGCCAGACGCAGAAGATTATCCTTGCTTTCTCCATTAAAGGAAACTATATCAACAACAGTAGGCTGTGCTTTGGTCAGTGTACCGGTCTTATCAAAAACAATGGTGTCTGCCTCTGCTACTGCTTCCAGGAATTTACCGCCTTTTACTGTGATATGATGGGCATTGGCCTCTCTGATCGCTGCAAGTACAGAAATCGGCATAGCCAATTTCAGTGCACAGGAGAAGTCTACCATAAGGATAGATAGTGCCTTGGTAACATTTCTGGTAAGTGCATAAGTAAATGCTGTACCTGCCAGTGTATAAGGAACCAGTCTGTCTGCCAGATGCTCTGCGTTACTTTCTACTGCTGACTTCAGTTTCTCTGTTTCTTCGATCATAGTAACGATCTTTTCAAACTTGGTAGAACCGGATGTTTCTTTTACGCGGATGGTGATTTCGCCTTCTTCTACAACAGTACCTGCATAAGCATAGCCTGCCTCTCTCTTGACTACAGGCATGGATTCTCCTGTAAGGGATGCCTGATTAACCATAGCTTCGCCATCTGTTACAATACCATCAAACGGGATCACATTACCCATATGGATACGGACCTGATCTCCAGATTTGATCTGGTCAGAATTTACCAGTACTTCCTGACCGTCTGTCACAAGCCATACCTTACTTACATTCAGAGACATGCTTCTTGCAAGGTCATCTACAGACTTCTTGTGGGTCCAGTCTTCCAGGATCTCTCCAAACCCCAGAAGGAACATGACAGATGAAGCTGTCTTGAAGTCACTTCTGAATATGGATACACCGATAGCCGTAGCATCCAGAACCGGGACTTCGATCTTACCTTTTGCAAGGGTACGTACACCTTTCCATATGTATTTGATAGACTTCAGTCCTGTGAGAACATTGCGTACAGGTACTGGCAGGAACAGCTTCTTGCTGTAATGGATCACTACATGGTTCACCATTTTTTCCCAGTATTCACTGTTCATTTCTCTTCCTGAGTTCTGCAGATAACTTTCTGGTGCTTCTGCTTTTTCGTAGGAAAAACTCTGAACTGCTCTCAGGACTTTATTTCTGTCTCCTGTAAAGCAAATCACAGCATCCTGATTACGCTCTACGACTTTGGCAGATGTGACCATGGCAAGATTTGTCAGGAAATATTCCAGCTGATCTGCCTGTCTGCAGGACATTTTCTTCTGATGGATATGAAGCCTTATTCTGCCTCTGATCTCGTGCTCTATTTTGAATTTCATATTTACATCTTCCTCCTGCGAAAAAACACCTGTGGCTCTGTTACCACAGGTGCTGTCTCTCTTAATTACTCTTCTGTAGCAGTTTCTTCTGTTTCTTCTGCTGCTGTCTCTTCTACAGCTTCCTCTGCAGTATCTTCAAATTCTTCTGCTGCTGCACGATCTTCATTGATCTGCTGTGCTTCTGCGTAAATGTCTTCTGCATTTGCCTGAACTTTGGAAACAGTGTTCATCACACATGTCTTGGCACGAAGAACTGCTGCTGTGCAGTTTGTGTAAAATTTCTTTGCATCTTTGCTGGAAAGAACCTTGATACCTGCTGTTCCGAATAATACTCCAGCTGCGAATAATCCATTGTGTTTTGTATTGAATTTCATGTTTAAATCCTCCTGTATTGTATTTGAGTTTATTTGTTTTCTTTGTATTATAAACATTATAGGCAAGTCAAAATAAAAGTCCAGCCTAACTTACGATGTTGAGAAATTTTCTCATTTGTATGTAAAAAGAAACCTGTCTTCATGGAATTCTGGCAAAGAATGGTATCATTCACCACTCTCCACCAGAACTCGCTGAACCTGTCTGTCATGCAGATAGCCACAACTCTCCATACCTTTCTGAATAATATCCTTCAGCTTGTCTCCATCCAGGCGGATGAGGGTATGGTCATCCAGCTGAATACTGCACATATGTACCTGTGTTTCTTCATTACAGATCCTGTAGGCACGTTTACGTTTCAGTGCACCGATCTCCTCCAGAAGATTGATCAATCTGTATATTGTAGCCATTCCGATATTCGGATCTCTCTTGGATGCCATAAAATAAATCTCTTTACAGCAGGTACACTCTTCTTTGAGAATGATATCAAGGATGATCTTTCTCTGTCTGGTGATCCTGCAGCCCTCCTGACGAAGACGGTCCATAATGGCGCTTCTCTGCATATTGCTTCTCTGATACTGCTGATTCTGACAGGAATTCATGGTAAAATCCAAAGTCTCGATCTTTGATATTTCTCTTGCTGCTTCCATCTCATCACTCCCGACATTTGGTTAGTTTATAATAACTATCGTAAGTTTATGATATCTAACTGGTTTTGTCAAGGATTTTATTGCACAAAAAAACCAGACTTCACATATTTTACAGTGAAATCTGGTTTAAATGGACCTGGCGGGAATCGAACCCGCGTCCGAAAGCCTATCCCTTGCGGTATCTCCCATCACAGTCGCTGATTTGACATTCCCTCCGCAATACGCCCACCGACAGGCTTACTGCTTTAGTAGCTTCATGATACATCTACCGGGGCAAAGCTTACCCGGCAAGGTTTCTCA
>URXG01000045.1 GCA_900551715.1 uncultured Blautia sp. | reverse complement strand
TGAATGCCCAGTCTTTCATCTTGTACTGAACACCGGCTTTACCGATACCTTTCTTTTCCAGTTCTTCCAGCATACGCTCGATAGAATCTTTTTTCTTGGTATATCCATTCAGGAATTCAGAGTTGATCATCTCTCCGTCACCTGTATATGCTTCTTTGGAGATATCGCCACCTTTGATAACTTCAATAATATCAATACCAAATTTCTTTGCGAAATCATAGTCACGCTGGTCATGAGCTGGTACAGCCATGATAGCACCTGTACCATATCCCATCATTACATAATCGGCGATGTAAATAGGGATTTTCTTGCCGTTAACAGGGTTGATTCCCTCAAGTCCCTGAATTCTCACACCGGTCTTGTCTTTTACAAGTTGTGTTCTCTCGAATTCGGTTTTCTTTGCACACTCATTACGATATGCAGTGATCTCATCCATGTTGGTGACTTTGTCTTTGTATTTGTCAATAATCGGATGTTCCGGAGCGATTACCATGAAGGTAACACCAAACAGTGTATCTGGTCTGGTAGTATAGATCTCAAGTTTTTCATCTAATCCGTCAATATCAAAGTTTACAAATGCACCTTTGGACTTGCCAATCCAGTGGATTTGCTGCTGTTTAACATTGTCCGGGTAATCTACGTCTTTCAGACCTTCCAGAAGTTTGTCAGCATACTGAGTGATGCGCAGATACCATACGTCTTTGGATTTCTGAACTACTTCGCTGTGACAGATATCACATTTACCACCCTGGCTGTCTTCGTTGGAAAGTACAACTTTACAGTGTGGACAATAGTTAACCAGTGTTCTGTCCCTGAATACAAGACCCTTCTCAAACATCTTAAGGAAAATCCACTGTGTCCATTTGTAATAATCTTCATCTGTTGTGTCGATGACACGATTCCAGTCAAAAGAAAATCCTACTTTCTTTAACTGGTTGGAGAATTTCTTGATGTTCTCATCTGTGATGATACGTGGATGTGTACCGGTCTTTACTGCATAGTTCTCTGTAGGAAGTCCGAATGCATCAAATCCGATAGGAAAAAGTACGTTATAACCTTCCATACGACGTTTTCTGGAAATAACCTCAAGGCTGGAATATGCTTTGATGTGACCTACATGCATACCTGCACCACTTGGATATGGAAACTCTACAAGGCCATAGAACTTAGGTTTTTCGCTGTTATCTTTGGCTTCGAAGACTTTGCTTTCTTCCCATTTTGCCTGCCACTTAGGCTCGATCTTTTTAAAATTGTATTTCATGTCTATGTTTCCTCCAACATTGTTGTGTATCTAAGTGTTAATTCTAATTCAATAAAAGCTTTTTGTCAATGTAACCTTTGGAGGAAAGCCTGTTTTTGACAGAAAAAACAGGGCATTCAGGAAGGATAGCTTCTGAATACCCTGTAAAATGATCAGTTATGTTATGTTGGAGGAGGATTATTTCGCTTCTGCGTCTAACTTGCTGGCTCTTGCTTCGATTTCTTTGGCCTGGATATCGTTTGGAGCCTGCTCATAACGGGCGAATTCATAGGAGAAGTCTCCGCTTCCGCCTGTCATGGAACGAAGTGTGGTAGAATATCCATAGATTTCAAGCTGTGGAATATCTGCTTCGATGATGGTGTTGCCTTCGTGATCCGGGTTCATTCCAAGAACACGTCCACGGCGTTTGTTCAGATCACCCATTACATCACCGGTGTATTTGTCCGGAACAGTAACCTTCATGGAAACAATAGGCTCCAGAAGTACCGGAGATGCATCCATAAATCCCTTCTTGAAAGCAAGGATGGTAGCCATCTTAAATGCCATTTCGGAGGAATCTACCGGATGGTAAGATCCATCATAAAGTGTAGCCTTCACGCCAACTACCGGATAAGCTGCCAGAGGTCCCTTGAGAACGCATTCCTGCAGTCCTTTTTCTACTGCCGGGAAGTAGTTCTTCGGAACAGCACCACCTACAACTACCTGCTCGAATACATATGGAGTTTCCAGATCACCGGATGGCTCAAAACGCATTTTAACATGACCGTACTGTCCATGACCACCGGACTGTTTCTTGTGTTTGCCTTCTACATCGGAGTTCTTGCGGATAGTCTCCCGGAAAGCAACCTTGGGTTTGGAAAGTTCGATGTCTACTTTATAGCGTTCTTTCAGCTTGCTGACAACGATATCCAGATGCTGGTCGCCCATTCCATAAAGTAAAGTCTGTCTGTTGGCAGAATCATTTACAATACGGAGTGTCTTGTCTTCTCCTGCCATCTTGGCGAGAGCCTGCGCGATCTTGTCTTCTTCACCTTTCTTTACTGCTTTGTATCTCTTGTAAGTATAAGGTGTGGAGATCACAGCTTTCGGATAAAGTACCGGGTTGGCTTTAGCTGCAAGACTGTCACCTGTCTGTACACTGGCAAGTTTGGCAATAGCACCGATATCACCTGCATGAAGCTCAGATACTTCGATTGGTTTGGAACCTTCCAGAACATAAAGCTTGTTCAGACGTTCCTCCTCACTTTTCTCTACATTAAGAAGCGTATCGTCGGATTTGATAACACCGGAAGCAACCTTGATCAGGGAATATTTGCCAAGGAACGGATCTACGATGGTCTTCCATACATAGGCAGATTTGGCTTTGGCAAAGTCATAATTAGCTTCAAAAATCTCATTGGTCTTCTGCGCAATTCCGTTACAAGAACGTTTGTCCGGGCTTGGGAAATATCCGCAGATGTCATCAAGAAGGTTGGAAACACCTCTCAGGTTGATAGGAGATCCCATGCATACAGGGACAATGCTTGCATCCTGAACATTGGTAGCCAGGGCTGCAGAAACCTCTGTTACAGAGAACTCATCACCTTCAAAATAACGATCCATAAATTCTTCACTTGTTTCTGCTACAGATTCCATAAGAATCTCATGGTATTTCTCCAGATATTCATTCAGGTATTCCGGAATATCGCAGGGTTCCTTGCCTGCTTTGTCGATATATTTACGTCCTGCCTGTTTGACAACGTTTACATATCCTACGAATTTACCGTCTTCACGAATTGGGAAATGCAGCGGAGCAATCTTCTTGCCATAAAGCTCTGTCAGATCCTCTACTACTTTACGATAACTGACGTCATCCACATCCATATCTGTTACAAAGAACATACGAGGTAATTTATATTTTTCGCAGAGATTCCATGCCTTCTGTGTACCAACCTGTACACCGGCTTTACCGGAAACAACGATGATAGCTGCATCTGCTGCGCTGACTGCCTCTTCTACTTCTCCTACGAAATCAAAATATCCAGGAGTATCGAGAACGTTGATCTTTACTTTGTCCCATGGTACCGGGATTGTGGTAGTTGAAATAGAAAAATGTCTTTTGATCTCTTCTTTATCAAAATCACTAACGGTATTTCCATCCTCTACTCTGCCAAGGCGGTTTGTCATTCCTGCCAGGTATGCCATAGCCTCTGCTAATGTAGTCTTGCCGGCACCCCCATGCCCTAAAAGAACCACATTGCGGATTCGGTCAGTTCTATAAATGTCCATATGTAATACCTCCCTGTTTGTCTAATATGCATATATTTTACTAAAAAAGTTTCTACTTTTCAAGTATTTTATATAATTTTAACAACTTTTTTTGTAAATGTTTTGTGAAAAACAAACTATTTTGTACTTTTTTCGGCTTTATTTGACTTTTTTTCTTCAATACTTTAAAATAGTAACATATTTTTATGTATTATGGAAAGGACACATACCATCATGACAACCATAGGTTTTATCGGTCTTGGCCTTATTGGCGGATCTATTGCAAAAACAATACGTAAATTTCACCCAGATTATCACATTCTTGCCTATGCCAGACATAAAGAGACTCTGGCGGCTGCCCTTACAGAAAACGTGATCGATGGAGTTCTGGAATCGGAAGATGAGCGCTACAGCTCCTGCGATTATATTTTTCTATGTGCTCCTGTAGAATATAATATTGAATATCTGAAAAAACTGAAAAATGTAATCTCAGAAAACTGTATCATCACTGATGCAGGAAGTGTCAAAACTCCTATTCATAAGGCAGTAGAAGAACTTGGTATGGAACACTGTTTTATTGGTGGTCATCCTATGGCAGGTTCTGAGCAGTCCGGTTTTGAGCATTCTTCTGACCATCTCCTGGAGAATGCTTACTATATCCTCACTCCCGGTGGACAGGTTCCTCTGGAAAAAATCACTGAGTTTTCAGAACTGATCGATTCCCTGGGTTCTATCCCTATGGTTCTGACAGCAGAAGAACATGATTTTATTACAGCAGGTGTCAGCCATCTGCCCCATATTATTGCTTCTGCTTTGGTCAATCTTGTAAATGCACTGGACAATGATGCGGAATACATGAAAACGATTGCAGCCGGCGGTTTCCGGGATCTTACCAGGATTGCCTCTTCTTCTCCTGTAATGTGGGAACAGATCTGTCTGGAGAACCATGAGAATATTTCCAATGTACTGGATGAATATATCCGTATGCTGATCCAGATCCGTTGTTCCATTGACAACATGGAGGCAGAAAATCTTTACGAAATGTTTGCAAGTTCCAGAGATTACCGGGATTCTATTGATGCTACTTCCAGTGGTCTCATTAACAAAACCTATGTGCTTTATATTGACATTGTAGATGAAGCAGGTGGAATCGCTACCATTGCTACGATTCTGGCTATGGAAGGAATCAGTATCAAGAACATCGGAATCATTCACAACAGGGAATTTGAACAGGGCGTTCTCAAAATTGAGTTTTATGAACAGAATGCCATGGAAAAGGGCTGTACACTTCTTAAGAAACGTAATTATATAGTTTATGAACGATAGGATGTAAAAATATGGAAATCAAAAAACAGACGTCTCTCAGGGGGACACTTTCTGTTCCCGGAGACAAATCAATTTCTCACAGAGCAGTTATGTTCGGGGCTCTTGCCAACGGAGCCACCAGAATTTCTCATTTTCTGGAAGGTGCAGACTGTCTCTCAACAATCTCCTGCTTCCACAAAATGGGTATTGATATCCAGAGAAATCATGACGAAATTCTGGTTCATGGCAGGGGACTGCATGGTCTTATTACCCCATTTGAGATCCTGGATGTAGGTAACAGTGGCACAACTACCCGGCTGATCTCCGGTATTTTGGCAGGACAGGATTTTGCCTGCCAGCTGGATGGGGATGATTCGATCCGTACCCGCCCCATGAAAAGAATCATGACTCCTCTTACCATGATGGGTGCAGACATCAGAAGCATAAAAGACAATGGCTGTGCTCCTCTGATGATTCAGGGAAAGCCTCTTCATGCCATCCATTATGATTCACCGGTAGCTTCTGCACAGGTAAAATCCTGCGTGCTTCTGGCAGGATTATACAGTGACGGCGTTACCAGTGTTACAGAGCCATTTCTTTCCAGAAACCATACAGAGATTATGTTAAATTATTTTGGGGCAGAAGTTCACTCTGAAGGCACTACTGCTTCTGTAAAGCCTGAGCCTGTTCTTGAAGGACGGGAAGTCAAAGTTCCCGGAGATATTTCTTCTGCTGCTTATTTTATTGCAGCAGGGCTTTTGACACCGAACAGCGAGATTCTTCTGAAAAATGTAGGAATTAACCCTACCAGAGCAGGACTTCTGAAAGTTTGTATGGATATGGGAGCTGATATTGCACTTCTCAACGAAAGTAACGAGGGCGAACCTGTTGCTGACCTGCTGATCCGCACCAGTTCCCTCCATGGCACTACCGTAGAAGGTGAGATTATTCCTGCACTGATTGATGAGATTCCAATGATCGCAGTGATGGCTGCTTTCGCAGAAGGTACCACAGTGATTCGGGATGCGCAGGAACTGAAGGTTAAAGAATCTGACCGTATTGCAGTAATGGTTGAGAATCTGAAACGTATGGGTGCTGATATTGAAGGTACAGATGATGGTATGATCATTCATGGAGGCAGACCCCTTCATAGTGCTGTGATTGATTCTCATCTGGATCATCGTGTGGCAATGTCCTTTGCAGTGGCCGGAACTATCTGTGATGGTATTATGAAAATTCAAGGCGGTGACTGTGTAAGGATTTCCTATCCAAACTTCTACGATGATCTTTACAGTCTGGGACAGTAAAAAAGAACTTAATATTTGAATTGACAAACCTGTCATATATGGAAAATTCAGAATAATATTGTTTCTGATATTTTCTGTATGTAGCAGGTTTTATTTTGCTGTAATTGATGCAGATATACATATTTTTTATCATATTGGGAAACTTCTGTATTAAGTTAAGTATTTGATAAAATATAAACAGACATGCAGGAGGCTTTTTATGAAAATACTATTTTATGGGGCAAAAGATTATGACCAGCAGTTTTTTGACCGGTTACATCCCGATTATCCGGAGATTGAAATTACTTTTATTGAAGCAAATATCTATCAGGAAACTGCTTCTCTTTCAGCAGGATATGATGGAATCTGTGTTTTTGTAAATGGAGACCTCAGTGGCCCTGTTATCCGGGAGCTTTTTCATCAGGGTGTCCGTCTGATCCTGATGCGTTGTGCAGGATATAATAATGTAGATTTGAAGGCAGCCAGAGAATGTAATATGAAAGTTCTCAGGGTTCCGGGGTATTCTCCTGAAGCAGTGGCTGAACATGCCATGGCGCTTGTACTGACTGCCAACCGCCATACACACAAAGCCTATATCAAATGCAGGGAAAATAATTTTTCATTGAATGGTCTTATGGGTGTAAATCTTTATGGCAAAACTGCTGGCATTGTAGGTACCGGAAAGATTGGCCTGGCAATGGCAAGAATCTGTCGGGGATTCGGCATGAAGATTTTTGCCTTTGATCTTTATCCTAATGAAAATATGGATTTTCTGACATATGTTAGTCTGGAAGAACTTTTGAGATCCAGTGATCTCATCAGCCTCCACTGCCCTCTTACAGAAGAAAGTTACCATATAATTAACAGGGATTCTATTGCACAGATGAAAGATGGTGTAATCCTGGTAAACACATCCAGAGGTGGTCTGATCTGCACAGAAGATCTGATCGCAGGAATAAGGGACCACAAATTCCATGCAGTGGGGCTGGATGTGTATGAAGAAGAATCACAGTTTGTCTATGAAGATATGTCTGAACGGATCTTAAAAAGTTCCACAGTCCAGAGACTGCTCTCCTTCCCTAATGTTGCTCTGACTTCTCATCAGGGATTTTTTACAGAAGAAGCACTTACCAACATTGCGGAAACTACCCTGGAGAATGCAGAAGATTTCCGTCTAGGACGAGAGCTTAAGAATCAGGTATTGATATGAAACAGATATGATTTTTACAAAAGCAGGAAATCTTTCTTATAAAGAGAGTATCCCTGCTTTTTGATTATTTTTCATATGCATCTCGTAAAAGGAAGATTTCTTTTGTCCAGCCTTCGTCATCATTAGGGGTTTCCAGAATGAAGGGAATTCCTTTCAATGCCGGATGGCGAACCACATTTACAAGGGCTTCCAGCCCGATCCTGCCTTCTCCGATCCTGGCATGTCTGTCCTTATGACTGCCAAGATCATTCAGGCTGTCATTCAGATGTACCGCCTTCAGTCTGGATAACCCGATAATCTGATCAAATTCATCAATTACACCATCCAGATCATGGACAATATCGTATCCGCCATCCCATACATGACAGGTATCCAGACAAACACCCATCTTCTCTTTTTTGTCTACCAGATCTAGAATGCTGCGGATTTCCTGAAAATTCCGTCCCACTTCAGAGCCTTTGCCGGACATGGTTTCCAGAAGTACAGTAGTGCTCTGATCATCTGTCAGTACGTCATTGAGGATCTCTGCAATCTTTCGGATACCTGTTTCTGCTCCCTGTCCTACATGACTGCCCGGATGGAAATTATAATAATTTCCAGGAGTATACTCCATACGTCTCAGATCATCCCGGAAAGTCTCTCTTGCAAAGTCCCGAAGTTCTTCCCGGGCAGCGCAGGCATTCATTGTATAGGGTGCATGTGCTACAATTTTCCCAAAGTGATGCTCCTTTGCAAGTGCCAGAAACTGCTGGATATCTTTTTCATTGATAGCTTTCGCCCTTCCACCTCTGGGGTTTCTGGTAAAAAACGCAAAGGTGTTTCCACCGTTTGCAATCATCTGTTTTGCCATGGCTGTATAGCCCTTGGATGAAGTAGTGTGGTTACCGATGTATAACATAATCTGTTGTCTCTTTCTTTTGTATTTTCGTAACTGCGAAGGTGCTGAACAGTTACATATTTTCTATGATTTTTTATTGTATCAGAAAACCTTTGAAATATAAACAAAAAGATTGACGAACGTCTATCCTGAATTTATACTTTTCTTATATATATTGTTTTGTTGTTGGTTGATTATTTGTAACTATTCAGAAGATAGTATTCCGCGAGGTGTTTTGGCATGTTTTTTGCCAAAATCCCGAGACATACAAGGCAAAATGCCATCACCGAAGGTGATTTGGAATGCATTTTGACTCGTAACTGTGAGGGTACTGAACAGTTACGATTATTTTTACAAAAGAGGGGATTTTTCATGGCACACAAAAAGAACTTATATCATAAATCACGTTATTATAGAGAAAGGCAGAAACAACTTCAGAAGGTTTTTTTTATTGCAGGAGGAGTGCTGGTATTTCTGGCAGGAGGACTTCTGATCCGAGGATGCGTGTCACATAAAGCCACTACTGCTTCTGTCCAGACAGAACAGGAGAAAGAAGCAAAAGTAGAATCTTCGGAAGCAGAAAATAATACAGAAGAGAATTCCGGAACTGTACATAAAGGACCTGTCTCTCTGACAGTTAGTGTAGTAGGTGACTGTACTCTGGGTACTGATGAAAATTTTGATTATGATACCAGCCTGAATGCCTATTATGAAAATTTTGGAGCTGATTATTTCCTTCAGAATGTAAAAAGCATTTTTTCTGCTGACGATCTGACGATTGCTAATTTTGAAGGAACTCTCACAGAATCCACAGAACGTGAAGATAAGGAATTTGCTTTCAAAGCGCCTGCGGAGTTTGCAGGGATTCTTACTGGCAGTTCTGTGGAAGCAGTGAATACTGCCAACAATCACAGCCATGATTATGGCGATCAGGGATATGAAGATACACTGAAAGCACTGGGAGATGCAGGTCTTGTATATTTCGGTTACGATGATACTGCTGTTATGGATGTAAAGGGAGTCAAAGTAGGACTGGTAGGCATCTATGAGCTGAAAGATCATCTGGAACGAGAAGAACAGTTAAAGACCAATATTGAAAAAGTAAAAGAAGAAGGAGCAGAGATCACCATCGTTATCTTTCACTGGGGAAATGAAAAAGAAGAAGTTCCGGACAGCAACCAGAAGACTCTTGGACATCTTGCCATTGATCTGGGTGCTGATCTGGTATGCGGACATCATCCTCATGTTCTTCAGGGAATTGAAGAATACAAAGGCAAAAATATCGTTTACAGTCTTGGAAATTTTTGTTTTGGAGGCAATCAGTACCCCAGTGATATGGACAGTATGATTTTTCAGCAGACCTTTTCTCTGGATCAGAACGGACTGAAAGCAGACAATGTAACTAATATTATTCCGTGCTCTATTTCTTCTGACAGCGACTATAATAATTACCAGCCTACACCTGCAGAAGGAGAAGAGGCAGACCGCATCCTTCAGAAGATCCAGGAAAGAAGTTCCTGGATCTCAGAGGGAATTTCATCTTCTGATGACCAGAGTTCAGGAAATGAAAACTACGATGAAGACACCACTTATTATGATGATTCCGAAGAAGATTACACTGATTCTGAGAATGGTTATGAAGAGGATTTTATGGATTCTCAAGAAACAGATGACTCTGAGGAAGAATGGTAATATCCGGGATATGCTGTACTGTTTCCAGGAGAATCCTGAGAAAATCTGCAAGATGAGGATTCAAATTGCGCTGATTTTCCATTATCGCATAGCAGGTACGGTATTCAGGCCCATTTTCCAGTGATACTATCCTGCATCCTTCCTGTTCAGTAAGTTTGTGTCCGATGGTAGCAGGGATGATCGCCCAGGTATTTTCCAGTTCCAGAAGTTGCCGGAGCAGAGCCATATTGTCAAGGGAAACCCGGACCTTTGCATCATTTCCAAACCAGTAATCATGCCACATCAGGAAAGTATTACTCCATGGTATGTAAATTTCATTTTCACAGTTGAGACTGGATGGGAGAATTTTATCTTCATAAGGAGCATTACTGTTGCACACAAGGACCAGACGTTCTTCAAAAAGAGGAACTGTATGGACTTTTTTGAAAAAATGTGGATTGGTAATAAGACCGAGATCTATTTTTTTATTTTCTATGGCATTGTAGGAAAGATTAGACCGCATGGTATCCAGATGCAGACTGCATTCTTTGTGTTCAGTCAGAAAACTGCTGATCACCTGTGGCATAAAATAAAAATTCAGACTATCTACATTTCCAATACGGAGTAAAGCCGCCGGTTCTCCCAGTTTGATCTTGGTGGTTTCCAGCCACAGCTCTTCCCATTTCTGTGCAATAGGTACAAAGCGTTGCCCTGCCTCTGTAAGTTCCAGAACCCTGGAGCCTTTATGGCGTTTGATGAGTTCTGTTCCAAGTTCTTCTTCCAGGGCAGACAGACGATGGCTCAGTGCCGGCTGTGATACAAAAAGAAGTTCTGCTGCTTTGGAAAGAGAGGAACTGGAAGCAATCGTAAGGAAAGTGTGTATATCTGAATAGTTCATCGTTAATCCTCCACTTATAAATTATGTTTATATTATATAGACATATTATCAATTTTACAATTATTTATTTTCAGATTATAATAAAAAAAAACAGATGAGGATATGATATATATGGATAAAAATACCCTGGAGCGAAGGCTTCACCTGAATATGACCCTGATTGGAGGATTTTTTGGGGGGTATGCAATTTTAAATCACAGTGATCTCTTTGGTTCTGCCCAGACAGGAAACATGATTTCCCTGACAATGGCAGCTGTCGGGCATCCTGACGAACAGTGGCTGTACCGTATTCTTGGACTTCTGATCTATATTGCAGGTCTTACTTCTACTGTATTTATCAGTCACAGACTGAAACCTTCTCAGCAGAAACATTTCAGCATTGCGCTGGACGGACTGGTTCTTTTTGCCATAGGTTTCCTGCCGGCAGACCTGAATATTTTTGTTGCCACATTCCCGATCTTTTTTGCAACAGCTTTTCAGTGGTGTACTTTTAAAGGTGCTGATGGTTATACCAGTTCCAGCATTTTTTCTACCAACAACCTTCGTCAGTGTACCACCAGTTTTGCCGAGTATCTCTGCAGTCATGATCCGGAGGCACTCCATAAGGGTAAATATTTTGGAAAAGTTCTTTTCTTCTTTTACGTAGGTGTTGCTTTTGCGTTTATCTCCTGCCGTTACCTTGGACTCAAAGGTTCCTGGGTGGGAATCATCTTTGCTGTTACTGCTATCTCCTATTGTTATGCTATAGAGAGGGAACCTGCCAAATCTGCTGAAACAGTTCTCTGTCAGGCTGTATCCGGACATAAACTTTCATAAAATAAAATATAGAATCAGTAATAAAAACCCCCGAAGTTCTTGTAACTTCAGGGGTTTTGTTTTAAAAATAACGTTTTATCACGACATAACGTATTTATAATTTATGCTGCTGCATCGGTATCTTCAGTTGCTTCTGTATTTTCTGTTGTTTCTTCAGTGGTATCTGCTTCCGCTGTATCCGGGTTGATCACATTCTGTACTGCACTGTCAAGAAGTGTCTGAAGCTGGGAAACCAGTTCTTCCGGTACGCCTGCTGCTGTTGCATTGGCTGCAAGAGTATCCCAGTTGATGGTCTTCATATATTCAACTGCGTCATTCTCATCGTCTACAGAATAAGCCGGAGTCAGAGAATCGCCATCTTTTGTTTCCGGTCCCTCTCCGTATCCACCGCTGATAGATAAGGTAGCCAGTGCTGCTCCGGAAGTAGTAAGTGTCAGATCAATCTGACTGGTTTCTGTTGTGATGTCAGAGGTGAGGTTCACTTCTACTGCAAGTCCTGCAAGTGGGTTGGTTGTAGTATCTTCAGAATCGGTTGATTCCGTATCAACAGCCGGGAAAGTAAGGGTGAATTTACCATTGTAATAGCCTGTTTTTTCCGGTTTTGTTTCCAGATCTGCAACATGGATATCCATAGTCTCTGTTCCATCCATGGCAAAGATGTAATCTCCTGTGAGAAGTCCCTCAGAAGATGTCCCAGAACCTGTCAGGGTAAGAGAAGAACCATCTGCCTGTACTTCAAGGAGTAATGCAGAAGAACCATCTGCAGAAGGTGCTTTCCAGGTAAAGACAGGTGTAGTCTCAGCTCCATCTACAGTTCCGATTTCACGTCCTACTACTTTGTCTTCGTTGTTTACCCAGATTCTTGAGTAAATAAGTGTTGAATCATCAGCTCCTTCATCTGCAAAATCTGAAAGGAGATCATCTACAGCGGTCTGAAATTCCTGGTACTGATCATCTGTAGCAATACCGGCTTCTGTCCAGCTATCAAAAAGACTCTTAATTTCTTTATCATCTTTGGCTGTCTTGGCAATGTCTTCTAACATTTTGACGGTAGAAGCTTCACTGAGTTGTCCTTCATATACCGTACAGTCCTCGCTGATTCCTTCGACAGAAACTGTTTCATCTGTAGAAGCTCCATCTTCCATATTGGAGATTACCAACTGTCCATAACGCTCCAATAAAGTACTCAGAGTGTCTTTATCCGGAAGAACAGAACTCAGATCAGAAAGAAGGTTAAAATAGAGTTTCATAGAATCGTCGGAGATACTGACATCTGAGGATTCCATAGGTGCAACAAGATAACCTTCAGAAATATCTGGAATTTGGATGTATTCAGCCATCTTGGCAAAATCCATATAAATATTCAGATCACAGAGCTTGGAATCATTCAGAAGTACTGCTGCTGTTAATGCCTCCAGACCTTGCTGAAGGGATGTATTGGTATCCAGACTGATGCTTTGCAGCCAGGAAAAATCCATTCCGCCTGTCATTGCACCAAGTAAAGCTCTTCCCGTATCTTCTACATTCAGGGTGATCTTTGCGTTGGAGCCTTTCTGAGCTGTTTGATAACTGGCCAGGTATTCCTCCCATGAGGAAGCTACACCGGATACAAATTTATCGTAAGCTGCTGTCTCAGCTTCCTGATAAGATCCTGCTGCCATTACGGTACTTCCCCCGGCTGCAATAAGTGAAGAAGCTGCTGCTACTGCTATTACTTTTTTCAGTAATTTTCTGGTTCGATTCATAGATAGAATCCTCCTTCCATTTAAAAAATAATTTACCAGAATATTCTAACATATTTTTGTCGAATAATCAACAATTCTGTAATTATTGTGGGATGAGCTTTCATTGACTTTTCATATTGTTATTGTTATAATTCTACTGTCTATTGTCATTGTATACGAAGAAAGAGGCAGATAAAATTATGACAGAATCCGAAATCAGATCTCTGATAGAAACGCAACGGAAATATTTTCATACAGGAGTTACTTTCCCTGTAAAAACACGTATCGAAAATTTAAAGAAACTGAAAGCAGCTGTTCTGGCTCATGAAAATGAAATAAATAAAGCACTGCAATCAGATCTTGGCAAAAGCAGTTTTGAAAGCTATATGTGTGAAACCGGACTTTTGCTGAATGAGATTTCGCATATGATCCGAAATCTTCCAGATTACGCTGAAGAAATTGAAGCTGCCACTCACCTTTCCAATTTTCCGGGACGCAGCTATACCAAACCAGTGCCTTATGGAGTCGTACTGATCATGAGTCCCTGGAATTATCCGGTTCTGCTTTCTCTGGAACCACTGGTAGATGCACTTGCAGCCGGTAATACTGCTATAATCAAAACAAGCGCCTATGCACCTGCTTCTTCTGAAGTGGTAGTCCAGATCATAAAAGAATGTTTTGATCCTTCTTATGTAGCTGTAGTAACTGGTGGCAGAGAAGAAAACATAGCCCTATTAAGCCAAAAATTTGATTATATTTTCTTTACAGGAAGTCCGGCCACTGGCAGGGAAGTTATGACAAAAGCAGCTGCTTTTCTTACTCCTGTTACACTGGAACTGGGCGGCAAAAGTCCCTGTATCGTAGACCGCAAATGCAACCTGAAGCTGGCAGCCAGACGTATTGTATTTGGAAAATTTCTGAACTGTGGTCAGACCTGTGTAGCTCCTGATTATATTCTTTGTGACAAAAAGCTCAAAGACCGCCTTATAAAACAGATTATCAAACAGATCCGGCGTCAGTATTCAGAAGATCCCTTAAGTAATCCGGATTATGGCAAAATTATCAACCAGAAACATTTTGACCGTATTTGTGCACTTATGGATTCTTCTAAAATTGTTCATGGTGGCAGAACAAGCGAAAAGAAATTACAGATTGAACCTACAATAATGGATTCTGTTACCTGGGAAGACGCTGTTATGAAGGAAGAAATTTTCGGGCCTGTTCTTCCTGTCCTTACTTATGAAACCATGGATGAAGCTATTGAAAAGATCAATTCCATGTCTCATCCTCTGGCGATTTATATTTTTACTTCCAAAAGAAAAACTGCCAGCAAAGTTCTGGAATACTGTGATTTTGGGGGCGGATGTATCAATGATACACTTGTACATTTAGCCACTTCTGAAATGGGATTTGGAGGATTTGGTGAAAGTGGCATGGGCTCTTATCATGGAGAGGCCGGCTTTAGGACATTCTCGCATTATAAGAGTATTGTTCACAGAAAAACCTGGCTGGACCCTTCCATCCGCTATCAGCCTTATAAGAAATCCAATGAAAAAAAGCTCCGGAAGTTCCTGAAATAATCAGGAGCTGCCGGAGTTTTTTGTCTCAGTCGAGAAGTCTCACGTGCATTCAAATTCAAGTATTTTACAAACAGTCAACCAATATTCCAGATGCTTTTTCGAGCATAGCTGAAAAACGTTCCGGTTCTGTCAGGGCTTTTCCCTTGTCAGCTTCAATACAGTTAAGAAGTTCACGATATGCTTCATTATCAGGCTCATTATTGCAAATGATCTGACACAGTCTGGAAGCTGCTTCAGTAAGTCTGATCGAACCGTAGCTTTCCGGTTCTTCAGGCAGTGCCCTGGCACTTGTGATCAGATAGACCAGTAATTCAAATTCAGGATTATTCATTAATTCTCTCCTCTTCCGTAATATGATCAAAATAGCATATCTGTTCTACCGGTGGACGCTTCGGACAACGAGGTGTGCCATCCGGATAGCCTATAGAGATAAGCATTTCAATACGATATCTTTCTGGAAGCTCCAATATTTTACGTACCGCTGTATCATTATATGATTTGATCGCACATGTTCCGAGTCCTAATTCAGTAGCTTTTAGCATAAGGTTCTCGGCAGCCATTGACGCATCCATAAGGCATCCGTACACTTCGGAATTCTTACCACCTTTTTTTGCTGCTCTTTCCATATCTGAGCAGACCACAAGGATGACCGGAGGTTTGCCAGAAAGTCCGGGACTAAATAGATCTACTTTTTCTTTAAGCTGTGGATCTGTGATAAACAGAAATCTCCAAGCCTGCAGATTGCTGGCTGAAGGCGCCTGTTGAGCCGCGTCTGCCAGAGTAAGCAGTAATGATCTGTCTACAGGATCTGGACGAAAAGACCGGGTGCTGTGACGGCTCAGAATAGCTTCATTTAATAACATATCTTTGTTACCTTTCTGTCAGCTTATAGCTGGTCATTATGAACTTGTGTTTTTTATTTTTTTCTGAGATATTCGAAATAAGCAAACAATCCTTCTGCCATGACCGGATCAATAACAGGAAGTCCTGTTTCTTTTTCCAGATCTTTGGCTATACCGATGGTTGCAAGGCCGGTGCAGGCAAGAGCAATTACCTCTGCTCCCTGTTCTTTTAACTTCAAGCCAAGTTTCAGCACACTTTCTTTTCCTTCTGGTGTCATCAGATCCAGTGTGCTATGTACACCTTCAGGTCTGCCAAGTATCATCTGATCAGGAATCATTCTCCTATATGCCTGAGGTGCATAATCTGTGATTCCAAGTACACCAATCTTACTGCCATATTTCAGGGCCAGTGCCACAGTTGTCTCACCGCCACCTGTAACAGGAATGTCAGGGAGAACTTTGCGGATCTCAGCAACACCCGGGTCGTCCGCGCAGCTTACGATGATCATATCAACATCTGTGAATGATTGAGCTGTTTTGACAATTTTGGGAATAGCCAGTTCACCCAGTTCCGGACTGTGTATTCCTTCATACTGATCCGGAATGCATTTAGTTTCAACCTGGAGTTCAGGAAAATATTCCATGATCTGTTTGCCGTGTGCGGAAAGCACTTCTTCATCTTCTGTTGTAAGAACTCGTATCAAACCTACTTTGAATTTTTTATCCATTTTTAGTTCCTCCTGCTTTTATTTCATTAAAGATCAGATAAGAAAAACGCCATCTTCGATAACTTTATTATTATCCAGATATAAAGTCGGACGAAGAATAATTCCGTCCATATGACATTCAGCTTTATTTACACCACCAAATGAAGTATTGGTTCCGAAAGCAATGTGAACAGTTCCATATACCTTTTCATCTTCAAGGATAATTCCGTTCAGTATAGCTGCTTCGTTTGTTCCAATTCCAAGTTCACAGAGTGTTCCATTGATTTCGTTTTTAAGAAGAATATCAAGATTTTCGCTCTTATCTCCTGTTACAGAACGAAGCTTTCCTCCTGAAATTGTCATATGTAAAGGACTTTCAAGTTTACCGATGCCAACCATAGATCCGTCAATCGTCATTTCACCATCGGATCCATCTTCCAGTGGAGCAATATAGGCTTCTCCGGAAGGAAGATTTCCACATTTTCCGGATTCTTTATATACTCCAGGACTTGGAACACCATCCCTGCCATCGAGATTGATCGTAAGAACCTTCCCATCTTTTTCGATGCGTGCCTTGGAGGCGTTGGTGAGCATTTCTGTTACTTTTGCAGTTAATTCTTCTACTTTGCTGTAGTCGGCAGTCATGGCACCCTGTGAAAACATCTCTTTGGTAATACCAGGCATTGTTGCTACTCTTGTACCTGCTTTCGCTGCTTCAATTCTGGCGTTCGTATGAGTGAGTGACTGGGCAGTCGGAGCAATTACAACATCAGCAGCTTTCATAGCTTCGGCAATTGCTTTAGGCGGTTCCTGTCCACTAACTTCCCTTTCTTTCATAACCATAAGGATTTTTTCGCATCCAAGATTTCCAGCTGCCTCATAGATTGCTTCGCCAATTTCTTTACGACTGTCATCTGTAATAACCAGAATTTCTTCGCCCGGTTTTACAGCCAGACATGAAGTAAGAACTCCCTCTGCTATCTTAACTAAATTTTCCATTATCATTTCCCCTTTTCGTTATCTTTTTAATTTTTGTTATAAAGTAAAAAACGGACATTCCGCCGGACTTTGATGGACCTGCGAAATGTCCGGAAAATACTGAATATATATAATTTATATGTCTATTCAGATGTCAGTTAATTCAGAGACAACTCTGGCCAGAAGTGTTCTTGGAAGAACAACCTTCTTACCGGTTTTTTCTGCAAACATTTTTTTCATTTCCTGTGTATAACCTATACAGTCAAGAACAATCAGATCCGCATCAAGATCTTTAATCTCTTCAGCTGCCTTTTCGAGTGCATCCCAGTCGCCATATGGTGAAGCCGCAATTGCTGTTACATGATCAACATAGTTTTTCCATTTTTCTTCACATTGTTCTGTCTGAAGTGGTGATGGAGTCATGCAGATTATGCTTGATTTCTTAGTCATCAGCGGAACAAGGCGATTGAGCAGCTCACATGGATAGATCATAGGAATATTCTTGGTTGAAAGTGTCTCCGGAAAACTTCCTGTACAGAACATCATGATAAGACTGCATCCCTCATCTTCCATGTGGTTAATAGCATCCTGAAGTCTTGGCAGGATATGACGCTCGGCAAATGTCACAGAACTCCCATCTGTTAATCTGGAGACAAGGACATAATCATCCTTGCCGGGAGCAAATTCAGCAATCTCTTCTTTTGTAAGTCCATCCAAACCGCCTGCCTGGACAAGTTCCAGTGAATCATCAAAGATTCTTAGAATGTCCGCCGTTACATCAGTTCGCGGAGCCTGACCGATGGTAATTGCGCCTATTTTCATACCAAAACCTCCTTATTCGTTTCCGAGAGTCTGAAGATGTTTCATGCTTCCATATAATTTCTGGAGACGTGCATATTCATCAGCATCATAGAAACTACACTGTTTTCTTCCGTATGCTTTAGCAACTTCTAACATAAATCTTGCAGCTTCCTCTACGTCTGTAGCATGAGTAGCACCTGTAGCGCATCCAGGTACCATCGTCTCTGCTGTGATAGCTACACCAACAACAGGTGCATCTGTAGCTGTACATGGCTGAAGAATACTATTTAAGTGGTGCACATCATTTCCGTAAGGTGTGATATCCTGGGTCGCCAGTGGGAATACATATGGAAGACGTCCTGTAGTGATCTGCATCAGATCAAGAAGATCTTCAGAAGTTCTTAATACATATCCCTCTTTTACTGTTGGAGAAATTGCAAAACCTCTTGTATTGATAACGCGGTTTCCTTTTGTTGTATCAACAACAAGCAGAGCATCAAGGTCAGGAGATACTTC
The DNA here is from genome assembly GCA_900551715.1 of uncultured Blautia sp. Lineage (GTDB taxonomy): Bacteria > Bacillota > Clostridia > Lachnospirales > Lachnospiraceae > Blautia_A. The sequence goes on along the minus strand of URXG01000045.1, from coordinate 875 downwards.
TTCTTTGTTTACCTGTGCCATTTCTACTGGTGAACCCATGAAAGGAACCGGATCATGCGGAGCTGTCGGAGCGTGTGGACAGATATGTGTGGAAATAAATACATCACCATCAAGATAGTCTCCTTTGTTTTGCATATCAAGCAGTTTTGCAGCGAGAGCAACAGCGCAGAGTGCGCCATCACCGTCGGATACAAAGCCAATACGTTCCGGACGTGCACCAATTCCGCCAAGTCTGCCAAGAAGTCCGATTGTAGGAGCATCTCCACCGTTTGTCTTGCCATTTTTACCAGGAATACGAACTTTAAGCATGTCTGTGCTTCCCTTAGGACCTACTAATTCATAGACTTCTACGTTGGCATCAGCTTTGATTCCAAGAAGATATTTTTTAACTTCTTCTCCTGTTACAAATGAACTGTCAAGTACATCATACGCAGCAATAATTTCTTTCATTAACATGTTATTATCCCTCCAAACTATTTATTCAGATAACTGATTAAGTCTTTTTTAATTACATCTTCGGTTGCTTTCAGTAATTCCGGCGCATACATGGTCGGTGAAAGTTTCAGATTCTTTTTATCTGTGGCAATTACATAAACCTCAAGTCCCTCTTCCATCATGGCAGTTGTAACAGGTTCTCCTGTTTTTGCATTGATGGTCATGATAAGATCCGGGAAAGTTGCAAGGCGCTCGCCATCTTTTTCTGCGGTAGCATATTCATTCCAGAATGTCATTTCACAGCCGTCAACAGTAGCATAACCCACATCAAAACCGCCGGTTGTCTCAATTGAGAAATTTCGTACCGGACCTTTGGCAAGTACGTGTCCATTCAGGAAAGTACAGAGACTGTTTACACCCTCTTCTACGGAAGTTTCAAG
>URXG01000044.1 GCA_900551715.1 uncultured Blautia sp. | reverse complement strand
TGTTCGGGACTTTCACCCGTTAGAGCGCGCCCATGGCGCGCAAACTAAAAATACCTCCATGACTTTATCATGAAGGTATTCTGTGTAAAAATATGGATTTTATACATTAACAGGCAAGTCTTACTGTGTCTGCCCCAGGGGATCATTCATCCCAGTTTGTCCATACATCTGTTACGTCATCGTCCTCATCCAGAAGATCCAGTGTTCTCTGGATATTTTTGATGTCTTTTTCGTCTGTAAGCTCTACATAAGTCTGCGGAACCATGGCGATCTGTGCTTCCAGCATCGGGATTCCTTCTTTTTCCAGAGCTTCACGAACTGCACTGAAATCATCCGGAGAAGTCAGGACTTCATAGCTGTCCTCTTCCTCACTGAAATCTTCTGCCCCTGCATCCAGAGCGATCATCATCAGCTCATCTGCATCCATTTCTCCTTTTTCATCTTCCAGCTCTTCTTTTCCGATAATGATCTGGCCTTTCTGGTCAAACATAAAGGATACACATCCCTGTGTTCCGATGCTTCCATAACCTTTGGTGAATGCATTTCTCACATTGCTGGCTGTACGGTTCTTGTTATCAGTCAGTGTTTCAACGATAATAGCAACACCGTTAGGGCCATATCCTTCGTATGTAGCACGTTCGTAACTGTCAGCAGAGTCAGCTCCTGCTGCTTTTTTGATACCACGTTCGATGGTATCGTTAGGCATGTTGTTGGCTTTTGCCTTGGCAATCACATCACGAAGTTTGCTGTTGTTGTTTGGATCCGGACCGCCTGCTTTAACAGCCATAACGATCTCACGTCCGATAACGGTAAAGATCTTACCTTTTTTGGCGTCGTTTTTCTCCTTTTTATGCTTTATGTTTGCAAATTTTGAATGTCCTGACATTTCTCACTTTCTCCTTCTGTTTCTTTGTCATTTATTTTTTCGGCACGCACTCTTCCTATGGTCCTGTTCCCCAGAGAAAGGATCCGGAAGCGGTAGCCGTTTGAAACTATTTCTCTGTTCAGATCTTCTTCTGTAGGGATATGCCCCAAAAGCTCTGTCAAATATCCGTTGAGAGTCTCCACCTCAACTTCCCCAAAATCAATTCCAAGTTCCTCGCTTACATCATCCAGCTGTGCCAGCCCGTCAATGAGTACGCTGTTGTCCACCTGTGTGCGGATCCTGGTTTCACTTTCATCATATTCATCCAGGATATCACCTACGATCTCCTCCAGAATATCCTCCATTGTAATAATACCGGCGGTCTGACCATACTCATCTACTACAATGGCCATATGCTCCTGTCTGGACTGCATAGTCCGGAACAGTTCACCGATATTCCGGGTCTCCGGCACAAAGGTAGCTTTACGGATCAGACCAGGCAGTTCTCTCAGAGGTTTGTACTTAGACCAGGAATTTTCGGTCATGAATTTCAGTGCATCTTTATAATGGATCAGCCCCTGAATATCGTCCATATCCTCTCCGTAGACAGGATACCGGGAATTTCCCTCTTCCAGCATTCTGTTGACCACGCTTTTCAGAAGATCATCCAGGCTGAACGCTACTACTGCTGTCCTGTGGGTCATCACCGAACCAGCTTCCGTATCGTTAAAAGCAAATATATTCTGGATCATCTCTGCTTCATCCTTCTGAAGCACGCCCTGTTCATGAGCCTCATCCACCATAGAGATGATTTCTTCTTCTGTTACTGCATCCTGTTTTTCACTGGTTGAAACTCCGAACATACTGGCTGCCATTCTGGCAATCCATGTAATAAACGCAGTAAAGGGATACAGAATCTTTACCACCTGGTACACAAACTTTACATAACGGTAGGCATATTTTTCCGGCCGGTAGGTTCCTATCCTGCGGAAGGTAAGAATACCCAGAGATGCAAAAACGACCACACATACAGCTGATATAAGAATCAGGGCAGGCAGATGCTCTATGTAGCGATGAGAAATACGAGTAAGCCAGGGTACAAGGAATACTCCTGTAAAAACACCCGAAGCTGTCACGATCAAAGGAATGGCATTGACATACCGTACCGGATCTTCCAGAAGTTCCTTAAGAAGCTTCGCTTTAGGATCTCCCTCTTCAGCCTTTTTGTCTATTTCGTTTTCGCTAATGTTTCTGACTGCTGCTGCAAAACCATAAAAGATACCGTTTATGATAAACAACAGTAACAACACAACCAGCCCCGGAAGGGGCCATCGACTGCCATCGTCCATTCTTTTCTTTATTCCTCCATATAAGTAGTATTTTGATCAAACCTGCATAATTACTGATAAAATATAGCACTTTTCCTTATGTTCGTCAATAATAACCTGAAATCCTGAACCTTCAGAAAGTCAGTTCCAGACTGATCTCCAGTGCATGGTTCACCTTGTCAAGAAGGGTCTGATCCAGATGACAGACCTTATCTTTCAGGCGTCTTTTGTCTATGGTCCGAAGCTGTTCCAGAAGAATCACCGAATCCTTCTCGATTCCATAGGAAGAAGCATCGATCTCAATATGGGTGGGCAGCTTCGCCTTGTTCATCTTGGATGTGATCGCAGCACAGATCACTGTGGGGCTGTGACGGTTCCCGACATCATTCTGTATGATGAGTACCGGGCGGATTCCACCCTGTTCACTGCCCACCACCGGACGCAGGTCTGCGTAAAAAATATCCCCTCTTTTAATTACCACACAATTCACACTCCGATTCTTTTTTCTCTGGAATTAGTATTCCCCATTTTTTCCTGTGTATTCATGCGTGGTATTTTATGCTTCCTTTTCAGGAAATTTTTACAAAGCCAGACTGTTTTCTGTTACTCAAAAAAGGTCAGCTCTCCCCATTCCTTTCCATTTTTCAGATAAACTCTTGGCACACGTTTACTGATATCGCAGGCGAATTCATAAGAAAAACGTCCTGACATATCTCCGAAAGTTTCAATACTGATAAATTCGTCTCCGTCTTTTCCGATCAGTGTCACCTCATCTCCTGCTTTTACATCCGGAATGTCCGACACATTTACCATAAACTGATCCATACAGACTCTTCCAAGGATGGGTGCTTTCTGACCATGGATCAGAACCCAGCCCTTATTGGAAAGGGTTCTGGGATAACCATCTGCATAACCTGCCGGAATAGTAGCCACCCGGATCTTTTTGTCAGCAGTATAGGTTCCTCCATAACTTATGGAAGCCCCGGGTTCCAGATCCTTTACATAAGAAATATGGCTTTTCAGTTCCATGGCCGGTTCCAGTTTTACAATATCACGTTCCACTTCACTAGAAGGATAAATACCGTAAATGGTAATTCCTGCCCGTACAGCATCCAGATTCGCCTCTTTCATGCGGATGATACCCGCACTGTTGGAACAGTGTTTCAAAGGTATATGAACGCCTGATTTTTCCAGAAGTTCTGCAAAAGCAAGATAACGGTTCAGCTGATCTGCAGCAGGCGTCTTATCTGTCTCATCTGCCCTTGCAAAATGAGTAAACATTCCTTCAATCTCCAGATGATCCAGTGCTGCAATTTTTTTGATCTCTTCCACACTTTCCGGTGTATCTGCAAAACCGATCCTGCTCATTCCGGTATCCAGTCCGATATGAATATGTACGGTTTTATCCTGACGGACTGCCTCTCTGGAAAGCTTCTTTGCTGTCTCATATTCACAGACAGTGAGGCGGATATCACCTGCCACCATCTCACGAAAATATTCTTCAAAGACAAGTCCCAGGATCAGTATGGGTTTTTCCACACCTGCATTTCGGAGCTGCAGGGCTTCTTCTGCTGTAGCCACTGCATATCCCCAGATGTAACTGTAACTATCTGTAAGACGTGCAATGGCTTCCGCACCATGGCCATATCCGTCAGCTTTGATCACTGCGATCATTTTTGTTCCTTCAGCAATATTTTTCTTCATTTCTGCGAAATTATGTGCAATGGCATCCAGAGATACCACTGCCTTCAGTCTATCAAATCTTTTCATTTTTATCTCCTCTTAGTACATCCGGAAGATTCTTAAGGATATCTCCGGCTTTCATTCCGTTCATTCCCTTTTTCTGTGCCGCCACATCACCGGATCTGCCATGAAGATACACTCCCACCGCAGCCAGTCTGGTCTTACTCTTTATATTCTGTTCCGAAATACTTCTGCAAAGAATGCCTGCCAGAATTCCGGAAAGTACATCTCCGCTTCCTGCTGTTGCCATTCCCGGATTGCCGGAACCATTCAGCCATGCCTCGCTGTCTGGTCCTGCTGTGACTGTACATGCATCTTTCAGAACACAGACACATCCATGCTCCACTGCCAGATTTCTGGCTGCCTGTATCCGGTCTTTCTTAAGTTCTCCTATAGTCTTTCCTGTAAGTCGGGACATTTCACCCATATGAGGTGTCAGGATCACATTTTCTCCCACAGATTCCCACAATGAGGGATTCTCCGAAAGAAGGTTCAGTCCGTCTGCATCCAGCACCACCGGTTTCTTTTCTCCGGAAGCCATTTCCAGAAAACAGCCAACTCTGGCTGCCGCCTCTGCTCCTGTGCCCACTCCCGGTCCAATGACCAGCACATCACACCAGTCAAAATCCTCCTTCATGGAAACAGGATCTCCGTCCTCTTGGGAAAACATTGCCTCCGGAAGCCGGGTCTGAAGAGGAATCCTGTTTTCCTCTGCTGTACGGATCCTGACCATGCCTGCTCCTGTCTGAAAAGCACCCTCACTGCACAGATAAGCGGCACCACACATTCCAGGGCTTCCTGCCACTGCCAGAACCTTTCCAAAAGTTCCCTTGTTTCCATCTGGTTCTCTTTCCCTAAGGAACAGAAGGTCCTCATCTTCTGCCTGCCAGAGTTCCCCCGGGGAAGTGTGGACATTCTCTGTATTGTCCTGGTAAATGCCTATATCCCCGGTTACAACTTTCCCCGCCAGCTTCCTGCCAGGATAAAGACAGAGCCCAGCTTTGCAGAAAGCGTAGGTTACCGTCAGGTCTGCACAAAAAGCAGTTCCCAGTTCCATTCCGGTATCTCCATTTACCCCGGAGGGAATGTCCACTGCCACTTTCCAGGCAGAAGCTTCATTCATCTGACAGATCACATCTCTGCAATGTCCTTCCACAGTGCGGCTGAGTCCAACTCCGAAAATGGCATCTACTATAGTAGTATATTCGTTCATATCCGGGTTATTCACCAGCGGAACATGATAATTCCCGGCAATATCCAGCTGCTGTCTGGTTTCTTCTGTCATATGAGATGGATTTCCTGCCATATAGATCTTTACGTCAAATCCATGGAGAAACAGAATCCGTCCAATGGCAATCCCGTCTCCACCATTATTCCCACTTCCGCAGACACACAGAATCTTCTGTTGTCCTGGATGCTCTCTGAAATGAGCTTCTATTTTTTCTGCTGTTTTCAGGGCAGCCCGTTCCATAAGGACCAGAGAAGGAATCCCTTTTTTCTGAATGGTATGACTGTCCAGCATTTTCATTTCTCTGCAGGTTACAATATATTTCATTCTCATCTCCCCTGTATGCAAAAATAGCTGTTACACAGCATCCTCTTCTCTGAAGAGCCGGGTAACAGCTTACCTTTATGATGGAAACACACCTTTTTAGTCCGCTTTCGGTGTGACCTCATGTTCCTGTCTGTACTGACTGAGATTGTATGACAAAGTCATCAGACTCTCCGAAAGATGAACATTCTCCACAATAACATCATCAGGAGTATCCAGATCGATATGCGCAAAATTCCAGATAGCCTTGATACCGTTTTCGATAAGGATATTCGCCATATCCCCTGCCTTGTTTTTCGGAAGTGTCAGTATTGCTATTTCTATGTTGTTTTCTTTGAGAAAGAACGGAAGTTCACTGATCATCTGTATCTCAATTCCCCTGACAGCAATCCCCTCAAGCACGGGATTAATATCAAAGATACCCATCAGTCTGAATCCTCTTTTTTCAAAATCCACGTAGTTTGCCAGAGCCTGACCCAGATTACCGGCACCTACAATGATCATTGGATGTGTCGTATCCAGACCCAGGATCTTACCGATCTCTGTATATAAATATTTAACATTATAACCGTATCCCTGCTGACCAAATCCGCCGAAATTATTCAAATCCTGACGGATCTGAGAAGCTGTAACACGCATTTTCTTGCTGAGATCGTTAGAAGAAATACGCTCAACATTATCTTCCATCAATTCACCCAGATAACGATAATAACGCGGCAGTCTCTTAATCACAGCTTTTGATATCTGTTTTGCTTCCACCGTTGTCCCTCCTTATGCTTTCCTGTTAATTATAGCGAAATGATAATTTAATGTCAATCAATGTTGTGAATTCTTATACAAAATTTACAGTGTTTTTCTTTACAAAGGCTTTTTTTGCCCTTATAATCATACCGTATATTTATTTTGGAGGAATCACTATGATTTTATCATGTCAAGGCATCTGCAAATCTTTTGGCGAAAAAGTCATCCTGCAGAATGCTTCTTTTCATATAGAAGAACGGGAAAAAGCAGCTTTGATCGGCAACAATGGCGCCGGCAAAACCACACTTCTCCGTATTATCATGAACGAGCTGCCAGCCGATGAAGGACAGACCGTTCTCATGAAAGACAAAAAAATCGGCTATCTGGCACAGTATCAGGACATCCGGGGACACCGTACCATCTACGAAGAGTTGCTGACTACCAAGCAATATATCATTGATATGGAAACCCGCATGCGCTCTATTGAGGCAGAGATGAACCAGGCAGAAGGAGAAGCTCTGGAACGTCTCATGAATACTTACACCCGTCTCACTCATGAATTCGAGCTGGAAAACGGTTACGCTTATAAAAGCGAACTGACCGGTGTCCTCAAAGGTCTGGGTTTTACAGAAGAAGATTTTGACAAACAGGTTGCCACCCTTTCCGGAGGACAGAAAACCCGGGTAGCTCTGGGTAAACTTCTTATTTCCAGGCCGGACATTCTTCTTCTGGATGAGCCTACCAACCACCTGGATATGGAAAGCATTTCCTGGCTGGAAACTTACCTTCTGAATTACCCCGGCGCTGTATTCATTGTATCCCATGACCGTTATTTCCTTGACAAGGTGGTAACCAAAGTTATTGAGATCGAGGCAGGACAGGTACAGATGTTCAGCGGCAACTACTCTGCCTACGCAGTCAAAAAAGCCCAGCTTCGTGACGCCCAGTACAGGGCATGGCTAAACCAGCAGCGGGACATCAAACATCAGGAAGCAGTGATCACAAAGCTGAAATCCTTTAACAGGGAAAAATCCATCCGACGTGCAGAAAGCCGGGAAAAAATGCTGAACAAGATCCAGCGTATCGACAAACCAATGGAAATCCAGAATCAGATGCGTCTTACACTAGAGCCACGTATTGTCAGCGGAAATGATGTTCTCACTGTAGAAAATCTTTCCAAAAGTTTCCCGGGACAGGAACTGTTTCATGATATCTCCTTCCAGATCAAACGTGGAGAACGTGTAGCTCTTATCGGAAACAACGGTACTGGCAAAACTACCATGTTGAAGATCCTTAACGATCTTCTTCCTGCCGATGAAGGAAGTTTTTCTCTGGGCGCCAAAGTCCAGATCGGATATTATGATCAGGAACATCATGTGCTTCATCAGGAAAAAACAATTTTCCAGGAAATTGCCGATACATATCCTACCCTTACCGAAACAGAGATCCGCAACATGCTGGCTGCTTTCCTCTTTACAGGAGATGATGTTTTTAAAGAAATTTCTTCTCTTTCCGGTGGCGAACGAGGTCGTGTTTCTTTGGCAAAACTGATGCTTTCTGAAGCCAACTTCCTGATCCTGGACGAGCCCACCAACCATCTGGATATTGCTTCCAAAGAGATCCTGGAAGAAGCACTGAACAGTTATACAGGAACTGTTTTTTATGTTTCCCATGACCGTTATTTCATTAATCAGACTGCTACCAGAATCCTGGAACTGACCAATTTAGCTGTTGTGAATTACATTGGAGACTACGATTATTACCTGGATAAAAAAGAAGAACTGACTGAGAAATATGCACCTGTCAAAGAACAGGCCACAGAAACTGCCCAGGCAGAAGTTTCTTCTGAAGGCAAGCTCACCTGGCAGCAACAGAAAGAAGAACAGGCACGTAAACGAAAACAGGAAAATGAACTGAAGAAAACAGAGCAGCGGATCGAAGAACTGGAAACAAGAGACAAAGAGATTGATGAAACCCTTGTTCTTCCGGATGTATGTACCAATGTAGGCCGCTGTGCAGAATTAAGTCGTGAAAAAGAAAAGATCCAGCAGGAGCTGGAAGAATTATATGAAATATGGGAAACCCTCGCCTGAACTGGCAAGGGTTTCTTTTTGTTCACATATATGCTCTTGTAAGAATTCTGTTTATTTCAGAAGCTCATCCAAGGATACTTTTACTGCAAGGATAAAGTCTCTGCTGTTCAGAACCTCCGGATCAGGAAGGCTGGTGATCAGAGCAAGGTCCTTGGTCATCTTACCACTTTCGATAGTGGAAAGTGTAGCCTGCTCCAGCTTATCCGCAAACTGCACCAGATCCTGATTTCCATCCAGTTCCCCTCTCTTACGGAGTGCTCCTGTCCATGCAAAGATGGTTGCCACAGAGTTGGTGGAAGTCTCTTTTCCTTCCAGATGACGATAATAATGTCTCTGTACAGTACCATGGGCAGCTTCATACTCATAATATCCATGAGGAGATACCAGAACAGATGTCATCATTGCCAGAGAACCAAAAGCAGAAGATACCATATCACTCATAACATCTCCGTCATAGTTCTTGCAGGCCCAGATAAATCCGCCTTCTGCTTTCATAACCCGGGCTACAACATCATCAATCAGACTGTAGAAATAAGTGATTCCTGCTTCCTGGAATTTCTCTTTGAATTCAGCGTCGAATACTTTCTGGAATACTTCTTTGAATTTGGCATCGTAGGTTTTGGAAATGGTATCCTTTGCCCCAAACCATACATCCTGCTTTGTATCCAGGGCATAATTGAAACAGCTTCTTGCAAAACTTTCAATGGATGCTTCCATGTTGTGCATACCCATAGCCACACCTGGTGCCTTGAATTCCTGCACCAGAGCTCTCTTTTCTTCTCCGTCCTCAGAGGTATAAACAAGCTCTACTTTACCTGGTTTATCAATATAAAACTCTGTGTTCTTGTAGATATCTCCATATGCATGACGGGCAAGAGTAATCGGTTTCTTCCAGTTTCTTACACATGGCTCGATTCCCTTAACCACGATAGGCGCACGGAATACAGTTCCGTCCAGAAGGGCACGAATGGTACCATTGGGGCTTTTGTACATTTTTTTCAGGTGATACTCATCCATACGTGCATGGTTGGGAGTAATGGTAGCACATTTGACAGCAACACCATATTTCCTGGTGGCTTCTGCTGCATCAATGGTTACCTGATCTTCTGTTTCATTTCGATATTCCAGTCCCAGATCATAGTATTCTGTATTCAGATCAATATATGGAAGCAAAAGCTCTTCTTTGATCATTTTCCACAGAATTCTGGTCATCTCATCCCCATCCATCTCAACCAGGGGCGTTTTCATCTGAATCTTGTTCATAATGTTCTCCTTTTTCTCACATATATTCTATTCAATCTTTAGTGACCATTTTAACGAATTTTCTTCCGACAGTCAACCTTTAAAACTTTACCAAACTAAAATCATTGATTTTTTATATACTTAAGAATCTGTCCAGCCGAAATCTTCCCCATCCCTGCTGGTTTCTTGGAAGACCCAGATCTTCTGCACTGTCTTTCAGCATCATTTTGATCTCCACGTTGGTAAGAAGGGGATCTTTCTCCAACGCCAGTGCCACAGCTCCCGATATATAAGGAGTAGACATGGACGTCCCACTTTTCATTCCATAGGTATTGGAAGGTCCCGGTGTACAGGCAATGATCCTTCTTCCGGGAGCGACCAGATCCGGCTTACAGACACATTCAAAGGTAGGTCCCCGCCCGGATACTGCCCCCTTACCGGTAAGCATATCACTGGAACCTACAGTAATTACTTTTTTGCTGCATCCGGGAGCTGTCACACTGCCTGGTTCCGGTCCCTGATTTCCGGCAGCAGCCACTACCACCAGACCTTCGTCCCAGAGCTTTTCCACTCCTTCTACCAGCACATCATGATCATTTCTGGTACGGTATGTGGTTCCTACGGAAATATTTACAACCCGGATATAATATTCTTTTCTGTGATCCAGTATCCACCGGAAAGCTTTCAGAACATTTTCTTTATTGCCATTTCCGAAACGATCCAGAACTTTCAGTGCCACTAATGTACACTCCGGAGCCACACCTTTGTATTTTCCATAGGAAGCAGCTCCGCTTCCTCCTAAGATTCCTGCCACACAAGTTCCGTGTCCGTTGTCATCATAAATCTGTTTTTTGTGAGAAATAAAATCACAGAACCCTGTGATCCTGTCGTCAAAATCCATATGAGGATAGATCCCTGTATCAAGAAGAGCAACGCCGATCCCTTTTCCGGTATATCTCTGCTGCTTCATACATATACTCCATAAAATCATGATTTATTTATTATATTCCCAGTATTCCTTCCTGCCTATTCCCATCTTTTTTGAATTTTATGTATAGCATTCTAATAAATGCCAATACTAAAACATATATCAGAAATAAATAAATTGAGGAGGCGTAAACATGATCATTTTTCTTATTATCTTTTTCTGTCTGCAGGCGTTTGTACTTTTGTGCTGCCTTGCTGCCGGAAATGATCCCGCTTCTCAGAAGATCTCCGACCAGGAACAGCTGGAATACATCAGAATGTGGATGAAAAAACATGGTGCAGGATAATCCCGCACCATGCCTGTTTTCTCTTTATTCTACAGTAACACTCTTTGCAAGGTTTCTCGGTTTGTCAACATCCAGACCTCTTGCAACACTTACATAATATCCCAGAAGCTGTAAAGGGATCACTGCCAGGGATGTGGCAAAATGAGGATCTGTCTGTGGAATATAAACCGTAAAATCTGCTGTATCCTCAATGTTATAATTGCCAAAAGTGGTCAGACCCATAAGGTAGGCACCTCTGCTCTTACACTCTACCAGGTTGCTGACAGTCTTTTCGTAAAGTGCCGGCTGTGTCAGGACACCAATCACCAGAGTTCCATCTTCTATCAGGGAAATAGTTCCATGTTTCAGTTCTCCTGCTGCATAAGCCTCAGAATGAATATAGCTTACCTCTTTCAGTTTCAGGCTACCTTCCATGCTGATGGCATAATCAATTCCTCTTCCAATGAAGAAAATATCTTTGGAGTTGGCCTGTTTGGAAGCAAACCACTGAAGACGCTCTTTGTCATCCAGAATCCTCTGCATCTTGGCAGGAAGAGTCTGAAGTTCCTGAATATACCCTGTATACTGCTCTTCTGTAATCTTTCCTCTTACAAGAGCAAACTGAACAGAAAGAACGTAAGCTGCGATAAGCTGAGCACTGTATGCCTTGGTAGTCGCTACAGAGATCTCCGGACCTGCCAGTGTATAGAACACATTATCAGCTTCTCTGGCAATGGAAGAACCTACTACATTGACAACAGCCAGAGTACGGATTCCTCTTGATTTACATTCCCGAAGGGCCGCCAGACTGTCTGCTGTCTCACCGGACTGGCTGATGATCACTGCCAGAGCCTTTGGATCCAGGATCGGGTTACGATAACGGAATTCGGATGCCATTTCCACACGTACCGGAATGCCTGCCATATCTTCAAATACATACTGGGAGGCCATTCCCACATGATAGGCAGATCCACATGCCACAATATAAATCTGGCTGATATTGTGGATATCTTCATCTGTAAGACCTACTTCTTCCAGATTGATCCGACCATCTTTCAGAACAGAATTCAGAGTATCTGTTACTGCCTTGGGCTGTTCATGGATCTCTTTGATCATAAAATGTTCAAAGCCGGATTTTTCTGCTGCTTCTGCATCCCAGTCTACCACTTTCATCTCTTTCTGGATCTCTTCTCCATCAAGATTATAGAATGTGATCTCTCCTTTACGGACACGTGCCATTTCCAGATTGCCAATATAATAAACATTTCTTGTATACTTCAGAATGGCCGGTACATCAGAAGCTATATAGCTGTCTCCTTCTGCAACACCCAGAACCATGGGGCTGTCTTTCCGGGCTACATAAATCTCTCCCGGATAATCATGAAACATAACAGCCAGTGCATAGGAACCGCGAATACGTACCATTGCATGATTGATGGCATCTACCGGTGTTCCTTCATATTTCTTGTAATAATAATCTATAAGCTTTACTGCAACTTCTGTATCTGTTTCAGAATAGAAGCTGTATCCCTTACGAAGAAGTTTGTCTTTCAGTTCCTGGTAATTCTCAATGATACCATTGTGAACAGCTACTACGTTCCCATCATCACTTACATGAGGATGAGCGTTATTCTCAGATGGCTCTCCATGAGTAGCCCATCTGGTATGACCAATTCCGCAGGTGCCTGCTACAGACTCTCCGTTGTTTGTCTTTTCTGCAAGGATCTTCAGACGTCCTTTGGCTTTGATCACTTCTGTGGCGCCATCTCCGTTACGAACTGCAATCCCGGCTGAATCATAACCTCTGTATTCCAGCTTGGAAAGACCGTCCAGCAAAATCGGTGCTGCCTGACGAGATCCGGTAAATCCTACGATTCCACACATATTGTCATTCTCCTTTTTTCTAAATAATATATACAATAAAAAGTAATAGTTTGCACAAAAAATCCAAATTTTTGTCCATTCTAACACATCTGTACAGAAGTTGCAAGTTTCGTTGTGCCTGCAGACAGATCTATATCACACAGGCGTACGTAAAAAAGCTTCCTGGGAATTCTATCATACATTCCACAGAAAGCTTTTGTACTTTTAATTTTGAGCATACAGGCTAGATGCTGAAGCAGTCTTCTTTTTGGTTTCATTCCCTTTGTTATAAACTGCCATAGACTCTTAGTACAGCTGTTCTCTGTACTTTCCATCCAGTACGTCTTTCAGGTACTGGCCATACTGATTTTTCTTAACAAGTTCGTATGTTTTCAGCACTTCTTCTTTGGTGATCCAGCCGTTGAGATATGCGATCTCTTCCAGGCAGGCGATCTTGCGGTGCTGATGTGTTTCTACTGTTTTTACAAAGTTTGTTGCATCTACCAGGCTCTCATGTGTACCGGTATCCAGCCAGGTAAATCCCTGTCCCAGAAGCTCAACATTCAGATCTCCGTCCTCAAGATAAATACGGTTCAGATCTGTGATCTCCAGTTCTCCTCTGGCACTTGGTTTCAGATTTTTGGCATATTCTACTACACGATTGTCGTAGAAATAAAGACCTGTTACACAGTAATTGCTCTTTGGATGTTCCGGTTTCTCTTCGATGGAAACAGCTTTTCCGCTGTGGTCAAATTCCACAATACCGAAACGCTCCGGATCGTCTACATAATAGCCAAATACAGTTGCGCCCTTTCCTGATTCTGCATTCTCCACAGCAGCCTTCAGACGCTTATTAAAGCCATGTCCTGCAAAAATATTGTCTCCCAGAACCATTGCTACCGTATCATCACCGATGAATTCTTCTCCGATGATAAATGCCTGAGCCAGTCCGTCAGGGCTTGGCTGAACTGCATAAGTAAGTTCCACACCAAACTGATGTCCGTCACCAAGAAGCTCCTGGAATCTCGGTGTATCCTGTGGTGTGGAGATGATCAGAATATCTCTGATTCCTGCATTCATCAGTACAGACATTGGATAATAGATCATCGGTTTGTCATAGATTGGAAGTAACTGTTTGGAAGTTACCATTGTCAGCGGGTAAAGACGTGTACCGGATCCTCCGGCAAGAATAATACCTTTCATTCTCCATTTTCCTCCTGAACCTTCTGTTCTCAAGACAGCGGTTCCTTATCAAAATTAAAATTTAAATGTATCTTTGATTCCCAGCCATTTCTGGTCTTTGTCACTTAAGTTCAGAGCTGTTCCGTCGTCCAGAGTATAGCCTTCTGCAGATGCAGTTCCTTTGTATTCGCCCTGAAGTTTCGGCCACTGGATACCGATCTCCGGATCATTCCATGCCATACCACCTTCATCTCCCGGATGATAAAAATCTGTACATTTGTAACAGAATTCTGCAATATCAGAAAGCACCAGGAAACCATGTGCAAAACCTTCCGGAATATAGAACTGCTTCTTGTTTTCCTCTGTCAGTTCAATTCCGAAATACTTGCCATAAGTTTCGGAACTGCTTCGCAGATCCACTGCAACATCATATACAGAACCCTTGATCACACGAACCAGTTTACCCTGTGGGAACTCTTTCTGGAAGTGAAGTCCACGAAGAACACCCTTGGTGGAACAGGACTGATTATCCTGAACAAATACCATGTTCAGCCCTGCCTCTTCCATATCTCTCTGGTTGTATGTCTCCATGAAATATCCTCTGGAATCTCCATGAACTGCAGGTTCGATCACACATAAACCTTCAATACCACCAACATTTTTCTGTACTTTAATCTGACCCATTGTCATTCATCTCCTAATTCTGAAACATCGTAACTTTACTGTCTTTCTGTTATCACAGAGTATCGATAACGTCCACCAGATATCTGTGAAGAGCATCCTGCCAGGTTGGCAGAGGCTCAAAACCATTCTCAGCCAGTTTACTCTTGTCCAGTCTGCTGTTAAATGGTCTGGCAGCCTTGGATACGCCGTATTCTTCTGTAGTAACAGGCGTCACTGTCACCTTATCCTCGGCATATTCTGTATGGCCCAGTTCCACAGCCTGACGGAAAATCTCTTTTGTAAAATCATACCAGCTGATGTAACCACCCTCATTGGTTGCATGATAATAACCATACTTTTCTGTACCGATCATATCCACCAGAAGTCTGGCAAGGTCATAAGTATAAGTAGGTGTACCGATCTGGTCATTGACTACTTTCAGATGATCATGTGTCTTTGCCACATTCAGCATGGTCTTGATAAAGTTCTTGCCATTTCTTCCGAATACCCATGCAATACGCACGATAAAATATTTCTCCAGAGTTTCAGAAACAGCCAGCTCTCCCTGAAGCTTGGTAGCTCCGTAAACATTCAGCGGTGCATAATCTTTGCAGTCCGGCTGCCATGGTTCTGTTCCCTGACCATTAAATACATAGTCTGTACTGATGTACACCATTTTGCAGTCCAGCTCTTTGCAGATATCTGCAATATTCTGTGTACCTGCAGCATTTACCTTACGTACAGTTTCTTTTTTGTCTTCATCTTCTGCTGCATCTACAGCAGTCCAGGCTGCACAGTGGATCACCACTTCCGGCTTCACCTGCTCCAGGATATTTTTTACAGAATCTTTATCTGTAATATCCATCTGTCTGTAATCGGCAGTGCAGACATAGGTTCCGTCCTGAACACCACTGTAGACAGGCTGGATATCAGAGCCTGTGCCCTCATATCCCCGGCTGTTCAGCTCATTCATCACATCATGACCTAACTGTCCGCCTACTCCTGTAACAAAAATCTTCATAATCTATCTGTCTCCATACATTTTTTCGTAGTAATTCTGATACTCACCACTGATGATCGTTTCCCACCATTCACGGTTGTCCAGGTACCATTTGATTGTCTTCTTGATACCATCTTCGAATTTTGTTTCCGGCAGCCAGCCAAGTTCGTTGTGGATCTTGGTTGGATCGATAGCATAACGCATATCGTGACCCTTACGGTCTCCCACATGTGTGATCAGACTTTCCGGTTTGCCAAGTTCTTTGCAGATCAGTTTAACGATCTCGATGTTCTGTTTCTCGTTGTGTCCGCCTACATTGTAAACTTCTCCTTCACGTCCCTTGTGGATGATCAGGTCAATGGCCTTGCAATGGTCTTCTACATAAAGCCAGTCACGAACATTCAGACCTTCTCCATAAACAGGAAGAGGTTTGTCATTAAGAGCGTTGGCGATCATCAGCGGAATCAGTTTTTCCGGGAAATGATATGGTCCGTAGTTGTTGGAGCAGCGGCTGATAGAAACCGGCAGTCCATAAGTTCTGTGATAAGCCAGAACCAGAAGGTCTGCAGAAGCCTTGGATGCACTGTATGGGCTGCTTGTGTGGATCGGAGTCTCTTCTGTAAAGAAAAGGTCCGGTCTGTCCAGAGGCAGATCTCCATAAACTTCATCGGTAGATACCTGATGATATCTCTTGATGCCATATTTGCGGCAGGCATCCATCAGTACTGCTGTTCCCTTAATATTGGTATCCAGAAAAACTTCCGGGTTTTCGATGGAACGGTCAACATGACTTTCTGCTGCAAAGTTTACAACCATGTCTGGATGTTCTTCTTCAAAAAGTTTATAAACAGCTTCTCTGTCTGTGATGCTTTCTTTGACAAAACGGAAATTCGGGTTGTCCATAACCGGTGCAAGTGTAGATAAGTTTCCTGCATAGGTCAGACAGTCCAGACAGATGATACGATAATCCGGATATTTCTTTAACATATGAAATACAAAGTTGCTTCCGATAAATCCGGCGCCGCCGGTAACAATAATCTTCATTTTTTATTTCTCCTTATACTTTCATTATTGACTTGTTTCCTCTAACTGATACCATAATAAAAGGTGCCCCTGGGGCACCTTCAAGTATTATTTTTGTATTTTTGTGTATTTTTTTCAGATCATTGCCAGAAATACCCCTGCATCCTTGGTGATATGAAAGCCTTTTGATGTTTTTTTCTCCACAAAGGCCTGAAAATCCTTGTATCTGTTTACAATATAACGGTTCTGGTTTCCATGACAGGACAACACATAGGATATCAGAGCATCTGCATCTGTTACATTCAGGGAATCCTCATACTGCTGCCACTGAACCTGACTGAAAAATTTATCCAGAAGCTCTGCCCCGTTTTCCTTGCCAAAACGTTCATAAAGCCGGTCCGCAGAAAGAAGAATCCGGTCATCAAACTCCTGCACCAGCTGGCTGATCTCCCTCATATGGGCATCTCCATAAGTACTGCACACAAACCGTCCCCCCGGTTTCAGCACCCGGACCACTTCCTGACAGACCTTTGGAAGATCTTCACAGTAAAAAAGCACATGGTTGGCGATAATAAGATCCACTGAATGATCTGTAGCATTGATGTGATGGGCATCCATTACTTCATATTGAAATCTCCGATCCTCTGTCCCAATGGATTTCTTCACATCCCGGACCATACCGTCAGAAATATCCGAAAGCACTACCGTCACATCCGATGGCAGCAGATCCATATTTTCTGTCCATAGGGAAGCATCCCCACATCCCAGTTCCAGCACCCTTTCTCCTGACCGGATCTGGCATTGCTGATATACCCAGGGGAACCAGCCCTGACTGTTCCGGGAAAACTCATTATGAAGTGTGATACGTGCAGTAATATTAGAAGAATTCAGATACTGCTTCTTTAATTTCTGCTCCATCTCGTTAAGGTTCACCAGCGTCAGCATCTGACTCCAGTCTACGGTTTCTCCATTATCGACAGCTCTGGAAGCATCAGAAAGTGCCTGCTTCATAAGCTCCATCTGCTCCATTCTCTCTTCCAGAAATCCCATCTGCAAATGAAGGAATTCTGACATAAAATGATGGTCGGAATTCCGAATGGTCATCTCCCGGATATCATCCAGAGAAAATCCCAGGTATTTCAGAAACAAAATCTGATGAAGCCTGGCAAAATCCTCATCCGTATAGAATCTGGCACCCTTATCATTTACCAGCGATGGTTTCAAAATATTATGTTCATCGTAATAACGTATGGTCTTTTTTGTGATGTGGGCCATTCTGGCGAACTCTCCTGAGGAATAATATCCCGGTAGTCTGCTCATGGTATTTCACCTCCTCTCCATGCAGTTTGCCTTTCTTTATTTTGGGTCTACTTTGTTTTTACAGACTTTACTTTTGACCATCCAGAATAATATCTGGTTTTGCCTGCTGCTTTGTATGTTCGTATCCTTACATAGTATTTTTTCTTTTTTCCTAATCCGGAGATTTTTTTGGAAACTGTTTTTGCAGATTTAAAAAATTTCTTTAAAAACATCCTCTGTCCCTTTCTGTAAAATTCTATGAATACAGTTTACTCTATAAGGGCTGATACCTGCAACAATAAAAGCAAAAAAGGTGCCTCAAAGACACCTTTTCCCTGACTTATTATTTAAAACAAACTACCACGCTTTCCATCTGACCTGTTTTTGTATTTTTTACACCTGCTATTACTTCAAAACCAGATCCACCGGAAACAGAAACTTTGCCTCCATTCTTCATTTCCTCTGATCTCAGCCATTTTTTCTTTGCATATTCTACAAACTGCAGCTTCCAGCCTTTTTTCAGGTTAAATTTGACTGCTGTTTTCTTACCTGCATACTGAGAATATTTGGCTGTTAATACTGCACTGTTATTAAATTTCTTACCGGATACAGTCTTGTTTCCGATTTTAACAGATGCAACGGGATTTTTATACTTGGATACGGTCAGTGCGCATTTGTAAGTCTTGTTGTCTGCCTTTACTGAGATAGTTGTTTTTCCGGCTTTCTTGGCAGTCTCAATAATACATTCTGCATATGTTTCCACAGATGCTACTTTGGAATTACTGGACTTCACCGTAGCTTTTTTGTTTCCTATGTATCCGATGACCCAGGAATTTGATATGAATCTGTTCTTGGCAGACTGTGCCGGGTACAGAGTAACAGACTGTTTCTTGTACACCTTTACAGATTCACCGTATGCAAATGCCGGAACTGCCATTGCTACTATCATGGCCATTGCTACTACAATTGTGATCAGTTTCTTTAATGTTTTCTTCATGTTTTTCGCTCTCCTTCTTTTTTAATATCTTTAAATGAAATTATACATGCTAGTGTATGGATTTGCAAGATGCCTGACACCTTATTCATGTGAAATATCAAATCCAAATTCCAACAAGAGCACTGTTTTTTCCTCTCTTTTGTCTGTTCCCATATGCACGTATTCTGCTTCCTGTAATAACTTCTGTAAAATCTCCTTCTCTTCTCTGTCAGTCTCACCGTCGCTGAGAAAATGGATCCGGTCTGTCTGCATCCTTATCATGGCTGACCGATCTGTCAGTACCTGAATCCGGATATTACATCCTGCTGCTTTTGCAAACCAGGTGGCTTCTTCTGCAAGCTCCGTAAATCGCCGGCATCTGCCGGATGTTCTGTCCGGTATCTGCTTTTCTTGCTCCTGTATCTCTTTTCGCAACTCAGACAACAGCTTTTGCTTTTCATCATAGTATAAACGTTCCATATTCAATGGCAACTGCCTCCCATAATTCTCTCTCGATGTACTTTTTTGTTTCTTTATTTAAAATTATATCGAATATGGTGAATATGTCCACCATATTTTTTATTTCATTCGCCATCTATAATGAAAATATCTGGTATTTTTTGCCAAATTCTGGAAAAGGTGGAGGTAACATGATTGATTATAGTCCTTTATGGGATACCATGCAGAAACGCAGGATTTCTCAATATGCACTGATCAACCAGGGCATTGACAAACATACACTGGATCAGCTGCGTAAAAATCAGAATGTTACTGTTCTCACTATCGAAAAACTCTGTAATATTCTTGACTGCACACCCAATGACATCTTTGCTTTCAAAAAAGAAGCATAATTATGATTTCTTCCTCTCATTGACAGAGCAACAGGAATATGCTTTAACATAATATATAACAAGAATTCTCCTACCTCTTCAGGTAGTGAGATGAATT
>URXG01000043.1 GCA_900551715.1 uncultured Blautia sp. | reverse complement strand
TCAAAAAAAGAAGCCGTATCCCACTGCTTACCAAACTGGCAGATGCCCCTCATATCCTGGATAAAGCTGCTTTGCAGTTGCTGGAAGAAACTACTTTTGCTTCTAACCTGTACGAAAAACTCATTTGTCTCAGATCAGGCAGAGAGTTCTGCCATGAATATCAGAAAAATATAGTAATCCTTTAAAATGCAGAGAACCTGCCACTGGCAGCTTCTCCTGCATACTTTGGCATAAAAAAACCATTTCTGACAGAAATTTTTCCATCGGAAATGGTTCTACTTTTTATTATTTATCACCAGACAGAAGGATACGGTCATTATCCAGTGCCTTTCCTGCACCAATACGAAATTTTTCAAGGAGTCCTTCTACGGTCATATTCTTCTTTTCTTCTCCGCTGATATTCAGAACAATATTTCCCGAATCCATCATCAGTATCCGGTTACCAAGTTCCAGTGCAGAATTCATATTGTGAGTGATCATCAGACAGGTCAGCTGATGTTCTTCCACAATACGTCTGGTAAGATTCAGGACTTTTTCTGCTGTTCCCGGATCCAGTGCTGCTGTGTGTTCATCCAGAAGCAGAAGTTTGGCTGGGTTCATAGTAGCCATCAGAAGAGTCAATGCCTGTCTCTGTCCTCCAGAAAGAAGTCCTACCGGCTGGCTCATACGTGCCTCCAGTCCGATATCCAGAAGTTTCAGTTCTTCATGAAAACGCTCTTTTTCCTGGTGTGTTACATGAGAAAGCCATCCGCCTTTTCCTGCTGCCAGTGCCAGATTTTCTTCGATAGTCATTCCAGGAGCTGTTCCACGCATGGGATCCTGATAAAGTCGTCCGATGCTTCTGGCTCTTGCATGCTGTGGTGTAAACGTAATATCTCTGCCATCCAGTTCGATAGAACCGGAATCTGTAAAAAAATCTCCACAGATGGCATTAAAAAGTGTGGATTTGCCTGCACCATTGGAACCAATAATCGTAGCAAAATCACCTTTTTTTAATTCAAGGGACAAATCTGTGATCGCCCTTTTTTCATTTATGGTTCCCGGATTAAATGTTTTGGAAATATGTCTGATCTTTAACATAGATCACATTCCTCCTTTTCTGTGAGTCATCCTTCTCTTAAGCTGCGGCCATTGTTTTTTGAGATATGGACCTGAAATAGCAAGGACAACAATAACAGAGGATACCAGTTTCAGCATAAATGCAGGCATATTAAACCGAAGTGCAATGGTATATACAAGACGGAAAACAAAAGATCCAAGTACCATTCCCACAGCTCTTACAAAGATACCGCCTCTGCCAAGAAGAGTTCCTCCGATCAGAAGGGAAGCAAGTGCAACGGTAACCATTCCCTGTCCGATATTGATATCTACAGACTTCTGTGACTGAGACAAAAGGCATCCGGAAAGAGCTGTAAACGCATTGGCAACACAAAGTCCTATGATTGTAGTAAATGCCGGGTTGATAGAGGAAGATTTGACCATATCAGCATTGTTTCCTGTGGCTCTTATTGCGAGGCCAAGTCTTGTCTTAAGGAAAAATACAAGAAAAGCAATAACGACCACAACCGCGATCAAAGCAACGATTATGTCCTCTCTTCCCTGAAGTGGTGTATCTTTGAGAGTTTCCTTCATCATGGAAAATACGGTAGGTGTCCTGTTCATATTGATCAGAGAAGAACCTCCCATTACTGCAATGTTCACTGAATATAATGCAGTATTTACGATGATACCTGCCAGAAGACTGTCAACTCCCAGCTTGGTCTGCAGAATAGCAGTAACAAATCCAGATCCCACCCCCGCTACCATGGCAGCTACAATGGATAAAAAAGGATGACCGCTTACTGCTACCGCTGCACCTACCGCTGCTCCAAAAGTGAAACAGCCATCCGTGGAAAGGTCACAGACATTCAGCATGGAGTAACTTAAAAACAGTGCCAGAACAGTCAGTGAACAGATCAGTCCCAGTTTCAGTGCAGTCTCTCCCAGAGAGAACATAGTTGCTATTGTCACAGTGATTTCCTCCAGTTCATTTATTCTGCCGCTACATCATCAAAACTTTCGGCAGTTGTAATCTCATTAACCTGAGTACAAAATGGTTCAAAATCTTTTTTGATAGTTTCAAAATCAAGGCCAAGACCTTCGCAGGTTTCTGTATTTACAGTAGCTGTTCCGTTATCAAAGGTTTCTACTGCTGTTTCAGATGGATTTGCCCCATCTACCAGAATATCAGCGATCATGTCTGCTGTTTTCTGTCCAAGGTTTGCATAGTCAACACCATATCCTACGAACGCACCGTTTAATGCAAAAGAATCAGCTCCTGTATAGTGTGGGATACCTGCTTCGATGAATTTTTCATAGATAGAAAGTTCAGCTGTCATAATGGTGTTGTCTGTAGGTGTAAATACAGCATCTACTTTGTCTGCGATCAGGGCATCTGCAGCCTGCTGTACTTCGTCTGTTGTGGTTCCTGTACGCTCTACATATTCGATTCCCTGCTCATCCAGATAATCCTTGGCTTCCTGGATTGCCGTCGTGGAAGAATCCTGTCCTACGTCATAAAGAAGACCGATTTTCTTTACATCCGGAATCTGAGCCTGAATCAGCTTCATAACAGAAGAAGTATCCAGATAATCACTGGTACCTGTAATGTTGGCTCCAGGCGCATCCAGAGAATCTACCAGCCCGGAACCTACCGGATCAGATACTGCTGAGAATACTACCGGAGTGTCTGTTCCTTCTGTTGCAGACTGCATACGCATTGCTACCGGAGTTGCCACACCTACCATCAGGTCTACATTGTCTGCCTGGAAATCAGAAATGATCTGTTCCATAACATTGGCATCTGCATTACAGTTATCATAAGATACGTCAAAAGTAACTCCTTTTTCTTCGCCGATCTCTTCCAGACGTGACTGGATATTATTTACGATCTGATTCAGAGAAGCATCATCTACATAATTGCAGATACCTACTTTAAAATCGTCCGCCATAACCGGTGAAGCTATCATCATGCTGGTTGCTACTGTTGTTGCGATTACTAACAGTCTTTTTTTCATAGTCTTTTTCCTCTCTCTTTCTACATTTTATGTGCCATGAGAAAAAAAGAACCGTCCCAAGCTGTTGCTTGAGACGGTAATAATTTCTTATTATCGCGGTACCACTCAAATTGACGTATCGTCCACTTTCTCATGTACAAACATACACTCCTGATTGGTAACGGGTTCGGTTCCCGTCAGTGCCTACACTCCTGATTGATATGGATTTCGGACTGCCCTCGGAAGACCATTCAACAATTCGCTTCATACAGGATTCCACCAACGCCTGCTCTCTGGGATGTTGCCAAAATGTTTACTCTTCTTCCTCACTGGTTTTGATGTTTCATACTTTACCACACAAAACTGCTATTGTCAACTGTTTTGTGAATTTATTTGGTTTTGTTTAGTTCTTAAAGCTGTGGATTGGTGCCGGGATACGTCCACCACGTTCTACAAAAGCGTCACAGGAGAACTGGTTCACAGGCATGATCGGAGCATAGCCAAGAAGTCCGCCAAACTCTACCGTCTCCCCTACGCCCTTGCCAATTACAGGGATCACACGTACTGCAGTTGTTTTCTGGTTGATCATACCGATAGCAGATTCATCTGCAATAATACCTGCAATGGTAGATGCTTTGGTATCTCCAGGAATAGCAATCATGTCCAGACCTACAGAGCAGACACAGGTCATTGCTTCCAGTTTCTCCAAAGTAAGGGCTCCCAGATTAACAGAATCAATCATTCCCTGATCCTCACTTACCGGAATAAAAGCACCGCTTAATCCGCCCACTGCCTGCGCTGCCATAACACCGCCTTTTTTGACCTGGTCATTAAGAAGCGCAAGTGCTGCAGTAGTTCCAGGTGCACCTACTCTCTCCAGACCGATTTCTTCCAGGATTTCGGCAACACTGTCACCGATGGCCGGTGTAGGTGCAAGAGAAAGATCCACAATACCAAAAGGCACATTCAGACGTCTGGAAGCTTCTTGTGCTACCAGCTGTCCAACTCGTGTAACTTTGAATGCTGTACGCTTGATCATTTCACAGAGAGTCTGGAAATCTTTGCCGCGGACCTGTTCCAGTGCAGTTTTTACTACACCAGGTCCACTGACGCCTACGTTGATAATACAGTCAGCTTCTGTAACTCCATGGAAAGCTCCTGCCATAAAAGGGTTGTCATCCGGCGCATTGCAGAATACCACCAGTTTGGCACATCCCAGAGAATCCTGATCTGCAGATGCTTTCGCTGTTTCCAGGACAATCTCTCCCATCAGTTTCACAGCATCCATATTGATACCTGTTTTGGTGGAACCCACATTCACAGAACTGCACACACGTTCTGTAACTGCCAGTGCCTGAGGGATGGAACGGATTAGCAATTCTTCTGCCGGAGTCATGCCTTTGCTTACCAAAGCTGAATAACCACCGATAAAGTTAACTCCTATGGTTTTGGCTGCTTTGTCCAGTGTCTTTGCTACAGAAACAAAATCCTCTTCTGTGTGACATGCAACACCACCTACAAGTGCGATGGGTGTTACAGAAACTCGCTTATTTACTACCGGAATACCAAATTCTGTGGCAATTTTGTCACCGGTTGCCACAAGATCACTGGCTTTTGTGGTGATCTTGTTGTAGATTTTTTCGTTCATCTTGTCAAGATCGCTGTCGATACAGTCAAGAAGGCTGATACCCATCGTAATGGTACGGACATCCAGATTCTCCTGTTCGATCATCTTATTTGTCTCATTAACTTCAAAAATATTGATCATGTCGCTTCTCCTTTTTATCTGTCGGTAAATTATTACAGGAAGATATGATGTATCTCAGATACGATGCATTACGTTAAATATATCTTCGTGCTGACAGCGGATCACTACGCCAATCTGATCACCGATTTCAGAAAGTTCTCTGGAAATAGTTGCGGCATCCTTGTCAGAACCGTTGGTATCAGCAACCATCATCATGTTAAAATACCCCTGTACGATAGTCTGAGAAATATCCAGAATATTTACATTGTTGTCTGCAAGATAAGTACATACTTTTGCAATGATCCCTACGGTGTCATTTCCTACTACTGTAATGATTGTTTTTTTCATGATTTTTTCCTTTCTTTTATACAGTGACTACATCTGAGACAAAGTCTCTTTTTGCAACCTGAATTCTGAAATCTTTTGATTTGTAAGGGTTGTCTCCCAGTGTTACCTCTGAACAAACAGTTTCATATGCCAGCTCTTCGTAATTATTTTCTCTGCTTAAATGGCCCAGAAAAATAGCTTTCATGTTGTCATGAAGAAGCCTGCACAGAAGTCTTCCAGCATTTTCGTTAGAAAGATGTCCTCTGTCACCCAGAATCCTCTGTTTCAGATAATATGGATATTTTCCTACCTGAAGCATACGGATATCATGATTTGCTTCCAGAAGTAGTGCATCCAGATTTTTGAGATTATCTATAATATATTCATTATATTTTCCAAGATCTGTGGCGATCCCGATAGAATGTTCGCCACATTCTACTCTGTAACCTACGGGCTGTGCGGCGTCATGAGGAATATTAAAAGGATTAATCTTCAGATCTTTTATCATAAAAGGATTATCTTCTTTTATTTCCCGGAAGATTCCTTCCGGAAGTTTCCCCAGGGAGCCGGTTCGGAGCATGGCATCCACCGTACCACCTGTTGCATAAATGGGAATTCCATATTTTCGTGCAATAACTCCCACTCCCTTAATATGATCAGAATGTTCGTGGGTGATCAGAATACCATCCAGATCACGTCCCGTCAGTTCCAGGCTGTTAAGTCCTGCTTCCATTTTTTTGCCGCTGATACCTATGTCTACCAGCACATGCGCATTGTCAGAGCCTACGTAGATACAGTTTCCACTGCTTCCACTGGCAATACTGCAAAATCTCATAATAAACGAATCCCTTCCTCTACCTGAAGCCAGGTATCTTTTATGTCTCCATTATTCCGGATAATATAATCTGCATGTTTCGCAAAGTATTCATCCGATGCCTGACTGGAAATAATACTTTCGGATTTTTCTCTGGAATATCCCCGGTTCTCCATAAGCCGGCTGATACGGATCTCCCGGTCTGTATGCACATACCAGACTTTATCGCAGAATTTCTCATAATGCTCTTCCAGAAGAAGTGCTGCCTCTACTACAACAATGGCAGTTTTCTTTTCTTTCTGGAGTTGTATTTCCTCCAGAACAGACTGTCTGACAGCCGGATGAATGATTCCGTTAAGTTTCTTTAATTTTTCTTCATTACCAAATACTACATCGGAAACTGCCTTCCGGTCAATGGTTTTGTCTTTTTTCAGGATATGTTCGCCAAATAATGCAATTACCTGACTGTAACAGATTTCTCCAGGCTCCATTACCTGATGTCCTACCTGATCTGCCTGGATCACATATGCATGGAACTGTTCTCTTAAGTAATCCAGTACTGTACTTTTTCCGGCACCAACACCGCCGGTGATTCCTATGATTTTCATGTTATTTTGCCTCATACCAGTTGTTGCCCTGATGCATATCCACATCCAGTTCCACAGAAAGAGCTGCTGCCCCCTTCATTTCTTCTTCCAGAATCCGGGACACTTCTTCGATTTCTTCTACTTTGGTCTCGATAAGAAGCTCATCATGAACCTGCAGCACCAGGCGAGATTTCAGCCCTTCTTCTGTAAGCCTTTTGTATACGCGGTTCATGGCAATCTTTATAATATCTGCTGCTGTTCCCTGGATCGGAGAGTTCATTGCCACTCTCTCGCCAAAAGCCCGCTGCATAAAATTACTGGATTTCAGTTCCGGGACAGGTCGGCGACGGCCAAACATGGTCACAACGTATCCTTTTTCTTTTGCCATCTCAATCTGCCCATCCAGGAACCCCTTGATCTTAGGATATGTTTCAAAATATTTGTTAATATAATCTGCTGCTTCTTTTTTGGTAATGCTTAAATCCTGGCTGAGCCCAAAAGAACTGATTCCATATACAATACCGAAATTAACTGCCTTTGCATTTCGTCTCTGAAGATCTGTTACCTCATCAAACGGTACATGGAATACCTGAGAAGCAGTAAGCCTGTGAATATCCTGTGCTTCTCTGTAAGCCTGGATCAGCATTTCATCTCCGGACATATGTGCCAGAACCCTCAGTTCAATCTGAGAATAATCGGCATCCAGAAATACATATCCTTCTTCCGGTACAAATACTTTGCGGATAAGACGCCCCAGCTCCATACGGACGGGAATATTCTGCAGGTTCGGCTCTGTACTGCTGATTCGACCGGTAGCAGTTATGGTCTGATTAAAAGTAGAATGAATCCGTCCGTCTTCTGCGATCACAGCGCCAAGTCCGTCTGCATAAGTAGATTTTAGTTTCGCAAGCTGTCTGTACTCTAGGATGTCTTTTACAATGGGATGCTCCGGTGCCAGTTTCTCCAGAATATCCGCTGCTGTAGAATAACCGGTTTTTGTTTTCCTGCCACCGGAAAGTTTCATTTTTTCAAAAAGGATCACACCAAGCTGCTTGGGTGAGTTGATATTAAATTTTTCTCCCGCCTGCTGATAAACAGACTCTTCCAGTTCACTGATCCGTATACTCAGTTTTTCCCCGTAAGTCTTCAACTCTTCCCCTCTTACGCAGATTCCCCATTGTTCCATGGAATGCAGGGTAAACACCAGCGGAAGCTCTATATCCTGATAAACCTTCCACATATCTGTTTCTTTCAGTTTTTCTTCGATCAGTTCTCTGGAGGCACAGACTGTATACGCCACATAACAGGCATATCTGAACAAACCTTCTCTGGATTCTTCCCAGGCTTTCCGGAAAGATGTTTTGCCCAGAAGATCCTCCCTGGAAGGAAAGATGCTGCCATCCAGATACTCTCTTGCCACATCGTCATAAGAATAAGAAGACTTCAGAGGATTCAGAAGATATACTCCAATCCCTATATCAAAGATTCTGGAAGCATCGGAGATACGGACATGTTTCAGAAGCGCCTTGATATCCATGGCGCAGAGTATGACTCTTTCTGACAGATCCCGGACTTTACCGCAAAGGTATTCACCGGTGATCAGTCCTTCTGATGGAATATAATAGATTTCTTCTTTAGACAGTGCGATACCCAGACCATAAACAGCCTCGTCATCCATCAGAAGATCAATTCCCACATGTTCGCAGGAAGCTGCTTTCTCAAAGATAGATTCTGCCCCCGCAAGATCTTCACAGGTGAAAAAGTTTTCTTCCAGTGTTTCTTCTTCAGCAGATACATTTTCAAAACGGCTCAGAAGGTTTTTGAATTCCAGACGTTTACACAACTGAAATGCTTCCTGCGTATAAAGATTGCCAAGTCTGGCTTCCTGATAATCATACTCCAGAGGACTGTCTGTATTGATAGTGGCAAGTGTCTTGCTGAGCTGTGCCAGATCATAATGATCTCTTAAGGATTCTTTTGCTTTATTTGGTTTTATTCCTTCCAGATGGTCATGAGCATTTTCAATGGAACCATACTGCACGATCAGTTTGGTTGCTGTTTTTTCTCCTACACCAGGTATTCCCGGAATATTATCTGCCGAATCTCCCATAAGGGCTTTCAGTTCAATAATCTGAGGCGGTGTAACCTGGTATTTTTCCAGCACCTGTTCCCCATGAAAATCTTCGATGGTTGTTTTACCTTTGGATGTTTTGGGAAGCCGGATCATGACTTTTTCTGTTGCCAGCTGCAAAAGGTCTCTGTCTCCGGAAAGAATGGTCACATCCATTCCCTTCTGTTCGCTTTTTTTGGCAAGGGTTCCAAGAAGGTCATCTGCCTCATAGCCACCTTTGGATACAATTTTGATTCCCATGGCAGTAAGCAATTCCTGGATCAGCGGTACCTGTTCTCTCAGTTCCGATGGCATAGGCTTTCGGGTTCCTTTGTACTGACTGTAGATTTTGTGTCGGAAAGTAGGCTCATGAACATCAAAAGCCACTGTAAGATAATCTGGTTTTTCTTCATCCAGTATACGGAAAAGAATATTCAGAAAACCATAAACCGCGCCAGTATGTCGTCCCTCTGAATTAGTCAGATCCGGAATTCCATAAAAAGCGCGATTCAGAATACTGTGTCCGTCGATCAGTAATATTTTTTCACTCAACTCAACATCCTCCTGTTACAGTTTAAAAATAGGGTCAATTCCCAGTACCCAATATAAAAAAAGCTGCAAGAATAACAAGCGCTCCAATCACAAGGATTCCTGTTACAGCTTTGATTGCTTTTCTCTGCCGGATGATCCTTCTGGATCTGCGGATATCCTGTTTCAGGAGTTTGCGAAAATCCAGAACTGTTCCATCTTCCTTCTCATCCAGCTGCTGCAGTGCTTCATAAACAATAAAATGCGTTTCCAGCTCATCATAACAGGAAGAGCAGGACTCTACATGATCAAGGAATTCCTCCAGCTCATCAGTTGAAAGAGTGTGCCTGATATATTTACTTACCATTCCCTCTGCTGTAAGACAGTCTATTCCTGACATTCCTGATCCTTCCTTTCACCTGCATTTCCTATGGGGCAGCCTTTTGTTTTATTCCCGAATTCTTTTCGTTTGTCTAATTTTTCTGTATTCTGCAACAGTATAACACAAAAAAGGGGGACTCACAACGAGTTTCGCTGAAATCCCCCTCCGGTATATTTAGTTGATTCCCAAAATTTTCTTGACTGTAGCCGGCATTTCAGGTGCGTCTACGACAAGGTCATGAAGAATCGGTGCTGTACGAATCTCTTCTACTGCTTTTGGTACTTTTACGCCGGAAAGTTTAGACAGCGCATCTGCAAGGGCAAAATCATCCAGATCTTCATATCTGTCAGAAACAGCCTCCATAACACTTCTGGTAAACTTGTATGGGCTTGCTGTAGAAGCAATCACTGTAGGAGTGTGATCTTCTGTATCTCTTAAATATTTCTGATATACACCGGCTGCAACAGCTGTATGAGGATCGATCACATAGTTGCTTCCGTAATAGGTAGCACTGATAGCTTCTTTTGTTTCTCCCTCACTGCAGTAATTACCATAAAAATCTGCAAGACCCGCTTTCATTTCTTCCGTGATGGTATATTCGCCGCCCTGATTTAAAGCGTTCATAAGTTCCGCACATTTTTCAGCGTCTTCACCTGTAATACGATAAATCAGTCTTTCCAGGTTACTGGAAATAAGAATGTCCATAGACGGTGATGTAGTAAGGATAAAGTCTCTCTTTCTGTCATAAGTTCCTGTGCAGAAGAAATCAAAGAGAACTTTGTTCTCATTGGAAGCACAAATCAGTTTGTGAATGGGAAGTCCCATCTGTTTCGCATAGAAAGCAGCAAGGATATTTCCAAAGTTACCGGTAGGAACCACTACGTTGATTTCCTGTCCAGCCTGGATGCGTCCCTGTTTTACCAGTCTTGCATAAGCATATACATAATATACGATCTGCGGTACAAGACGTCCGATGTTGATGGAGTTGGCAGATGAAAACTGGAAGCCCGCTTCATTAAGCTCAGCTGCAAGTTCATGATCGTTGAACATTTTCTTTACTGCTGTTTGTGCATCATCAAAATTACCGGTAATACCTACCACGTAAGTATTGTTTCCCTTCTGGGTTACCATCTGTTTTTCCTGAATAGGGCTTACACCATGTTTCGGATAAAAAACAATGATCTTGGTTCCAGGCACATCTGCAAAACCGGCAAGTGCTGCCTTACCTGTATCACCGGAAGTCGCAGTCAGAATGACAATGTCATTCTTTACCTGGTTTTTCTTTGCTGCTGTAGTCATAAGATGTGGCAGAATGGAAAGTGCCATATCCTTAAAAGCTATTGTGGCACCATGAAACAGTTCCAGGAAATATGCTCCGTTTGCCTCATGTAATGGTGCGATCTCTTTTGTGTCGAATTTATCATCATATGCATTGGCGATACAGCTCTTAAGTTCATCCTCTGTAAAATCTGTAAGAAAACGACTCATTACCTCATATGCTGTTTCCTGATAGGTCATTTCTGCAAGTTTTTCAACTGGAACATCCAGCCTGGGAATAGATGTGGGAACAAAAAGCCCTCCATCCTGGGAAAGTCCTTTCAAAATAGCCATAGAAGCTGTTACCGCTTCCCCTTTGCCTCTGGTACTTTTGTATAATACCTGCATGTATCCTTCCTGCCTTTCTGCTGTAATTTCTATGAGCAGCCTAAAAGCTGTCTCATTCATAGCCCTCAGTTTACCACAATGCAGTGCTGAATGCAATAATAAATAAGACCCTGCAGATTCATTTTCTGCTGGGTCCTTATCCTTTGTATTGTGTTTGTGAGATAAAGTGCGTCAATGATACAACACACTAACTTTCCAGTACATCATCCGGATATGTATAAAATTCATGTACTCCATGTTTGAACAGTTTGCGTAAATTTTTTTCAAACCAGTCGATATTATGTTTTTCAGCAGCAGATTTCTGGATAAAAAACAATGCTCCCTCTGAATAATCTACACCTTCCAGAACCTGTTTGACTGCTTCCTTTGTTTCGTCTGAAATCGTGACATGGTTAATACTTCCGTCTGAAACCGGCGAAAACTGTGCTACACCGTTATCATATTCCCAGATTACATCTGTAGCATTATCCGGAAACTCCGGATATTTCACACGATTCATGATAACATTGGCTACCAGAATACGACCTTTCAAATCTTCTGTTCCTGCCTCTGCCTCCACAATATGAAGAAGATTCTCATAATCCTCATCTGACATCAGTTTGGCGGAAGAAGCGGAGGATGCAACTTTGGAATCCAGATTATCAATAGTTATAGCCATAGATTCACTTACATTCATCTCTACAGCATCACTGGTAACCTTGCGAATCCGCTGTCCTACCATCATATCTTCACAGGAAATCCCAAGACGGTTGACCATTGTTCCAGCAGAAGGAGTTCCGTTTACACCGGAAGCCACACCTGCGATTCCTGATGGCAGATCATATCCTGCATCTATCAGATAAGAGACACTTTGTTCCTCAGAAGCTGCATATACCTGATTATGTCTTTCAGAACCGATGAATTTACATCCTCCTGCTATACTCAGTACGGTTACTGCACATACACTCAGAGATATAAGTCCACGAACAGAAGAACTTCTGCTTTCTCCTTTGTTCTGATTTGTGTTTGTTTTTCTGGCTTTTTTCATACTCTATATTCCTTGCA
Source organism: uncultured Blautia sp. (assembly GCA_900551715.1). Classification (GTDB taxonomy): domain Bacteria; phylum Bacillota; class Clostridia; order Lachnospirales; family Lachnospiraceae; genus Blautia_A. The sequence goes on along the minus strand of URXG01000043.1, from coordinate 9,762 downwards.
TTTTCATTATGTCTTTTTTTCGTTAATTATTTATTTTGTAACATTTTTGTAATGCATGGGAAAATTATATTTAATATCGTTAAATCTGTCAAGTAAAATTTTCTTTGAGTATACTATCCACCCCCTGATATTGCAAGTTTTTTCGTTCGCAAAGTACTTTTAAAGTTACTAATTTGTTACATTTTTCTAATTTTTTTTTACAAACTTTGTCAGAATTAACCAGAATATCGCAATGCCTCAATTGGCTTCTTTCTGGCTGCCTTATTTGCCGGATATAAACCGAACATAATCCCAATAATACCTGAAAATACTACAGAAATCCACACAACTTTTTTATTTATCTGAAATTTCATGGAGGTCACAAACATTCCTGCAATCTTCAGGATGCCAAAAGACAGAAGAATACCTGCCATACATCCCATAATGCTTCCTCCGACCTCTGTATTTTCCATGCTCTTTCTTATTTTCTCATATTACTTTACCGGCTAATTGTGTTCTTCTGTTGAGTGTTGTGTGAAACTCAAATGAATTAAGCTTAAACGAAACTTAAAGCTCTTCCAAAATATTTGTTTATTTCTGTATGTTCTGCATAATTTTCTATATTTTCACATGTAATATAGATATTTTCCAAATATAATGGTATAATAATAACAAAAAAGAGCAGGTTTCTTTGGAAGGAGGAATCTTTATGAGTAAACGCATTATCACCATCAATCGTATGTTTGGAAGTAACGGACGTATCATTGGAAAGGCACTGGCAGATAAAATGGAGATTGGCTTTTATGACAAAGAACTGATTGAAATGGCAAGCCAGGAAAAGAATGTTCCTTTCAGTGCTTTTGCAGAAGTAGATGAAAAGAAGCCCAGCCAGTGGTCTTTCCCGGTGAGCCACGAGATTCAGATCAATGCAGAGCATTTCGCAGTTCCCATGAATGATGTACTCTATGAAAGCCAGCGTAATATTATTCTGAACCTTGCTGACACAAAAGACTGCGTCATTGTTGGACGATGTGCCAACCACATCCTGAAAGACAATGCATTGAGAGTCTTTATTTACGCACCTTTTGAGACACGTGTACAGACCATTATGGAACGTCTGGGACGGGAAGAAAAGAGTGCCCGAAAACTGGTTAAAAGAATGGACAAAGAACGTCGTGCTTATTATGAATTTTTCACTGATGAAGACTGGCTGGATATGAACCAGTATGACCTGTGTATTGACAGCAGCCGATTCTCACAGGAACAGATTCTGGAAATTCTGACAGAAGTAGCCCACAAATAACCGTGTTTCTTTTTACATAATCTTACACAAAATAACAGGAGGAGATCATAATGGTCTCCTCCTGTATGATTTCAAAACACCTCGCGGGATGCTACCTACTGAATAGTTACATTTTGTTTATGTATTCTTTCAGGAATTCATAAATCTGATTTTCTGTAGGCGGACATCCTTCCGCATGACAGCGGAAATGTCTGGTACAGTGTCCTACTCCCAGCTCTCCTGTTTTATCTCTGTACCCCTGTCCGATACAAATTTTCTGATCCAGTTTTTCCAGAAGTCCATCCTGTTTCAGCATGTCAAGTGCAGGAATCAGATAGCCATAGCAGGCACTGCAGGAATCTACTTCTTCCACTGCATCTGCCACTTCTACTACTTTTTTGCGTTTCTGGATCTGAACTTCCTGATTTTCCCCACAGATACAGATATCTGCTTTGGCAAGGTCCGCACATCCTACTCCCAGTTGTTCTGCCAATACTACATAGGGAACTTCAGACACTTCATAATGAAGCATATTACAGACATAGGCATCTACCAGAACCGGATCCACAGCTGTAAGGATGCGGTTCATTACTACCGGATTCCCACCGTCTTCAAAATCCAGATCCCCACAGATATTATCCACGACAATAAAATCCTGATGGATTCCTGTATTCAGATGTGCAATAGGTTTGTGAAGCCCCATAGAATGGAAGTGTCTCTTTTCTGAATTTGGGATCAGTCCCTTCATATTCTTAAGAGCACAGGTAATCTTTGTCTGGCAGTGTCCCTTCAGTACCGGTACATTGATCAGAAAATCTATATCTTTTACGCTGTTGCAGATTTTCAGTTCCAGTCCGCTGCAGTCTTTGGTGAAACTTTTGTCTTTCTGGGTGTCATGGAATACTACATCATAATCCTCACAGATTTTCTGGTAACCGCATACTTCAAATACATCTGAAGTACGGTCACCTACCCAGGAACCTTCCAGGATCATCACATTGCGGAATCCATTTTCTTTCAGGTATTCCAGAATACCGGCTATGATCTCAGTATGGGTAGTAGCTCCATTGGATGGTTCTGATGCAGAAACCATATTTGGTTTAATCCCAATGCGAAGTGCTCTGTCACTGATCATATCAGCAAGTTCGCTTTTTTCCAGAAGTTCTTTTGTCATTTTTTTGTAATCTGTGCCACTTTTTATAAAAATCTGATTTTTTTTCATTATAAAGCTCTCCTTAATATCTGATCTTACGTGATTCTCCCTTCAGATATCTGTATTTAATATAATGAAGTAATTTCTTTTCTCCATGATCGTTAAGAATCCTTAACAATGCTTCCAGTTCCTTTTGGGTCTGGGGATGAATAAACCACAGTCGCTCTTTACTTTTCAGAAAGTATTCCAGTGGCTGACCATCTGTATAGGCATCTCCCAGATAATTTCTGGAGGCACTGATCCTGTCCATAACCATTTCAGCCACATATTTGCGAGGCATCTGTGCACCCATAATGGTGTGTTCCCCATCCAGAGAATAATCTACCCAATGCTCAAAATGGTGCTTGTTCCTGCCTTTGTGATGAAGCCAGGAAGTTGATACACCAATATCTTCTCTTTCAGCGTTATTGGGGCTTCGGGTGCCCTGATAATATTTGCAGCCTACCAGAAATTCTGTAGGTGAATATTTGGACAGATCATGAAGAAGTCCCTGTTTATATAAGCCTATCCTGAAACAATATTTCATTACCAGTAATTTATGCTTTGTTATTTTTTTGAAGTGCAACCATGGATGCATGTTCTGTTTCCTCCTGCCTTGCTACCAGCACAATAATGGTGCGGGGATTGATCTTAACAGATTTCCGGAAAGATTCTGCCCCTTCCTGGAACCAGTGATCCCCTCCTGTTTCTGAAGTATCTGCCATTTTTTTCCATACCATTCCGTCTGGAAGATTAGGGAGGGCAATCGTTCTGTTTTCCCAGTGAAAATTATATCCTATGTAAATAAAGTCATCTGGTGTTCCGTCTTCTTTTTCTGCATATGCACCGCAGTACATAACCCCCAGAAGCCGGCTGGTATTCTCTCTGCCCAGATACCAGGCTCTTTCGCCATGAAAAGAGATATCCGGAAAACCTTTGGCCATATAATCTACACCTTTCATTTCTGCCGGCATATGAAGAACCGGATGTATACGCCGAAAAGCAATGGCTTCTTTTACAAAATCCTGAAGTTTTTTGTTTTTGCGGACATCTTTCCAGTTTATCCAGCCTACCGGATTATCCTGACACCAGGCATTGTTATTCCCTTCCTGAGAGTTGCCAAATTCATCTCCACCATAGATCAAAGGAATCCCCTGGCTGAATAGCAACAGAAGAAACGCATTACGAAGCTGTTGTTCCCGCATTTTACGGACTGCCTGTTTCCGGGTGGGTCCTTCTATACCACAATTCCAGGAATAATTGAATTCACTGCCATCATGGTTGTTTTCTCCATTGGCTTCGTTATGTCGATAATTGTAGGATACCGTATCATAAAGGGTAAATCCGTCCTGTCCTGCCATATAATGTACAGTTCCTGATCCACTGCTATTATGGCGGATATGATATTCCACCGCTGGTATCATTCCTTCATCACTTTTGAGATATCTGCGCATGTCCTGAAGAAATGCAGGATTATACTCTGCCAGCATATCCGAAGATTCTGCCCCCTCCGGAACATGACTGAACATTTTTTTGGTTCTGCAAAGAATAGGATCTCCCTTCAGAAGTTCCGTAGGGACACCATCTCCCACAAAATGAAAACCGTCTACATGGTAGAACATTTTCCAGAACCAGACAGCCCGGAGTACCTGCCATGGAGAAGTACCTTTGGGGAAATACATTTCCATAATGCATTCCATTCCTTCTTTGTGAAGGGCACGTACCAGATCCCGAAATTCATTTTCCGGAGAATTTCCCGCACAGTAGGAGCTTTTGGGTGAAAAATAAAAACCGGAAATATATCCCCAGTAATTTACAAGATTTTCCCTTCTTTTTTCCATGATCATCCCCTTCTGGGATCTGGAAAAGGGAACTTCCGGAAATTCATAGGCAGGCATCAATTCTATGATATTGACACCAAGCTCCTTCCAGTAAGGAATCATCTCTATAAGTCCACTGAATGTGCCACGTTTCTTTACAGGTATCCTGGCCTGTCTGGTATAACCTCTTACATGAACTTTATATATGACTGCATCTGCGTAAGGAATATCCGGAAACTGGTCATCCTGCCAGTCATATTCCTCTGTGCTTAAAAAAGAACAGCGTACTTTATGCTGATCTTCCACATCAAAAGGTTCTCCGAAATGTTCTCTTCCTTTGATTCCGTAAGCACAGGAATCCTGACAGATCTTATCATCGATTCGGAAATTGTACTCGTATTTGTCTCCTTCAAAATCTTTCAGAAGCATAGAACATACTCTTCCTGTACGATCCCGGTCTGTAAAAGGGATTTCTTCATAAGTAGCTTTGTGCCCCTTACGATACAGTATGAGAGAGGCATCTTTGCCCTCTGGTACTTCCACAGCAAAATTCATTCCCTCTGGTGTTCTGTTGGCTCCCGGTATTACTGGATCACCTTTCAAAACACAGAAATGATTATGTTTTTTCATAAACAATATTCCTCTTTTTCTTGTTGTTTAATGCTCAAAATCAATATCCAGTTCTACAGGACAATGGTCAGAACCCATAATCTCTGTATGGATAACTGCATCTTTCAGATTTTCCTTCAGAGACAGAGAAGTAATAAAATAATCAATTCTCCATCCTGCATTTTTCTCTCTGGCTTTGAAACGATAGGACCACCAGGAATAAATACCTTCTTTATCCGGATAAAAAAATCTGAAAGTGTCTATAAAGCCGGCTTCCATCATTCTGGTAAAACAGCCTCTCTCTTCATCTGTAAAACCTGCATTCTTACGATTGGTCTTTGGATTCTTAAGATCGATCTCCTGATGTGCCACATTGAAATCGCCACAGCAAATTACAGGTTTCTTTTCCTGAAGCTTCAGAAGATAGGCAAGAAAATCTTTTTCCCATTCCATCCGGTATTCCAGCCGTTTCAGTTCACTCTGGGAATTGGGGGTATATACTGTTATAAAATAAAACTCCGGAAATTCCAGAGTAATCACTCTGCCTTCTTTGTCATGTTCTTCTATTCCCATTCCGTATGCTACGGACAAAGGCTCTCTTTTTGTAAAAATCGCAGTTCCGGAATATCCCCGTCTGTTGGCATAATTCCAGTACTGATGATAACCAGGAAGTTCCAGCTTTACCTGTCCTTCCTGACATTTGGTTTCCTGCAGACAGAAAATATCTGCATCCAGTTCATGAAAGCGATCTTCAAAACCCTTTGTAATGCAGGCTCTGATCCCATTTACATTCCAAGAAATAAATTTCATTTTTGCTCTCCTTCAAATCAGATAAATGCATATCTTCATTATACATGATTCTTCTGACAGATAAAACAGCTTTTTTTATTTTGTTGTATTTCATGCCGTTTTCTGGTAAAATATACATTAATTCTGAATTCTGCTCTCAGTGGCAGAGCAGAGTAAATATCATTACATTACAAAGCGAGGAATTGATTATGAGCGAAGAATTTACAAGTGCAAAATGTGCTCCCAGTGATTGTGCAACCTGTGGGCTGAACTGCGAGTCTGCCGGTGGCACTGAAGAGCACAACACCATCACTCTTACTATGGAAGATGACACAGAGGTGGAATGCGCCATCCTTACCGTATTCCCAGTAGATGAGAAAGAATATATTGCCCTTCTTCCACTGGATGAGAACGGACAGAACCAGAACGGCGAAGTATATCTCTATACATTTACACGTACAGAAAAGGGTGATCCTCTTCTTTCCAATATTGAGAGTGATGAAGAATATGCCAAAGCTGCACAGGCTTTTGACACTGTTCTCAACAATGCTCGTCAGGCAGAGGCAGCAGGCGAGCCAATAGAATAAGATCTGTCAGAATATCATTTCTTTTCAGAATCGCAAAAACGGAGTTTTCAGTGAAATCCTGAAAACTCCGTTTTATTATTTTGTAGTACTTCCAAATCCGCCATTACGGACGCCTTCTGCCTGATCATCAACAGTAATACCATATTCAACAAAAATTCCCTGCATGAAACCGGTACCTGCCGGAATCTCTACTGTTTTGTTTTCGTTGGTATCATTGGTAATCTTTGCAAAAATATGCCCTTCGTTGTCTGAATAAAAGTAATCACTGTCAATAATACCTACGGTATTGTTCATCTGTAGACGATATTTGAATCCCAGACCGCTTCTTGGATAACATTTCAGTACCCAGTTTTCTTCCATTTCCACACGTATACCAGTGGGGATCTTGGCGGTCTCTCCTGGTTTCAGTGTTATAGTCACAGGACTGAAAAAATCGTATCCTGCACTTCCTGAAGTAGCTCTTACAGGCAGACAGATCTCATCATAAATTCTGCTGATCTCCTCTGTATCTGTATCCGGAAATGTATCCTTCCAATCTTTTGCGAAGCGGCTACTGCTTACTTTGTGAAATTTTGCTATTCTTTTCAAAATATTCCTCCTGTATATCTGGTTGCCGTAAACAGGTCAGTCTGCATGAAGAACAACTCTTCCCTCTCTGAGAGTAGCTGGTACGTCAATCACTCTCTGGTTGGAGGAACCTCGCCATTTCAATGCGACATCTTTGGCTGAAACAACAAATTCTCCATCTACACAGACATCCAGATAACCCACGATCTCTTCTCTCTGAATCTCTTCCCAGGAAAATCCTGTATAAAGCCAGATAGTCTTGGTGGGATATTTTGCACGTATTTTCTTTGCAAGACGAGTAACTGCTGAAATATTTGCCGGATGTAAAGGATCTCCACCGGAAAATGTAATGCCACTGACATAACTTTTTTCTAATTCTGAAAAAATCTCATTTTCTTCTTTCTCAGTGAAGGGGAGTCCCCCATTGGGATCCCAGGTAATGGGATTCTGGCATTCCCGGCAGCAGTGATTGCAGCCGGCAACCCAGAGAACTACACGAAGTCCGTCGCCATTCAGCATATCGTCCTTTGTTATATTGTGATATCTCATAACTTAAGCTTCTTCCGGTACATCCTTCATACTGAAGCTGATTCTTCCCATCTTATCTTTGCCAAGGCAGATAACCTTTACCTTGTCACCAAGGGTAAGAACATCTTCCACACGATTGATTCTGTGATCACTGATCTTGGAAATGTGAACCATGCCTTCTTTACCAGGTGCAAATTCTACAAATGCACCAAAGTCTTTGATACTAACTACTGTTCCCTCAAAAATCTGCCCTGCTTCAAAATCTGTTGCAATGGTCTTGATCATTTTTTTAGCTTCATCCATACCATGCTGGTCTACGCCACAGATAGATACTGCACCTTCATCTGTAATGTCGATCTGAACGCCGGTACGCTCGATAATCGCATTGATTGTCTTACCTCTCTGACCTACTACATCACCGATCTTCTGAGGATCGATCTGGATCTGGATGATCTTTGGAGCATATTTATTTACATGATCACGAGGTTCTGCAATACATTTCTCCATAACTTCTGTAAGAATGTATTCTCTTGCCTCTTTTGTTCTGTGGATTGCTTCTTCTACGATCTGTCTTGTAAGACCATGAATCTTGATATCCATCTGGATTGCTGTAATACCGTCATGAGTACCAGCAACCTTAAAGTCCATATCTCCGAAGAAATCCTCCAGTCCCTGGATATCAGTCAGTACGATATAATCATCATCTGTAGCTCCGGTAACCAGACCACAGGAAATACCTGCAACAGGTTTGCGGATCGGTACACCGGCTGCCATCAAGGACATGGTAGACGCACAAATACTTGCCTGAGAAGTAGATCCGTTGGATTCAAATGTCTCAGATACAGTACGGATAGCATATGGGAACTCTTCTGCTGAAGGAAGTACTGGAACCAGTGCTCTCTCAGCCAGTGCTCCATGTCCGATTTCACGACGTCCCGGTCCTCTGGATGGTTTAGTCTCACCTACAGAATAGGACGGGAAGTTGTAGTGATGCATGTATCTCTTGGATGTTTCAAATTCATCCAGTCCGTCGATTCTCTGTGCCTCGGAAAGAGGTGCCAGAGTAGTCATGGTACAGATCTGTGTCTGTCCACGAGTAAACATGGCAGAACCATGAACTCTCGGGATGATATCTACTTCTGCCGCCAGAGGACGGATCTGTGTGATCTGACGTCCGTCCGGACGTTTGTGGTCTCTCAGGATCATCTTACGAACAGTCTTTTTCTGGTACTGATATACGGCCTCTCCAAGAACTGCCACCCATTCTTCATTGTCTGCAAATGCCTCCTGAAGTCTTGCTGTGATCTCTCTGATATTTTCTTCTCTTGTCTGTTTGTCATCTGTGAAAACAGCCTCTTCCATTTCTTCAGATGGAACGATCTTTTTGATTGCCTCGAAAAGTTCTTCCGGAACTGCACAGGAAGCGTAAAGATGTTTCTCTTTGCCACATTCAGCTACAATCTTATCGATAAAACGAATGATCTCCTGGTTTACGTCATGTGCTTTGTAGATTGCTTCAATCATAACATCTTCCGGAACCTCATTGGCACCAGCCTCGATCATGATAACTTTTTCTCTTGTAGAAGCAACTGTCAACTGCAGATCAGAAAGCTCTTTCTGTGCAAGAGAAGGATTGATGATAAATTCTCCGTTAATCAGTCCTACCTGAGTAGTAGCGCATGGTCCGTCAAAAGGAATATCAGAAATGCAGGTTGCGATAGAAGAACCAAGCATTGCCGGAATCTCCGGATTGCACTCAGGGTCTACAGACATAACCATATTTACAAGTGTTACATCGTTTCTGTAATCCTTCGGAAACAGAGGACGCATAGGACGGTCAATAACACGAGAAGTAAGGATTGCATGTTCACTCGCTTTTCCCTCACGTTTATTAAATCCTCCTGGGATCTTTCCTACTGCATACATTTTTTCTTCATATTCTACACTGAGAGGAAAGAAATCGATTCCTTCTCTTGGTTCTTTGGATGCAGTTGCTGTAGAAAGCACAGTTGTATCTCCATAATGCATAAGTGCTGCACCATTAGCCTGTTTGGCAACACGTCCGATATCTACAGTCAGTGTTCTTCCGGCCAATTCCATAGAATAACTTTTGTACATATTTTTTCTCCTTTTTTATATTTGCATCAAACAGAAGCCCGAAACAACTGAAAAAAACATTTATTCTGAATCTCTTTTTGATGAATCCTGCTGAAAAATGATCTTTTCAGTAGTCTCGGATATAACTTCTGTTCTGCTGTTGTTTTATCGGGATAAACCCAAAAATGGGGACGGATGGTGATCCGTCCCCTTCCGCATACTAATTATTTTCTTAAGCCTAATTTTTCAATCAGTGTACGGTATCTTTCGATGTCTGTTTTCTTCAGGTATGCCAGAAGTCCACGTCTCTGT
>URXG01000042.1 GCA_900551715.1 uncultured Blautia sp. | reverse complement strand
ATTCCATGATTGAGCAGCAGAAAAAAGCAGAGGGCGAAGCACTGATCTCAACGGTACTGTTTGACAATGTGAGCGAAGTCCTGCACGACCGTGTAAATGTAAGGGACATCCGACCGATGATTGACCGTGATTACACGGTTCGCGGATGCACAGCACTCTTGGATGCCATCGGCGGTGCGATTCATCACATTGGAAATGTTCATAAGTACGCAAGACCGGAGGATGTGCCGGAACACACCATGTTTGTAATCACTACGGACGGAATGGAAAATGCCAGCCGCCGTTACAACAGCGAAAAAGTGAAGCAGATGATCGAGCGGCAGAAAGCAAAATACGGGTGGGAGTTTTTGTTCCTTGGTGCCAATATTGACGCAGTAGAGACCGCAAGCCAGTTCGGAATCGGCGCAGATCGTGCAGTCAACTATCAGTGCGACAGCGAAGGAACTGCGTTGAATTATGAGGTGGTCAGCGAAGCAATCAGCTCTGTCCGGTGCAGTGCCCCGCTGAGCGCAGACTGGAAAAAGCGTATAGACGAGGACTACAAAAAGCGTGGAGGCCGCAAGCACAAGTAAATGTTTTTTGAAGCCGGGGTGATGATTCACTCCGGCGTTTTCTTTGGCAGGAACTGCCGTTAAAGCATCCGGAACGGCAGAAACTTGTCAGAGAATACCTAATTTACTCTTGACCTTCTGCCGGATTTGAGGTATAGTTCTCTACACTTTGTAAAAAAGAGGAGCGAAGAATATGACTTTTTATCAGGAACTACAGCTAAGTTCAACAGGTTCAAAACAGCTGATCAGGAACACTGCAGAGCCAAAAGAAAAACACAGACATATACTGATCTATAACTTCAAAGTATATCTTGTAATGGCATTTTGTGTGGCAGTAGTAACTCTTTTTACCAGATTGACAGGAAGTGACAACAGCGTAGTAGGCGTGACCGTACTTCTGGCAGTGCTGGTTCTCAGACAGGCAGACTTCGGAATCAGGACGCCCCATGGCTTGCTTTCCATAGCAGGAATCTTCGGGATTCTGATGGCGGCACCGCGAATTGCAAATATGCTCTCACCATTGCCAGCTTTTGCAGTAAATGCCGTGGCCATTCTTCTTCTGATGACTCTGGGCTGCCATAATGTGATCATGTACAACCATTCTACTTTTGTATTAGGATATTTACTTCTTCTGGGATATGATGTGACAGGAGCAGCATACATCAAGAGAGTAGAAGGACTTGCGGCAGGAATGATCCTTTGCATGTTTGTTTTTTATAAGAACCAGAAGAATCGCCCATACAGAAGGACATTTCCAGATCTTTTCCGGGAATTTGACATGACATCTGCCAGAACTCGCTGGTATCTGAAACTGACATTTATTGTTTCCAGTGCAATGCTTATTATGAATCTTCTGGGGCTTCCAAGAGCTATGTGGGCAGGAATTGCCTGCATGTCCGTATGTCTCCCATTTACAGATGACTGTGTTGCCAGATCCGGAAAAAGATGGCAGTTTAATATTGTTGGCTGCCTTCTGTTTATTGTATTGTATCTGGTTCTTCCGGAATCTATGTATCCATATATAGGTATGATCGGTGGAATTGGTGTTGGTTATTCCGCAGGATATGCATGGCAGACTGTATTTAATACATTTGGAGCATTATCTATTGCGGCAGGTCTGTTTGGGATGCCGGCAGCAGTAGCACTTCGTATTGGTGCCAATGTATTTGGGGCGCTTTATACCGTAGTCTGTAATAAAGTAATTGACAGGATTGCGGCAAAGTTTTCTACATATCAGACCACTCCCAATGCTGGTCGTGGATGACCTAAACAAGAGAAAATATGAATTAAGTCAATGAAATTTCCGGAATCAAATGACTCAGAATATAAAAAAAGCAAAACAAGTCAATAGAATTCAAGAAATTATATGACTTAAATTACAGAAACTACAAAGAAAGTCAAAGCAACCATAAAAGCAGAGGATATTCGTTATGTCGGAATTATTACTTTGGTAATCTTGACATTTTTCGTATGCCATCCACATCTGAGAACATGTTTTTCCTTGACACTCAAAATAGGTGTTGGTAAAATAAAGTGAATATATAGATTGAAGAAGCGATGATTTTGATCTAAATAATCAAAATCGTCGCTTTCTTTGTATTGAGGAGGTAAAGAGAAATGTTAAAAGTATGGATCGTAGGTGCCAACGGACAGATCGGACATGCATTGAATAATGTGCTTGATCCCCTGGAAATGGAAGTCCTGAATACAGATCTTGATGAACTGGACATTACAGATACGGATAATGTATTGAGTTTTGGTTCAGTGAATCGTCCCGATGTGATCATCAACTGTGCCGGTATCACCGATACAGAGGAATGTGAAAAAAATCCGGAACATGCCTACAGGGTCAATGCCCTCGGTGCAAGAAACTTAAGTATTGTGGCTCGGAAATGCGGAGCGAAGATCGTTCAGCTCTCCACAGATGATGTTTTTGACGGACAGAGCAAAAAACCATATACAGAGTTTGATGACACCAATCCCCTTACCGTATATGGAAGATCCAAAAGAGCCGGAGAGAATTATGTAAAGGAATTTACACATAAGCATTTTATAATCCGCAGTAACTGGGTATATGGTCATCAGGGAAATAACTTTGTAAACAGGGTTCTGGAAGCTGCTGATAAGGGAATTTCACTTTCTGTTGCATCTGATCAGTTCGGATCTCCTACAAGTGCAAAGGACCTGGCAAGGATGATCATTTATCTGATCGGTACCAATGAATATGGAACCTATCATGTGACCTGCAGTGGAGTATGTAATCGTTATGAATTTGCTCAGGAAGTCCTGCGTCTGGCAGGAAAAAATACAACTTTGAAATCCGTTCCCACAGAGCAGTCAGATCTTTCTTCTGTGAGACCACCTTATGCAGTGTTGGACAATTTTATTCTTCGTATTATAGAAGTATACGACATGCCAGATTGGAAAGAATCACTGAAAGCTTATATGGACGAAAGAAAGGAGGACTAAAATGAAGAATAAGAACAAAAAAGTAAAAACTTCCAATAAGGAAGCACTTGGTTTGACTACAAAGATATTTATTGCCCTGCTTGCAGGTGCCATTCTGGGTATAATTCTCTGTTATCTTGTGCCTGACAGCAGTTTCAAAAAAGATGTGATCGTTGAAGGTATCTTGTATGTTGTGGGACAGGGATTTATCCGCCTTATGAAAATGCTGGTTGTACCGCTGGTGTTCTGCTCTCTGGTATGCGGAAGTATGGCCATCGGAGATACCAAAAAACTTGGTACAGTAGGTGTAAGAACTCTGGTTTTCTATCTTGCGACTACAGCAATGGCAGTTTCTGTGGCTCTTACCGTAGGAAATCTGATCAATCCTGGAATTGGTCTTGATATGAGTTCAATCCAGACTTCTGCTTCCTCAGTAGAGACTATGGAAGCTACATCCCTTACAGATACGATCCTGAATATCATTCCGGATAATCCTATCAACTCACTGGCAAGCGGCACCATGCTTCAGGTTATTGTATTTGCCCTGATCGTTGGTGTGATCCTTGCAAAAATGGGAGAACGTGCTGAGACAGTTGCCAACTTTTTCAGTCAGTTTAATGACATTATGATGGAAATGACTATGATGATCATGAGCCTGGCTCCAATTGGTGTATTCTGCCTGATCAGCCGTACTTTTGCCAATATTGGTTTCAGCGCATTTATTCCTCTGGCAAAATATATGATTGGTGTTCTTCTTGCCCTAGCTATCCAGTGTTTCGGTGTATATCAGATTCTGCTGAAAGTCTTTACAGGTCTGAACCCGATTCGCTTTATTAAGAAATTTTTCCCGGTTATGGCATTTGCATTTTCCACAGCAACATCTAATGCAACCATTCCGCTGTCTATTGACACTCTTGCCAAGAAAGTCGGTGTATCCAAGAAGATTTCTTCCTTTACCATTCCTCTTGGAGCAACCATCAACATGGATGGTACTTCCATTATGCAGGGTGTGGCAGTGGTATTTGCAGCACAGGCTTTTGGTATTCACTTAAGTCCTATGGATTATGTGACCGTTATCGGTACCGCTACACTGGCTTCCGTAGGTACAGCCGGTGTACCAAGTGTAGGTCTTGTTACCCTGACTATGGTATTTAACTCTGTAGGTCTTCCGGTAGAAGCGATTGGTCTGATCATGGGTATTGACCGTATCCTGGATATGACCAGAACCGCTGTTAACATTACCGGTGATGCTGTCTGCACAACGATCGTAGCACATCAGAATGGTGTACTTGACAAAAACGTATTTAATGAAACAGACTGAAAAATAAAATGAGAGGAGCAATATGAGTATATTAAATGTAGAACATCTGACACATGGGTTTGGTGACAGAGCTATCTTTTCCGATGTTTCCTTCCGACTTCTTAAAGGAGAGCATATTGGACTTGTTGGTGCCAACGGTGAAGGAAAATCTACTTTTATGAGCATTGTCACCGGAAAACTGATGCCGGATGAAGGTAAAGTAGAATGGGCCAAAAATGTTCGTGCCGGTTATCTTGACCAGCACGCTGTTCTGGAAAAAGGAATGACCATTCAGGAAGTACTGAAATCTGCGTTTGATCCTCTTCTTCAGAAGGAACAGAGAATGAATGAGATCTGTGATCTTCTGGGCTCTGCCGGCGAAGATGAAATGGATGCCCTGATGGAAGAACTGGGTACTATTCAGGATGAGCTGACACTTCATGATTTTTATGTGATCGATGCCAAGGTGGAAGAAGTAGCCAGGGCGCTGGGACTTCTGGATCTGGGCCTGGATCGTGATGTAACAGACTTGAGTGGTGGTCAGAGAACAAAAGTTCTCCTTGGTAAACTTCTTCTGGAAAAACCGGATATCCTTCTTCTGGACGAGCCTACCAATTATCTGGACGAAGAACATATTGCATGGCTGAAGCGTTATCTTCTGGATTATGAGAATGCATTTATCCTGATTTCCCATGATATTCCATTTCTCAATGAAGTAGTCAATATCATCTATCATATGGAAAATCAGGAACTGAACCGTTATGTGGGAGATTACGATCATTTTCAGGAAGTTTACGCAGTAAAGAAAGCACAGCTGGAAGCTGCTTACCGCCGTCAGCAGCAGGAGATCAGTGAGCTGAAAGATTTCGTGGCAAGAAACAAAGCCCGGGTATCAACCAGAAATATGGCAATGTCCCGTCAGAAAAAGCTGGACAAGATGGATGTGATCGAACTGGCAGCAGAGAAGCCAAAGCCAGAGTTTCATTTCCGCTACGGAAGAACACCGGGGAAACTGCTGTTTGAGACGCATGATCTGGTGATCGGCTATGATGAACCGCTGTCCAAACCTTTGAATTTCACCATGGAAAGAGGGCAGAAGATTGCTTTGGTTGGAACCAATGGAATCGGAAAAACAACTCTGTTGAAAAGTATTCTGGGTCTGATCCCGTCCCTGAAAGGTGATTGCGAGAGAGGAGAAAATCTGGCAATCGGATATTTTGAACAGGAAGTAAAAGGCGACAACAAAACTACCTGTATTGAAGAACTGTGGCAGGAATTTCCTTCCTATACACAGTATGAAGTCCGTTCTGCACTGGCAAAATGCGGGCTTACTACCAAACATATTGAAAGTCAGGTAAGAGTCTTAAGTGGTGGAGAGCAGGCAAAAGTCCGTCTGTGTAAACTGGTAAATCGTGACACCAATGTCCTTCTTCTGGATGAGCCTACCAACCATCTGGATGTGGATGCCAAGGAAGCTCTGAAGAGTGCACTGAAAGAATACAGAGGAAGTATTCTTCTGATCTGCCATGAACCGGAATTTTATCAGGATGTGGTAAATGAAGTATGGGATATGAGTAAGTGGACTACAAAACTGTTTTAATGGTACAGCAAAGGAGAAATTATGGACAGAGAAACAAATCACAGGATCCGTAAGCGCTTTAATGATGGAATATACAATGTTGCCCGTTATACAGAAATCATGCTGTCTATTGTGATTCTTGTAGTCATTGCACTGGCAGGACTTCGTCTGATCATGAGTATTTCTGAAGTGTCCATCTGGGATATGGATATATCTTTTTTTACAAAATTTCTGGCAAATGCTCTTTCCCTTGTAGTCGGTGTGGAGTTTGTAAAGATGCTCTGCCGCCATTCTGCCCAGACAGTGGTAGAAGTCCTGATGTTTGCAACAGCCAGACAGATGGTGGTAGAGCATATGGAGCCTATCCAGACTCTGATCGGTGTGCTCGCCATTGCCATTCTCTTTGCCATCCGCAAGTTCCTGATGACAGAAGATACGGATATGGCACATGCACCAAAAAAAATCTTAAAAGACAAAGAAGAAAAAGAATCCTGTGAGTAAACACAGAAAACCAGGTTGCACATGTGGCAGCCTGGTTATTTTTTTCCTTTACTGAGGGTACTGTTATGATAGGCAGTGGAATAGGTGACATCTTCTCCAAACCATGCAGGAGGCTTGTAGGAATTGGCCTTTTCTTCGGAATCAAATTCTACTTCTGCCAGAAGAAGCCCCTCATAATCATCATGAAAAACATCCAGCTCAATGGTAAGTCCCTGCTTTTCCGGTATAAGGTAACGGGTTTTGGAGAGAACAATACCGTCTGCCTTAGGTTTCAGATGTAAATAAGCCTCTTCTGTGAGTGGAAGGTTATATTCTTCCCTTGCCATCAGTCCTCTGGATTTGTAAGTAAGATAATAACTGTTGTCCTGTTTGCGGATACGGACCACCGGATCGGTGCAGAGATATCCCTGCTGGATTTTATGAAAAGGATACTGTTCCAGGTCTGCCGGCAGGTTTTCGTGTGATATAAGAAATTTTCTTTCGATTTCCATATGAATGCTCCCTGTAAATTTTTTTGAAAAAATAGCTCATCTATTTCCGATGAATTCAGGATTTAGTATATCGCTTTTTCCAGAAAAATGCTATACTTATTGCGATGTGGTAATTTCAGAATATAAGTTATTGTAAACGAAGTGAAAGGTAAACGATATAAAAATATAAGAATATGGAGGGGTTTTTATGAGTAAGAAAGTTTATATTTTTCTGGCAGACGGATTTGAAGACATTGAAGGTCTTACAGTGGTAGACCTGATGCGCAGGGCCGGTATCACAGTAGATACCGTATCTATTAAAGAAAACAAAACTGTAACAACAGCCCACAATATTACACTGGAAACAGACAGGATCTTTACAGAAACAGACTTCAGCGATGCAGATCTTCTCGTACTTCCGGGAGGTATGCCGGGAACAAAGTATCTGGGCGAATATAAGCCACTGACAGATCTGGTTACAGATTTTTATAAGAAGGGCGGCAAAGTTGCAGCAATCTGTGCGGCACCTACGGTGCTGGCGTCCCTTGGCATACTTAATGGAAAGAAAGCAACAGCTTATCCATCCTGTATGGAGGGACTTTCCGGTGCAGAACCTTCTCTGGAATCTGTAGTTGTAGATGAAAATGTTACCACCAGCAGAGGACTGGGAACTGCCATTGACTTTGCACTGAGTCTCATTGGACAGCTTCTGGGAGAAGAGAGGGCTGATGAAATTGCAGAATCTGTGGTGTACAGCCGGAAATAAAGGAAAAATAAGGAAAAATTAGAGGAAATCGGGACTTTTCCCTAAAAAAATACTGGTGTTTTGAAAAGGGTTGTGCTATACTACGATAATGACTGTAATTGTATCTCTTCCCCGATATCAGATACATTCGGGCCCTGAATGAGATGCAGATACCTGCATGGTCAAAACGCCGGCAGGGATAAAATAAAGAGATAAACAGAGGTTTACCCTGAGAATTAAGGAGGAACAGGAAACATGAGTTTACAGGTTGAAAAACTGGAAAAGAACATGGCAAAACTTACAATCGAGGTTTCTGCTGAAGATTTAGAAAAAGCTATGCAGAATGCATACCAGAAAGCAAAAGGAAGAATCACTCTTCCTGGATTCCGTAAAGGAAAAGCTCCAAGAAAAATGATCGAGCAGATGTACGGAAAAGGAATTTTCCTTGAAGATGCAGCAAACGCTCTGATTCCGGAACACTACAGCAAAGCAGTTGAGGAATGTGATCTTGAGATCGTTTCTCAGCCACAGATTGATGTAACACAGGCTGAGCCTGGCAAAGCTTTCATCTTCACAGCTGAAGTAGCAGTAAAACCGGAAGTTACCCTTGGAGAATACAAAGGAGTAGAAGTACCGAAGACTGACGTAGAAGTTACAGACGAAGACGTAGAGGCAGAACTGAAGAAAGAACAGGAGAAAAACTCCAGAACAGTTACTGTAGAAGACCGTGGAGCAGAAAACGGTGACATCGTTACAATCGACTTCGAAGGATTTGTTGACGGAGAAGCATTCGAAGGTGGTAAAGGCACAGATTATCCTCTGACACTTGGTTCCGGATCCTTCATTCCTGGATTTGAAGATCAGCTGATCGGAGCAAAAGCTGAAGACCATGTAGAAGTTAAGGTTACTTTCCCGGAAGAATATCAGGCAAAAGAGCTGGCTGGCAAAGAAGCTGTATTCCAGTGTGACGTTAAGAAAGTAGAAGCAAAAGAACTTCCGGAACTGGATGATGATTTTGCACAGGACGCTTCTGAATTCGATACTCTTGCAGAGTATAAAGAAGACATCAAGAAAAACCTGACAGAAAAGAAAGAAAAAGAAGCACGTGCAGCAAAAGAAAACGCTGCAGTAGACAAAGCAATCGAGAATGCACAGATGGAGATCCCGGATGCTATGCTGGATACACAGGTTCGTCAGATGCTTGACGACTTCTCCAGAAGAATGCAGTCTCAGGGACTGACCATGGAGCAGTACTTCCAGTTCACAGGAATGACTGTAGAAAAAATGCAGGAAGAAATGAAACCGCAGGCTCTTAAGAGAATCCAGACAAGACTGGTTCTTGAGAAGATTGCAGAAGTAGAAAACATCCAGCCATCTGAAGAAGAAGTTGAAGAAGAATTCAAGAAAATGGCTGATGCATATAAGATGGAAGTGGATAAGATCAAAGAACTGCTTGGCGACCGCGAATTAGAGCAGATGAAGAAAGATATGGCTGTACAGAAAGCTGTAACTCTGGTTGCTGACGAGGCAAAGGAAGCCTAAGTAGAGTGTATCCACTGTGAAACGACGAATGGAGGCATTTATATGAGTTTAGTACCCTATGTCATTGAGCAGACCAGCAGAGGAGAGAGAAGCTACGATATTTATTCCCGTCTTCTGAAAGATCGTATTATCTTTCTTGGAGAGGAAGTAAATGACGTAAGCGCCAGCATTATCGTGGCACAGCTTTTATTCCTTGAGGCAGAAGATCCAAGTAAGGATATTCAGCTGTATATCAACAGTCCTGGTGGTTCTGTAACAGCAGGTATGGCTATCTATGATACCATGAAGTATATCAAATGCGATGTTTCCACCATCTGCCTTGGAATGGCAGCCAGCATGGGTGCATTCCTTCTGGCAGGTGGAACCAAAGGCAAGAGATACGCGCTGCCGCATTCTACCATAATGATTCATCAGCCTTCAGGCGGTGCTCAGGGTCAGGCAACAGAAATCCAGATCGTAGCGGATCATATTGCACAGACTAAGAGAACCCTGAATGAAATCCTGGCTGAGAATACAGGACAGCCTATTGAAGTAGTGGAAAAAGACACAGACCGCGATAATTATATGACTGCAGAAGAAGCAAAGGCATATGGACTGATCGACGGTGTTGTTGAGCATAAATAATGCAGACACAAGGCAAAGAAAAGACTCCTGATCTCAGGGGTCTTGTCTTGCTTTCACCATAAAGTTACAGGAGAAGGCTTCCAGGGGAGGTTTTCTCTTGTTTGATGCATAAGCATAACTCCATATCAAACAGAAAGGAAACGAAAAATATTTATGGCAGAAAAAATAAGAGAAGGAAAAGTCAGATGCTCTTTTTGTCACAAATCAGAAGACCAGGTACGGAAACTGATCGCAGGTCCGGAGGGAGTTTTTATTTGTGATGAATGTATCGGAATATGTTCAGAGATCATGGAGGAAGAGCTGGCACAGTACGGACCTTCTGAAGTATATGATTCTGATATCAACCTTCTGAAACCAGAAGAGATCCACAGGATCCTTGACGACTATGTGATTGGGCAGGATGAAGCCAAAAAGGCGCTGTCAGTAGCTGTTTACAACCATTACAAGAGAATCACAGCTTCTCATGATCTGGATGTGGAATTGCAGAAGAGCAATATTCTTATGCTTGGACCTACCGGTTCTGGTAAGACACTTCTGGCGCAGACACTTGCCCGCCTTCTAAATGTACCGTTTGCTATCGCAGATGCCACCACTCTTACAGAAGCAGGTTATGTAGGTGAAGACGTAGAGAATATCCTTCTGAAGATCATTCAGGCAGCAGATTACGATATTGAACGTGCACAGTACGGTATTATTTATATTGATGAGATTGACAAGATCACCAGAAAATCCGAAAATGCATCCATCACCAGGGATGTTTCCGGAGAAGGTGTGCAGCAGGCACTTCTTAAGATCCTTGAGGGAACCGTAGCAAGTGTACCACCTCAGGGCGGACGTAAGCATCCTCATCAGGAATTCCTTCAGATCGATACCACTAATATTCTGTTTATCTGCGGCGGTGCTTTTGACGGAATCGAAAAGACCATCGAAGCACGTAAAGATACCAAGTCTATTGGATTCGGTGCAGAAGTGGCAGTAAAGAAAGAACGGAACATCGGTGAAGTTCTGAAAGATGTTATGCCGGAAGACTTTATCAAGTATGGTCTGATCCCTGAATTTATCGGACGAGTTCCTATTGTAGTAACTCTGGACGGACTGGATGAGAAAGCACTGATTCGTATCCTGAAAGAGCCAAAGAATTCACTTACAAGACAGTACCATAAATTATTTGAACTTGACGGAGTGGATCTTGAATTTAAGGACGAGGCACTGGAGCTGGTAGCCAGAAAGTCTCTGGAACGTAAGACTGGTGCCAGAGGCTTAAGATCCATCATGGAAAAATCCCTCATGGATCTTATGTACAGAACACCTTCTGATGACACCATCCGCAAATGTGTTATTACCAAAGAGGTAGTAGAGGGAACCGGCGAACCGGAGATCACCTATGGAGAAGCACCGGCGCAGATTCCTGCATCCGGCAGAAGAAGTTCCCGTACCAGAAAGAAAGGCGCACCGGAAACAGCGTAAAGAAGGGACTGAAGAAACATGACACAACCAATAGAAATACTTCCGGCGATCGCCCTTCGGGGAACTACGATACTGCCGGATATGATTGTTCATTTTGATATCAGCAGAGAAAAATCCATCAAGGCTGTTGAAGCTGCCATGGTAAAAGACCAGAGAGTATTCCTGATCACCCAGAAAGATCCTGAAACAGAAAATCCTGGAATCCCGGATCTGTATCAGGTAGGTACCGTTGCTTTCGTAAAACAGGTAGTAAAATTACCACAAGACGTTCTCAGAGTCCTTGTTGAGGGCTATGACAGAGCAGAACTTCTCTCCCTGGAACAGGAAAAGCCTTTTCTGAAAGCAGAGATCGCTGTTTTTGAACCGGAAGATGAACGAAAATACGATCCTACCATGATTGAAGCCATGATGAGAAGTCTCAGGGAGCTGTTCCAGCAGTATTCTACAGAAAGTAATCGCCTTACCAAGGACCAGATAGCACAGATCATGGAGTCTGGAAGTATTGAAGAACTTTTGTCCCAGATTTCTGTCAATCTTTCTGTAAATTACCAGAGCCGCCAGAAGATCCTTGAGGCGGTCACACTGGAAGAAAGATATGAAATAATCGCAGCTACAATGACCAACGAGATTCAGGTTATGAAGATCAGCCATGATCTTCAGCGAAGACTGAAAGTTCGTGTAGACAAAAATCAGCGGGATTATATTCTTCGGGAACAGATGAAACTGATCCGGGAAGAACTGGGAGAAGAAAGCACTTCTGATACAGCAGATGAGTACATGAAGCAGCTGGAAGAGCTTCCGGCATCACAGGAAGTAAAGGACAAGATCGTCAAAGAGATCAAGCGTTTCCGCAGCATGAATTCTGCTGTGGCAGAGAGCAGTGTACTGAGTACTTACATTGAGACCATGCTCAGCCTTCCCTGGGACAGACGTTCTGAAGATTCTGAGGATCTGAAAGAAGCATGGAAGATCCTGGAGGAAGGGCATTATGGCATGAAAGAAGTCAAAGAACGGATCATGGAATTCCTTTCTGTCCGTAAGCTGACTTCCGGAGGCAAAAGTCCGATTCTCTGTCTGGTAGGACCTCCGGGAACAGGTAAGACTTCTATTGCCAGATCTGTGGCAGAAGCGCTTCACAAGAAATATGTAAGAATCTGTCTTGGAGGAATCAGGGATGAAGCTGAGATCAGAGGTCACCGTAAGACTTATGTAGGAGCTATGCCGGGGCGTATCACTGTAGCTCTCCAGCAGGCAGGGGTAAGTAATCCACTGATCCTTTTGGATGAGATCGACAAGACCAGCAGCGATTATAAGGGAGATACTTCCTCAGCACTTCTGGAAGTACTGGACCCTGAGCAGAACAGTCATTTTAATGACCATTATATCGAAGTACCACAGGATCTTTCTGAGGTTCTGTTTATTGCAACAGCCAATGACATGCAGGAAATCCCCAGGCCTCTTCTTGACCGTATGGAAGTCATTGAGATTTCCGGGTATACTGAGAATGAGAAAGAGCACATTGCCAAAGAACATCTGATTCCGAAGCAGCTGGAGGTCAATGGCATACCCAGGGGCACTCTTACCATTCAGGCAGGTGCACTTCGCAAGATCATCAACCTCTATACAAAAGAAGCTGGTGTCCGGGGACTGGAGCGTAAGCTCGGTCAGATCTGCCGCAAAGCAGCCAGAGAGATCATGGAAGAGGGTAAGCAAAAAGTCTCCGTTACAGGTAAGAATCTGGAGAAATATCTTGGAAAAGCCAGATATAATTACCTTATGGCAAACAAAAAAGACGAAGTAGGAATTGCCAGAGGTCTTGCATGGACACAGGTAGGAGGAGATACTCTTCAGATTGAAGTCAATGTAATGCCAGGCAAAGGCGAGCTTGTTCTTACAGGTCAGCTGGGAGATGTTATGAAAGAATCTGCACAGGCAGGTATTTCCTATATTCGTTCTGTAGCAGACAGATACGACGTTGCACCTGAGTTTTTCCAGGAACATGATATTCATGTACATATCCCGGAAGGAGCTGTTCCAAAAGACGGGCCTTCTGCTGGGATCACCATGGCAACCGCCATGCTGTCTGCCATCATCGGCAGGGAAGTACGTGCAGATGTGGCAATGACCGGTGAGATCACCCTGAGAGGACGGGTGCTTCCTATCGGTGGTTTAAAAGAAAAACTTCTTGCAGCCAAATATGCGAAGATCAGACAGGTCCTGGTGCCAAAAGAAAACAAACCGGACATCCAGGAGATGGACCAGGAGATCCTGGACGGTCTCAAGATTTCTTTTGTTGACAACATGAATGAAGTGCTCCATGAAGCACTTGCACGCTGAATAAAGGAAAGAAACACATGATTATAAAAAGTGCAGTTTTAGATATCGTATGTGGTGTTACCAGCAAACTTCCGGATACAGGTATGCCGGAAGTTGCTTTTGCAGGTAAATCAAACGTAGGCAAGTCTTCTCTGATCAATGGACTGATGAACCGCAAATCACTGGCACGTACCAGTGCACAGCCAGGTAAGACACAGACCATCAATTTCTACAAAATCAGTGAAGCCATGTATCTGGTGGATCTGCCAGGCTACGGCTATGCAAAGGTTACACAGTCAGAAAAAGAAAAATGGGGTAAGATGATCGAACGATATCTTCATACATCCAGGAATCTGAAGGCAGTTTTCCTGCTGGTGGATATCCGTCATGATCCTTCTGCAAATGACAGACAGATGTACGAATGGATCCTTCATAATGGATATGAACCGATCATTATTGCTACCAAGCTGGACAAACTAAAACGAAGCCAGGTACAGAAAAACTTAAAGGCCATAAGAGAAGGACTTCAGCTGAAAAAGGGAACCACTGTGATCCCTTACTCCGCAACAACAAAACAGGGCAGGGACGAGATCTGGGAACTGATTGATTCACTTACCGGACTGGTACCCCAGGAAGAAGCCTGAAAGGACAGAAAATGGGAATCATCAAGGCAGTTAAACTTGGATTTGATTATTTAAGGTATGATGAGGACGGAAATGTACAGGATACCCAGAGAGCTGTGGATAACGTAGATCTGGATATCCAGGCAGGTGAATTTGTGGCAGTGCTGGGGCATAATGGCTCCGGTAAGTCCACATTTGCCAAGCATATCAATGCATTACTGCTCCCCACAGAAGGAACGATCTGGATTGACGGTATGGATACCGCCAAAGAACCGGAATTATGGAAAATACGCCAGAAAGCCGGAATGGTATTTCAGAATCCGGATAATCAGATCATTGGCACAGTAGTAGAGGAAGATGTAGGGTTTGGCCCGGAAAATATGGGAATCCCTACGGATGATATATGGAAAAGAGTCGATGAGAGCCTCCTGAAAACAGGAATGAGTGCCTACAGACACCATTCACCAAACAAACTTTCAGGAGGACAGAAGCAGAGAGTGGCAATCGCAGGTGTGATGGCTATGCGCCCCCAGTGTATTGTTCTGGATGAGCCTACAGCTATGCTGGATCCTAACGGACGAAAAGAAGTCCTGGAGGCAGTACACCAGCTGAACAGACAGGAAAATGTCACAGTGGTCCTGATCACCCATTATATGGAAGAAGTGATCGATGCAGACCGGGTAGTTGTCATGGACGATGGCCATGTAGTTATGGAAGGTACACCAAGAGAGATTTTTTCACAGGTAGAAACACTGAAAAAATATCGTCTGGATGTACCGCAGGTCACGCTTCTGGCTCACGAACTGAAAATGTCCGGAGTTGCTATCCCGGATGGAATCCTTACTACGGAAGAGTTGGTAAATGCCTTATGTCAATAGAATTAAAAAACGTAACTTATACTTACAGTCCGGGAACTTCTTATGAGATCCATGCTCTTAAGAATATCAGTCTGGATATCCCGGACGGACAGTTTATTGGTGTGATCGGACACACCGGAAGTGGCAAGTCCACACTGATCCAGCATTTTAATGCACTGATCCAGCCTACTTCAGGAACTATTTTGTATAATGGTGAAGATATATGGGCAGAAAATTACGACAGAAGAGCCCTCAGAAGTCAGGTAGGACTGGTATTCCAGTATCCGGAACACCAGCTTTTTGAAAGTGATGTACTTTCTGATGTATGTTTTGGTCCCATGAACCAGGGAATGAGCCGTCAGGAAGCAGAAGTGGAAGCCCGCAAAGCTCTGGAACAGGTTGGATTTAAAGAAAAAAACTTTATCAAGTCTCCTTTTGAACTTTCCGGAGGACAGAAGAAGCGTGTGGCTATTGCCGGCGTTCTGGCAATGAACCCCAGAATCTTGATCCTGGATGAGCCTACTGCGGGGCTGGATCCCAAAGGAAGAGACGAGATTCTTGATCAGATCGCAGAGCTTCACAAGGTCAGAGGCATCACCATCATTCTGGTATCCCACAGTATGGAAGATGTTGCCAAATACGTGGAGCGTCTGATCGTAGTGAATCATGGAGAGATCCCCTTTGACGGGAATCCGAGAGAGGTTTTTTCACATTATAAGGAGCTTGAGGCAATGGGGCTCGCAGCACCCCAGATCACCTATATCATGCACTCGCTGAAAGCCAAAGGGCTGAATGTAGATCCAGGTGACATCACGGTGGAAGAAGCCAGAAAAGATATTCTGAAAGCTCTGAAAGAAAAGAATTCTCCTTTACTGAAAGGAGGTTCCAGGGGATGATTAGAGATATTACCATCGGACAGTATTATCCGGTCAGATCTGTGATCCATAAGCTGGATCCCAGAACCAAACTTGCAGGAACACTGCTCTTTATCATTACCGTATTCCTGTTCCGTTCTGTACTGGGATATGCAGTGGCAACACTGTTTCTGGCAGGTATTATTATTGCGTCCAAAGTCCCGGTAAAATTTATTTTCAAAGGGCTGAAAGCGATCTTTATGATTCTGATGATCACCATGGTATTTAATATTCTTCTTACACCAGGAGAAGTACTGTGGAAATTTGGAATCTTCCAAGTTACCAGAGAGGGCATTGCCCTTGCAGTAAAGATGGCAGTAAGACTTGTCTATCTGGTAATCGGTTCCTCGCTGATGACACTGACCACTACGCCCAATCAGCTGACGGACGGACTGGAAAAAAGTCTCCGTCCTTTGAATAAGATCCACGTACCGGTTCATGAGATTGCTATGATGATGTCCATAGCACTTCGTTTCATTCCGATTCTACTGGAAGAAACAGATAAGATTATGAAAGCACAGATTGCCAGAGGAGCTGATTTTGAAAGCGGTAACCTCATCCGGAAAGTAAAAAATATGGTGCCGCTTCTTGTACCTCTTTTTATTTCTGCTTTCCGTCGTGCCAACGATCTTGCCATGGCAATGGAAGCCAGATGTTATCATGGCGGAGACCACAGAACACAGATGAAACCACTGCGTTACAAAAAAAGAGACTATATTGCTTATATACTGCTGTTTGTTTATCTGGCAGTTGCAATAGGATTTCGTGTTACAAACCTGTAAAATATGTTATAGTGAAGGTCGTGAACACTATAATCATGGCTCTTGCCGGAATACGGTAAGAGCTTTTTTGAAGAAGGGAACTGCAGATTATGAAACGTGTAGGACTTGTTGTTGCCTATGATGGCACCAATTACAGTGGCTGGCAGGTACAGCCAAATGGTGTGACCATTCAGGGAGTGCTGAATGACACACTGACAAATCTTCTGGGAGAAAAGATTGAGATTATAGGAGCCAGTCGTACAGATGCAGGAGTTCATGCACTGGGAAATGTAGCTGTTTTTGATACAGAAACAAGGATTCCCGGAGAAAAAATCTCCTATGCGCTGAATCAGAGACTTCCGGAAGATATTCGGATCCAGCTGTCTGAAGAAGTAGAGCCGGATTTTCATCCCAGATATTGTGACAGCGAAAAAACATATGAGTACCGGATACTGAACCGCAAATTTCCGGTGCCTACAGAAAGACTGTATTCTTATTTTTATCATTACAAACTGGATATTGACAAAATGCGGGAAGCTACTTCCTATCTGATCGGCCGTCACGATTTTGCCAGTTTCTGTGGTACAGGGGCACAGGTAAAGACCACAGTCCGTACCCTTACCGGAATCGATATCTGGCGGGATGGAGATATTGTGACCATTCGGGTAAAAGGAGAAGGATTCCTTTATAATATGGTCCGTATCATTGCAGGAACGCTGATACAGGTAGGCAACGGTCAGTATCCACCGGAAAAAGTAAAGACCATTCTGGAAGCCTGTGACCGTTCTGTGGCAGGACCGACTGCACCGGCACAGGGACTTACCCTTATGGGAATTGAGTTTTTTGATTAAGACAGATATATGTAACTATTCAGTAGCTAGCATCCCGCAAGGTGTTTTGACATTTTTTCACAAATATTAACAGGATGGACAGAGAAATGCAGATCACAACACAGGAAGAAAACAGACTTTTGCATCTGATGCTGGAAATGGGAGAAAAACTTCTGGAATCCGGTGCAGAGATCAAGCGTGTGGAAGATACGCTGGAACGCATTGGATTTGCCTATGGAGCAGCCAGGATGAATGTTTTTGTCATCACTTCCAGCATTATTATAACAATGGAAACAACAGACGGACGCCTTCTGACCCATACCAGGCGGATCAATTTTGCTAACAGTACGGATTTTACAGCACTGGAACAGTTGAATGAGCTCAGCCGGCAGTGCTGTAAAAATCCGATGCCTCTGGATGAATTAAAAAGGAGAATGAATGGGCAGAAAGATCCGAACAGGAGAAGGAATCTTTATCTGGGAAGTATTCTGGCAGCAGGCAGTTTCGCAGTTTTCTTTGGTGGAACCTGGGCAGATGCCCTTGTTTCAGCAGTGGTTGGCGTACTGATCTGCTTTCTTCAGGAAAAAATCACAGGACTTTTTGCAAATAATATCATGTTTGATCTGGCATGTGCCTTTCTTACAGGTGTAGTAATCTGCATTACCGTAAGAATTGTCCCCTGCCTGAATCTGGATAAGATCATGATTGGTGATATTATGCTTCTGATCCCCGGGATTGCCATGACCAATGCTATCCGGGATATGTTGATGGGAGATACCATATCAGGTCTGATGCGCCTGATCGAGAGTATCCTGTGGGCTGGTTCACTGGCAGTTGGATTTATGGCTTCGATATGGATGGTGGGAATATGAAAGATGTGATTTTGCAGCTTATTATGGCTTTTGTAGGTTCTCTGGGATTTGCCATGTTGTTTCATCTGCGGAGATCTCTTTGGGTTACAGCATCTTTAGGAGGACTTTTTTGCTGGGGATGTTACCTTCTGGCTATGGAGATTACCGGACAGATTTTTATTTCGGGATTTGTTGCATCTGCCTTTGCAGCAGTATATTCGGAAGTCCTTGCCTTTCTGAAAAAGGCACCAACAACCCTCTTTGTAATACCGGCTGTGGTGCCTCTGATTCCTGGAAGTACTCTTTATTATACAATGAATGCAGTGGTAAATGCCAATCCTGACGGATTTTCTCATTATGGAAGTCTGACTGTACAGTATGCACTGTCCATAGCAGCAGGGATCAGTGTGGTCTGGACTATCTGGTCCATTTTCCGAAAGTACCGTCTGTTGAAAACAACAGAAGAAAACAGAATATAGATTAAATACATTTGTATGCAATGATCGTTACAGTACCTTTACCGGGGTAACGTTTCATTGCATATCTTTTTGGGAAAGCTTCAATAAGATCCGGAAGCTTTACATATCCGTAGGTACGGGCATCAAAGTCCGGTTTGGCACGTTTGATATACTGACCTGCGGAGCTTACATTTACATAGCGGTCGTCATCCTGATACTTGTCCCAGGCAATACGGAGAAGTTTGTGGATTTCTTTCAGATCTTCTCCTTTGTGACGGTCATCTGCACCATCAGAATCCCTGCGGTTTCCGGAAGCACTGCGGTTGCCTGGTCTGGCTGGATGGCTGTCTGTGTCTTTGTTGAGGTTTTCCAGATAAACGAATTCATCACAGGCATTACGGAAGGCCTCGGGAGTTTTTTTCTCGCCAACTCCCATAACATAAACACCGGATTCGTGAAGTTTGATGGCAAGAGGGGTGTAATCACTGTCGCTTGCAACGATCACGAAAGCGTCATAGATATCGCTGTGAAGAAGATCCAGGGTATCAATGACCAGAGCCATGTCTGTGGTATTTTTGCCGGAAACATAGTCAAACTGCTGCTGGGCTTTGATGGCAAGACGTTTCAGTTCGTTTTCCCAGTTCTTCAGTGAGTCTTTTCGCCAGTTTCCATAAGCTCTTTTAACAACGATGCGACCATAGGTGGAAATTTCCTGGATCACCGCTTCCAGCTTGGACAGCTGGGTATTGTCAGCGTCAATAAGCATAGCGATTTTTTTCAGATTTTTCATATATGATAATCTCCTTGTAGAGTGTTAATTTATGCATACTGTTATGAATATAACATTTTTTTGAAAAAAATTCTATACAGAATAAAATTTATTCTGGAAATCTTGTGTGGAATGTGTTATTATCGGGAGAATGCGTGTAAACATGGTACCAGAATTCAAAGGTCTGAGTCTGCATGAGCCTGCTCATTAGTGGATCGTTCCAGGTATCGATTCTATTAATATCAGGAGGAATGTATATGATATCTTTATTAGCATCGTTATTGATAAAAGACAGGCATAATTATCTGTCTCCAAAAGTCCGGCAGGCATATGGTGTTCTTTGTGGAGCTGTGGGAATCGGGCTTAATATCTGTCTATTTCTTGGAAAATGGCTGGCAGGGACCATCAGTGGTTCTATTGCTATTACAGCCGATGCCTTTAACAACCTGTCTGATGCAGGTTCCTCCATTATTACCATGATCGGTTTCCGGCTTTCCGGACAGGAACCTGACCCGGAACATCCTTTTGGACATGGAAGAATGGAATATATTTCGGGTATGCTGGTTTCTGTAGCCATTCTGGTTATGGGATTTGAGCTGATTTGGTCCTCCATAGGGAAACTCCGGAATCCGGAACCGATAGACAGCAGTCCACTTGTATTCTGGATTCTGATTGCATCAATCCTGATAAAGCTGTATATGTTTTATTATAACAGGACACTCAGTAAAAAAATGGACAGTGCTGCCATGAAGGCCACTTCCATGGACAGTTTAAGCGATACAGTAGCTACCACACTGGTACTGGTCGCAACGGTGATCAGCAGATACACAGGGCTTCTGCTGGATGGCTGGTTTGGTATTCTGGTAGGATTTTTTATTGTTTATACAGGTGGTTCTACGCTGAAAGAGACCATAGACCTGTTGCTGGGACAGCCACCAAAGGAAGAGTTTATTGATGAGATCAGAAAAATTGTTCTTGCACATTCGCTGGTGTATGGAGTACACGACCTGATTGTTCATGATTATGGACCTGGAAGGGTAATGATCTCGCTTCATGCAGAAGTTTCTGTAGATGGAGATATGCAGGAGATCCATGAACAGATCGACCATATAGAGCATGAACTTCAGGAGAAACTTCACTGTTCAGCAACGATCCATATGGATCCTATTGTCACTGATGACAGGGAAGTCCTTGCCATGAAAGAAAAGGTAGAAGAGATGCTGCATTTTCTGGATGAATCATTCAGTATGCATGATTTCCGCATGGTAAAAGGACCTACCAGGACGAATCTGATCTTTGATGTGGAGGTACCACGCAAGGCTTCTATGACAGATAATGAGATCGTCAACTGGCTGAAAGAAAGGGTTCATGAGTTGCCGGGAAGTAAGTATTTTGCGGTAATTCAGATTGACCATGAATACTATTAAAGAGAGAAGTAACTATTCAGCAGGTAGCATACCACAAGGTGTTTTGGCATGTTTTTTGCCAAAATTCCGATGCCATGTAAGACTCCTACAGATGAATAATGCAATATTATAATATAAAATGAGAAAAATGTCTGAGTATTTAATATAATGTATACAATTTTTAAATATTAACAAAAAAGCAAAAGAAAAAAATATATATTTGGTTAATCTGTTCTCTGCCACAGTGTTATACTTCTAATCGTAAAAAGAAAACGTACTTAACAAAACCTCCTTTCACAAAACAAAGTTGAAGGCTGCTAAGCATCAGAATTTTGGAGGAAAAGTCAAATGAATACTTTAAAAGCTGAAAAAAGAAGCATGGACGTTAAGGCAAAAAGATTAAGAAGAGAGGGTTATGTAACAGGTAATGTTTTTGGTCGCGAAATTGAAGGCTCCATTCCAGTAAAAATGCTGAAAACAGACGTTGACAAACTGTTAAAGACAGATCACAAAGGAAGTCAGATCATGCTGGATGTAGAAGGTCAGACTTATGATGCACTGATCAAAGAAGTAGATTTTAATCCATTGGCAGGCAGAGTTGACGAAATTGATTTCCAGGCACTGGTAAGCAATGAAAAAGTTCATTCTGTTGCAGAAGTTGTAATTGTGAACCATGACAAAGTTGCGGACGGCGTTCTTCAGGAGAACCTGGAAGAAGTTTCCTACAAAGCATATCCGTCAGCACTGGTAGATAAAGTAGAAGTAGATGTTGCAGGACTGAAAGTCGGCGATACCATTCGTGTGAAAGACCTTGCAATCTACAAAGATGCAGACATTGATGTAAAGACAGATCCGGAAGCAGTTGTTGTAACTGTAGTAGCTGTTCATAACGGAGCAGTTCCGGAAACAGCAACACCTGAAGCAGAGGAAGAAGAAGCTAAATAATCAATAATAAATGCTTCAGAGATAATCACTCACACTTGATCACATAAGATATAATGAAAAGATCCCTCCTGTAGAACTGATTCACAGGAGGGATTTTTGATAGTGCACCTGACGGCGCACGTTTAAGAAGCCCGGGTATCTCATTGCCCGGGTTTTTATTGTATTGTTACAAAAAAAGTCTATTTTATTGACTTCTTTGGTAGTTGCAGGAGATAGAGTCATACGAACCGGAAAGGCAGTTACCTCTGTGAGCAATAGTAGCTGTTTCTTCATAAAAAACACCAACCTAATTACAGAAAAAGAAAAAACAAATTGAATAACTGTGTGTCGCATTCTCGTTACTTTAGTGATGAGTTAGATGCACTATTTTTTTGAAAAAAGGAAGAACAAATGTTTGCGAAATGTTCTTGCATATGGTATAATAAAAACATGGAGAAAAATATGTTTAATATCA
>URXG01000041.1 GCA_900551715.1 uncultured Blautia sp. | reverse complement strand
TCTGTGCATCTTAGAATCTCAGAAGTTCTGAACCGGAAACATATCCAGAGAATAATTCACCAGAAATCCCCCACCGGAGTTCAGATTTTAACACCCAGTCCGCACCGGGAAATCTTTGTTACTTCTTCATCCTACATTTTTGGTTGCCACCACATCCACCCCGGTTCCTGCCACATCCCGCAAAACCACATCTCCAATATTTACCGGTGCAGCCACCTCAATCTCCTGCAGGGCTTTTATACAGTCAAAAATCTTTTCCTTAGGTATATCCTCTCTGGTTTTTACAGATACCACAGGAATACTTCCACCGGACACCCGTACCGTAGATGTCACGATCCTGGTAGGATTTGTCACTTCTTTTTTTCCATAGACAGTCCCTCTTTTACAGGTGTTCCCTTCTACACTGACCACTTCACCATGATCCATCGTCACAACCAGAGGACACCCCATCGGACAGCCAATACAGATTAAATTTCTTTTTTCCATCCCTTATGCCTCCTCTATCTTTACTGTAATCTTCTTAAGATCCGGGGCATCCATCAGCTGCTCTCTGGTAATTCTCACATCTTCCATTTCACCGGGAGCCATGATCTGGCGTTTCTTATGCAGCATCCGTACTTCATCAAAATAAACACTGATATAACAGTTTTTGTACACATTGCTTACCCGAAAACGTACTGTCAATTCCTCATCCATACGTGCAATGTTGATCGTTTCCGGAACTGTATAACGAACACCTTCCACAGCCTCCAGCACAATATCAGCAGTTTCTGTTCCAGATCTTTTTTCTCCGGCTTTTACATAGCAGGCGGCATTTCTACCTGCTGCACCAGCTTCTTCAGACACAAAATCCACCAAATCATGAACATGTAGAACATTTCCGCAGGCAAAAACACCTTCTATATTGGTTTCCAGACTTTCATTTACTTTTGGTCCGGATGTCACAGGATTTATGGTCACTCCCATATCTCTGGAAAGTTCATTCTCCGGAATTAAGCCTACAGACAGAAGCAGCGTATCACAACTGTATTCCTCTTCCGTTCCAGGAATGGGCTTTCTATTATCATCCACTTCTGCCAGTATGACACTTTCCAGTCTTTCCTTTCCCTTAATATCTACCACTGTATGGCTCAGTTTCAATGGAATCCCATAATCATCCAGACACTGGACAATATTACGTTTCAGTCCGCCGGAATAAGGCATCAGCTCTGCTACTACTTTTACTCTGGCTCCTTCCAGTGTCATCCGTCTTGCCATGATCAGTCCGATGTCTCCTGAACCAAGAATTACTATTTCACGTCCCGGCAGATACCCTTCTATATTAACCAGCCGCTGTGCTGTACCTGCTGAAAAAATTCCTGCCGGTCTGTACCCCGGGATGTTCAGTGCACCTCTGGGCCGTTCCCTGCAGCCCATAGCCAGGATCACTGCTTTTGCCTGAATATCAAAAAGTCCTTCCTCCCGGTTCATGGCTGTAATTATTTTTGAGGAACTGATATTCATCACCATGGTATGCAACTTATATTCTATGCACAGTTCTTTTACCTGTCTGATAAAACGGTCTGCGTATTCCGGTCCTGTAAGTTCTTCTTTAAATGTATGAAGTCCGAATCCGTTATGGATACACTGGTTCAGAATACCTCCCAGCTCCCTGTCACGTTCTAATATCAGAATACTTTCGACGCCATTTTTTCTGGCAGATACTGCTGCTGCCAGACCGGCAGGCCCACCTCCGATGATAACAATATCATATGTTTTCATATTATGAGCCTCCTTTTATAATGAATCTTTGTTTCTGCCTCGAATGATTCCGGAATCGCCACCGGATTTTGTTACTTCAGATATGGGAATATGAAGTTCTCTTGCCAGAATCTCCATGGTTTTGGGTAAACAGAAACCGGCCTGACATCTTCCCATTCCAACTCTTGTTCTTTTTTTTACTCCATCCAGAGATCTGGCACCAAGAGGTCTCTGAATGGCATCTATGATCTCTCCCTCTGTGATCATTTCACAACGGCAGACAATATTCCCATATTCTGGTTTTTCCTGAATGAGAAGATTTCTCTGTTCTCTGTCCAGAGTATCGGGATTCAGAACACCTTTTCTTATAGAAATAAAATCTTCTTTTTCTTCCAGATTCATTTTGTCCCGGAGAAGATTTCCCACCATCTCCCCTATGGCAGGTGAACTGGTAAGCCCCGGAGATTCAATTCCGGCACAGTCAATAAATCCTCTGGCATCTTTCACTTCGCCTATAAGGAATTCATGACCATCTTCATGTGCACGAAGTCCAGCAAAAGATGTGATCACCTGTTTCATGGGAAGATTTTTTATATTCATTCCCGCTTTCTTTATGATCTCATCCAGTCCTTCTTTTGTTGTATTTGTTCCCTCTTTATCTTCAATATCTACAGCAGTGGGACCTACCAGCAGATTGCCATGAACAGTCGGGGTGATCAGTACACCTTTGCCATATTTGCCTGGAAGGGCAAATATCGTTCTGCCTACATGACTTCCTGCACTTTTGTCCAGGAGACAGTAATCCCCTCTTCTTGGAGTGATATGTATTTTATTTTTGCTTACTATATTATGGAAAACATCTGCATAAACTCCCGCTGCATTCACCACATATCTGGTCTCACAGACTCCCTGACTGGTATGAATCTCCCAACCCTTTTCTGTCGGTTTCAGATCCTGCACCTCCGTATTAAATCTGAATTCCACACCATTCATGGCTGCATTTTCTGCCATTGCAATATTCAGTTCAAAAGGACATATAATCCCAGCAGTTGGTGCATAAAGAGCAGCACATGCTTCATCGGAAATATTAGGCTCCATGTCCTTCAGTTCTTCACGCTCCAGGATACGAAGTCCCGGTACTCCATTCCGGCCACCACGTTCATAAAGCGCCTGTAACTGCGGCCGATCCTCCTCATGAAGACAGATCACAAGAGAACCGGTTCTTTTGAAAGGAATATCAAGATCTCTGGCTAAAGCTTCCATCATTTCATTTCCCCGGACATTTAACTTTGCCATCAGAGAACCTTCTGCTGCATCATATCCTGCATGAACAATTCCGCTGTTTGCCTTGGAAGTACCGCTGCATACATCTTCCTCTTTTTCCAGAACACCGACTTTTATTTTGTAACGGGATAGTTCTCTTGCCACTGCCGAACCAGATACCCCTGCCCCGATTATGATCACATCATACATTCAGGTTCACCCCTTTGTTTTCAGATTTCTTCTTCTTTTGCCCAGCCATAGGCATAGCGTACTGCCTTGTTCCAACCCCGGATACGTCTGGCTCTCTGCTCTTCAGAGATTTCCGGTTCAAAAGTATGATCTATGGTCCAGTTTTTGATCACATCTTCCTTGCTCCTCCAGTAACCTACTGCCAGACCTGCCAGATAAGCAGCTCCCATGGCTGTAGTCTCTACGCACTGAGGGCGGTTTACCGGTGCATTGATAATATCTGCCTGTGTCTGCATGAGAAAATCATTGGCACTGGCTCCACCATCTACTTTGAGAGCTGCAAGGTCAATACCTGAATCTGCTTTCATGGCTTCCAGCACATCATTGACCTGATAAGCCAGTGATTCCAGTGTTGCCCGGATAATATGATACTTATTGACTCCTCTTGTAATTCCTACGATAGTTCCTCTTGCATACTGATCCCAGTGTGGAGCACCAAGTCCGGTAAATGCCGGTACAACATAGCAGCCATTAGTGTCTGGTACTTTTTTTGCCATATATTCAGAATCAGCTGCGGAATCAATCAGGCGAAGTTCATCCCGAAGCCACTGGATAGCAGCGCCTGCCACAAAGATAGAACCTTCCAGTGCATAATTCACCTTCCCATCCAGTCCCCATGCGATGGTAGTAACCAGGCCATTACTGGAAAAAATCGGCTTTTCTCCGGTATTCATCAGCATAAAGCAGCCTGTACCGTATGTATTTTTGGCTTCTCCTGCGTTAAAACATGTCTGTCCAAAAAGTGCTGACTGCTGGTCGCCTGCCGCACCTGCAATAGGGATCAATCCTCCCAGATAAGAAGCGTCTGCCATTCCATAAACACAGCTGGATGGTTGAGGCTTTGGAAGCATACATTTTGGGATATTCAGTTCTTCCAGAATCTCGTTATCCCACTGTAAGGTATTAATATTGAAAAGCATGGTACGAGAAGCATTGGAATAATCTGTTACATGTACTGCACCTTTGGTCAGCTTCCAGATCAGCCAGGTTTCCACTGTACCAAAAAGGAGATCTCCTTTTTCTGCTTTTTCTCTTGCTTCAGGAACATTATCAAGAAGCCATTTTACTTTTGTGCCGGAAAAATAAGCATCAATCACAAGCCCTGTTTTTTCTCTGAATTTGCCTGTAAGACCTTTTTCTTTCAGACTGTCACAGTATTCG
This sequence comes from uncultured Blautia sp., assembly GCA_900551715.1. Classification (GTDB taxonomy): domain Bacteria; phylum Bacillota; class Clostridia; order Lachnospirales; family Lachnospiraceae; genus Blautia_A. Next base: position 18,053 of record URXG01000041.1, on the reverse strand, counting down.
GAAGTTCTGCGGCACTGCCATACGATAGCATGATAAATGGGTTCTCCTGTATTTTTGTCCCATACAATGGTAGTCTCACGCTGGTTGGTGATGCCGATGGCAGCTATATCCGCTGCAGTAACACCAATCATATTCATAGCCTCTACTGCTACCCCCAGCATACTGGCCCAAATTTCATCTGCATCGTGTTCTACCCATCCTGGCTTTGGAAAATACTGGTGAAATTCCCGCTGTGCCACGCTGCACATTCTACCTTTCTGATCAAACAGAATGCAACGGTTGCTGGTAGTCCCCGCATCCAGTGCCATTACATATTTTTTGCCCATATTTCTTCTCTCCTTAAAATGTATTATTGATTTTATCCATAATAAACAGATCTTAACTATTTGTATTTTAGCATTTTTAGTGAAACAGCACAAGAAAAACCCGGGCAGCGAAAAGCCAGACAGCTGAGTTACCAGCACAGTTAAAAAGGTAACTTTTGGTTAATAGAATCCTTCTTTCTTTTTCTATAAAATAACATTAAGGACAGAAGTTCCTGACCAGGACAGCAGGAACCTGTCGTCAACGGAAAACAGACTCTAATCTAAAGGAGGAATTTTATGAAAAAGTCAGATAACACATTTCCAAAAAACTATATGCACCTGACGTTGCTGTTGCTTTTTGCAGCTCTGGCAACATTGTTTTTTACCAGGCCGGTCCATGCTGCTCTCAACCGTCAGAAGGTGGATGGAGGAATGCGGATCTATGGAACGGAAACCGTAGACTATTTTGATGACGAAATAGAAAAAGTCATCGGGCTTACCGGAGAAGGGGATTACGCTGTAAACCTGTCTGTAACTTTTCCATCTGTTAAGGACAGACCAGATTCTTTCACCTACACTATAGACAATTACAGTTATACTGTTTATACTGAAAACAGTAATACTTTAACGGACAGCCGGACTATCCGGGAGCTGGAACTGGAATCTGATACTACCTTGAATATACAGATGAATTATGATATTGATTATGAAGATTCCTGCGAAGTTGCTGTAGATTTTCTGATCAAAGAACTGCCAAAACCCACACCGGCCCCACCCAAATTAACACTGTCCTCCGGTTCTCTTCCCAGCCTTTATCCTGGAGACCGGGATATTTTTACCCTGAGCATCAAAGATCCATCCCTGGGAGATTATGACAATGTTGACATGGATAAAGTATCTGTAAAAATCGCAGATTCTTCTATTGCAAAAGTTACCAAGAAAGATTTTTGGTGGAATGACAAGATCGACATTTATTTCAAAGTAATGAAAGCAGGTTCCACAAAGCTATCTGTAACTTACAAGGGAGTCACTGTCCGTAAGACCATCACTGTCCGTAAAACCACTTTTTATGTACAATCTTCTGCCAGCATTACCCTGAAACAGAAAAAACACATCAACGCCTACATCAGTCAGATAGGTACTGGAAGCTGTTCTGTAAAGAAACTGAAATCCAGCAATCCGAAGGTTCTGTCTGTCTCCGGCAAGTATCTGGTTGCAAAGAAAAAGGGCAAGGCAAAGGTAACCTTTACCCTGAACGGATCACGCAAAACCATCAATTTCAAGGTTGTCACCCCTGCTCCAAAATTCAGTCAGCTGAAAACCAAACTTTCCGGCTACACTTATTATCCCAGCAGTGGTCAGACTTATTTCTATGTTACTTTTAAGAATACTTCCCAGCGTACAATCACCAAAGTAAAAATGCGCTACAGAATGACTCTGAATGAAGAGATCGAAAGAGTCAAAACAACCACTATCAATCTGAAACCGGGTGCAAGCAAGAAAGTCAAAGTAAGTATTGGCAAATGCTTTGTTGAACCCACAGACCGAAAAGCAAAATGCCTGAAATTCTGGTACAAATAAGCAATACCTGATATCAGTGACACCCATAATGTCTCAAAAGGAGCTGTCTATGAACCGATTAAAAACGCTGAGCCATACTTTTATATCTTCCCACCTTAAGGATGCCTTAAATACAGTATCGGAGTATGCGCTCACATCGGTAACGGCTCCTATGGGATATGGTAAAAGTACTGCCATTAACTGGTTCCTGGACCAGGTATCTATCAAAAATAACTGTCAGGTTTTTCGTGTAAATATTTATTCTGACAGTACAGGGCTGTTCTGGAGAGGCTTTCAGGCCTCTCTGGAAGCAGCAGATCCTGAAATACAGAAATTCAGTTATCCAGATAATACAGAAGAAGTCATTCTTCTGGCAGAACATCTGGCAGATTTTTTCCGCAATTACAATGGAACTTCTTATCTTTTTCTGGATGACTTTCATCTTCTTTGTGATTCCTTTTCCACAAGGCTTTTCTGCACACTGGCTGATTTTTTGCCGGAAAATGCACACCTGATCATCGCCAGCAGAAACCGCTTCCTTATGGGAAATGACATTCTTCGTCTTGGCAAAAAAATCCATCATATCGGCACAGAGGAACTGAAACTTTTCTCTCCTGACCTTCTTTCCTACGCCCACAGAAGTGGTGTCCGTATCACAAAAAAACAGGCAGAAGAGCTTTTTGCTGTCAGTGAGGGATGGTTCTCGGTAGTCTATCTGAATCTCCGAACTTATTCCCAGAGAGGTTCCCTTCTGGATAAATATGACGATATCTACAACATGATCACAGAGGCTCTTATTGATCCTCTCAGCGATCCGGAAAAAATATTTCTGGCGTTTTTGAGCCCTGCCGATGAATTTACCGAATCTATGGCTGATTTTGTAACGGAAGTCCCGGATTCCGACAGGTTTCTGAAACAGATGACGGAAAACAATGCCTTTATCATCCGGCTTCCCAGGCAACGGTTCCGGCTTCACCATATGCTTCAGTACTGTGCAAGCAGTCTTTTCCGGCAGCTGCCTTCTGAAAGGCAGAATCACTGTTATAATCTTTACGGACAATATTATGAAACCCAGGAAGATTATCTGAGATCACTTCTCTTTTATGAAAAAGCCGAAAATTATCCCAGATGGCTTCGTGTTATCGAGAAAGATGCCGGTGTTATGCTGGCGTCTGTACGTCCGGAGGACGTATACTATGTACTGGACAAATGTCCGGAAAAAGATCTCCGCAGCTGTCCCGGAAGTCTGCTGGTTCTGATGCGAAGGCTTTTTACCTGGCAGCAGGTTCCCCGAATGCTCAAACTAAAAGAACTTCTCATCCATGAAGTCAAGACCAACCCCTCCCTCACCGACAAAATACGAGGTGACCTTCTGGGCGAATGCGACCTGATCATGAGTTTTCTTTGTTACAACGATATTGCCGCTATGAGCAGACTCCACAAAAGTGCCTGTGCACAGATGTCCGGAACTGCTGTTTCTATCCGCAATTATGGTTCCTGGACTTTTGGTTCCCCTTCTGTACTGATGATGTTCCACAGAGACAGCGGAAGGCTTTCTGAAGAAATCCAGATCATGAACGAGGCCATGCCTTATTATTATCAGGTAACCGGAGGACACGGAATGGGTGCTGAGCTGGTCATGGAGGCAGAATTCCAATATCTTATCGGAAGATTTCAGGATGCTTTCCTGCTTCTTTCCAAGGTTCGGCAAAAAATAGTCTCCGAACGACAGAAAAACATGGAGCTCTGCTCTGATTTTCTTGCTCTAAGACTGCACTTTTTTGAAGAAGATCCACACCCATGGGCTCTTCAGGAGAAAAAGCATGCAGAACTTCTCCTTTCCGGGAATGCCCTTCTTTTGAATTTATTTGACAGTGTATGTGCTTATTATTATGCGCTGATGAGGTTACCTGACAAAATTCCTCAAACATTTCGTCAGCATAAATTGGCAGAGGTTCACTACCTGCAACCAGCTTTTCCTATGATGAAGCTCATTGAAAACCAGGTATTTCTCGCTCAGAATTCCTGTATTGATGTGCTCGGACAGGCAGACTCTCTTCTGGCTCTCTGTCAGCAATTTCACTATAAACTCTGTGAGATCCATGTGCTGATCCAGGCTGCCGGAGCCTGTAATGCACTCCAGTATTATACAGAAGCTGAGAACTATTTGAAAACTGCCCTGCATCTGGCTGAGCCGGATCATCTCCTGGTTCCTTTCTGCGAAAACTACTACTATATCAAAGAACTTCTGGGAAATTCTGAATTTGAGCAAAATATCCGCCAGTTATCTGTTGTTTTCGAGAAAAATCGGGATCATCTAGCCAGTACCTTAAGCAGACCTCTCATGGCTTCTGCCCTTACAGACAGGGAACTGGAACTTGCACGTCTGATCGCAGGACGCTTAAGCAACCGGGAAATTGCCGCCACACTTTATCTGTCAGAAGGTACTATCAAACAATATACGAACCGTATCTATTCCAAGCTTCACATTGAAGGAGATACCCGCACCAAACGACAGCGGCTGGCAGAAATCCTAAAACAGTAAAAGTCTTCAGATTGTTTTATATTCCAATCATTTTTCGATATTCTCTCGGTGTTACACCGTACCGTTTTTTGAACTGTCTATTAAAGTTAGAAAGATTACTAAAACCCACATCCTGTGACACCGTGAGAATCTTATCGTTGGTGCGTCTCAATGCCTCCGCTGCTCCGGTGAGTCTTTTGTCATTTACATAAGCTGCGAAACTGTCTCCTGTCATTTTTTTGAACCAACGCATAAAATGACTGCTGCTCCATCCACAGAACTCTGCCATATCTGCTACTGATATATTTTCACTGATCCTGGTACTGATCTCCTGGAGTATTTCTTTCAGCCGTTCTCTGTCCGGGGAGGATACTTCTTTGATAAATGGGTTCTTTTTTATCAAAATAAAAATCATCTGAAGTACCGCTGCCTTTACCCCTAACTCATACGCCTTTTCCTTGGTTTCACACAATTCTTCCATCTGATTCAGACTTTTTTTCAACGCATCATAATACTCTTCTCCCTGACAGATTTTTGCCGGCGGAAGCAGTCTGCCAGATGCAAGCGGCACCAGAAATTCTCCTGCACAAAGATCCGCTGCACCTTCTCCTAAGAATTCCACTTCAAAGATAATATTCTCATATTCCATTGTACATCCCTTTAATTTGTGAATGGAATGAAGTGTTCCTGGAGGCACCACAAAGATATCTCCTGCTCTGCCTTCATAGTTATCTGTTTCAAGCTGGATCTGTCCTCTGCCTTTTTTTATATAGATCAGTTCCATTTCTTTATGCCAATGCAAAGGGACCACCGGAAAATCCAGTGGGATCGTACAGGGATAAATGTTAAAGGGAAACAAACGACTTCCATGTTGTTTTTTTTCCTGATAATCTGTAGTTGTTTTAATTTCCATAACCTTATGTCCTCTAAAGTTAATTCGTAACTGTGATGGTACTGAACAGTTACGTTAATTCTATGTTAAATGATAGGATAGTATCAGTTGTTGCTCGATTTTTACGAGAATCATCTGGTTGTATATGTTATAAATAAATCAACCTGATTCATGAATAAGTACAACTATTTTATGTAAGGAAAGGAGCAACATCCATGAGCGAATCTATGAAATCCAAACTTGATAACATTTGCAAAAAAGATATATCAACAGCTTCCGACAGCGAACTTTACACCGCACTTTTGAATCTTATCCAGGAACAAAGCGAGAAATGCCGTAAAGTCACTACCGGCAAAAAACTCTATTATATCTCCGCAGAATTTCTGATCGGTAAACTACTCTCCAATAACCTCATTAACCTCGGCTTGTACGATGAAGTCCGTGAGACACTGGCTACTGCCGGAAAATCTCTTGCTGATATTGAGGAACAGGAACCGGAACCAAGCCTTGGAAATGGCGGTCTTGGACGACTGGCAGCATGTTTCCTTGACAGTCTCGCAACTCTGAATCTCCCTGGAGATGGGGTTGGACTTCGTTATCATTGCGGGCTCTTCCATCAGAATTTCAAAAACAATCTTCAGAATGAAACACCTGACTTCTGGCTTACTGACCAGTGTGCAGCCAACGCTACGGATACTACGTTTCCTGTGTCCCTTGCAGGAACCACCTATTCTGCAAGACTTTATAAACTGCCGGTGACAGGATATGAAGGAAGAACCAATTCCTTAAATCTGTTTGATCTGGATACCGTCGATGAATCAATCATCGAAACAGGGATCACATTCAACAAAAAAGACATTGCAAAGAATCTGACTCTTTTCCTTTATCCGGACGACTCTGATGAAGATGGACGACTGCTCAGAATCTATCAGCAGTATTTCATGGTATCTGCAGGTGCCCAGCTGATTCTTAAGGAATGTGCGGAACGTGGCTGCAACTACCATGATCTTGCCGATTATGCTGCAATTCAGATCAATGACACACATCCAAGCATGGTCATCCCAGAGCTTATCCGTCTCCTGGGCGAACATGGCATCGAGTTCAATGAAGCAGTACAGATTGTAACTGATACCTGTGCTTACACAAACCACACGATTCTTGCAGAAGCCCTGGAAAAATGGCCACGTCATTACCTGGATACCGTTGTTCCACAACTGATGCCGATCATTGAGAAACTTGATGCACTGGCAAAGGCACGTACCTCCAATGAATCACTTGCAATCATTGATCAGGATCAGGTTGTGCACATGGCACATATGGACATTCATTTTTCTCATTCTACAAACGGAGTTGCCACTTTGCATACGCAGATCCTTGAAGAAAGTGAACTTGCCGGATTTTATCAGTTGTACCCTGCTAAATTTAATAACAAAACAAATGGTATCACTTTCCGCAGATGGCTTTTGAAATGTAATCCTGCCTTAACTGAAGAAATTGAGAAACTGATCGGACCTGACTTCAAAAAAGATGCCTCTAAGCTGAACGAACTTCTGAACTACAAGAATGATGAAGAAGTCCTGGCTGCACTGGGTAAGATCAAGAAAGATAATAAAGAAGAACTTTCCCAATGGCTTTATTCCAAACAGGGAATCCGCTTAAACACAAATGCAATGTTTTCTATCCAGTCAAAAAGACTGCATGAGTACAAACGTCAGCAGCTGAATCTTCTCTTTTTGATCCATGAATATCTGGAGATCAAATCCGGACATGTTCCTGCTGTTCCGCTGGTAAGTATCTTTGGAGCAAAGGCGGCTCCTGCTTATATCATTGCGAAGGATATCATCCACGGACTTCTGACTTTGTCACAGGTTATAAGGGAAGATTCTGAAGTATCCAAATATTTACAGCTTGCATTTGTCGAAAACTACAATGTCTCAGCAGCTGAAAAAATGATTCCGGCATGTGATCTTTCAGAACAGATCAGTCTTGCTTCCAAAGAAGCTTCCGGAACCGGCAATATGAAATTTATGCTGAATGGCGCGCTGACTCTGGGGACAATGGATGGAGCCAATGTTGAAATTGCTGAGTCCGTAGGTCAGGATAACATCTATATCTTCGGTCAGAGCAGTAAACAGGTCATTCATCGTTATGAAGCCGGCGATTATTGTTCCAGAGACTGGTATGAGGCCGATCCGAATCTTCACCGTGCTATAGACTTCCTTACCAGCGAAGAAATGCTGAAATATGGAGATAAGGAACATCTGTACCGTTTACAGCAGGAACTTATCAACAAAGACTGGTTCCAGACTCTTCCGGACTTCAATGCATATGTTGTCCGCAAAGAGCAGGCAATGAAAGATTATGCTGTGAATCCAAAAGACTGGAACCGTCGTACACTGATTAATATTGCAAATGCAGGTTTCTTCTCTTCAGACCGTACCATTGAAGAATACAACAATGACATCTGGCATCTTGGTTAATAATATCTGCAAACTATAAAAATATTTAGGGAGGAAAAGATCACTTTTATCATTTGATCAGATTGGTTTTTCTCCCATAATGATCTGGATGAATGATTTTTTTTCTAACTGTTCGGAAGCTCACCGTCTGTATCATCCAGATACCTTCTTTCTTCAGACTGATAACCTCCATCAACCAAAAGTCCAACTGCTGAGATTCTGGACTTGTAAGCTGCCCAGTCCGCTGGAGTTGACGATTTTCCGTGAAGGAAGCTTTCGCAAGCATCATAGTATGATTTTTCTATGGCACTGAGGCTTTCTTCTTTTTTTGTTCCATCTTCAACTGCACGGATATCTTTTGTGATCTGGAAAGTAGCCTCGTTATAGTCTACATTGATCACTAGGGGGCGGGCTGTGGGATCTACATTTAATGCAAAGTATTCGTTGACTTCATCGGCGTCATTGGCTTCGTATCGTGTGTAATCAAACAATACGCTGATGATCTTCATAACAATTTCCGGATGCTCATATCCTTTTCGTACAACCACATACTTATTATCCCGGAATGAGTCATATGCGTCATCTGTCTTTGATTTCTGCAGATAATATGGTTCCCAGTCAATCTCTTTATCTTTCTCATAAACATCGACCAGTGGATTATTTGGTGTCCACCACAGACCAAAGAATGCTCCACATTTTCCATCTACTACAAGATCCCTGAGATTATTCTGTGCACGGAGAGCAAAGTTCTGGTCCAGTACCCCACGTTCGTATAATTCATGCAGATAGCTGAGTGCATTTTTGGTCTCCTGGGTAACAGAACCATAAACGATCTGACCATTCTGATTTACCCACTGCTGAGGACTGGCATAAAATTTATCAAACACGGGTTCCACAGAGTAACTGGAGCTGGTATTTCCAACCAGATCTGTATCACACACAAGTCCTACCGGATCTTCGCCATCTGATGTTCCCATTTTGTTGGCTACAAAGGATTCTATAATGTTAAATGCATCTTCAAGAGTTTTGGGTTCTTCAAGACCCAGTTCGTCCATCCAGTCTTTGCGAAGCCACAGAAGACGAGGGCCATGATCGGTTACAGTCTCGGGAATTGCCATCAGTCTGCCATCAAAACTTCCCATGTCCCAGAGATCACTGCCATAACTTTCGAACATTTCTTTGATCCTTGGCGTTGTACAGTTTTCGTATACATCGGTCAGGTCTTCTATAAGATCGTTTTCTACCAGTTCCTTTAAGATTGCTCTATCTGATATTACCAGAACATCCGGCAAAGTCTGATCTTTTGCAAGGATATTTACAAGCTCATCATAGCGGTCTTCTCTTTCCATATATACGTTATCATTTTGAATATTCAGCATTTTCCTCAGATATCTGGTATAGGCATTATCCTCATAAGTATTCTGATCGGGAAGATTAGAATTATTAGCACCATTCATCTGTCCAAGGGTATAAGTTACCAGTTCAGGATATGCACCATATGGACTGGTAGCTGCCTTTTCCCATTCTTTTTGTTCCGCTGCCGCTTCCTGGCTGGTTTGTTTGTTCTCTTTTTGCAAAGATCGGGAGATAGATTTTATACCGCCACATCCACTTATCAGTAATGCGCAGGAAAGTACCATGAATATTATTTTTTTATTCTTCATGAGTTCTACCCTCCTTTGGAAATCTCATTACTACTGTAGTTCCTATTCCTAATTCACTGAATATCTGGATTCCATATTCATTGCCATACAATAAATGGATACGGTCATTGACATTTTTCAGGCCATATCCTTTTGCCTGATAGGTAACCAGTTTTTCTGCTTTTTCCTGTTCCATTCCCTTTCCATTGTCTCGTACAGTTATTTCCACAATATCTTCTTTGCCATGGAATGACAGAGCTAAGTTTTTATCTCCTTCTTCTTTTTCGTCAATACCATGTTCGATGGCATTTTCAACAATAGGCTGTAAAAGAAGTTTCGGCATTTTTTCATTTTTTATTGTCGGGTCGATCTCCCAGTCCACAGTGAAACCATGGTCGTGCATTACAAGCTGTATTTCCAGATAAGCCTTTGTGTTCTGGATACAGTTTTCTACTGTAACTACATCCTCACCTTTACTTAATGCAGTTCGGTAAAACGTAGATAATGCCAGTGTCACCTTGCTGATATCCATCTGGTTACTTCTGATGGCCATCCAATTCATCATAGACAATGTATTATAAAGAAAATGCGGGTTGATCTGTGCCTGCAGTGCTTTCAGTTCATATTCTTTCAGGGCGATTTTATTTACATACACTTCATCTATCAGACGATTGATCTCATCCATCATTTTTCGGAAGCTATTGACCATAATGCCAATTTCATCACTGGAATCGCTGTACACGGTAACTTCGCGACTTCCATGATTTACCTGATCCATATTTCTGGTCAGTTCTTCTATCTTTCTTGTAAAAACTCTGGAGAATAACAATCCCAGAACCACAATGATAAACAGGCATCCTGCGATCAGTGGAATTTCCTCTATCAGAATTCTTCTGACTGAGCCGGAGATTGCATTCTGACTTTTATAATAATAAAAAATCCAGTCATTTTCGTCACTTTTTGTTTGGGTATAAGCACAGGATTGATTTACCAGGGGAAGCATGGAAGATATATTTTCTGAACAATCGGATTTTAGTTCTTTCAGGTTCGATCTACTGTAAAGGATCGTCCCTTTTTTGTCTGTCACGATCCCACCATTTTCTTCTGTCAGTATATTGGTAAATGGCTGGAAAATTTTGTTATAATCAAGGGTGATACACAAAACCGCATCCAGTTTCTGACTACTATATATCTTTCTGACTGCTGCCACTTCTTTGCGGTCCTGATCTACTTCCCACTGTATACGCACATCATCTTTTAGCTCCTCACTCCACCATGCTTCCTTCATCTTATCCAGGGGAGCAAGTGTATACTCATGGGATATTTTAATGCTGTCTGCAAACAGCTCAATGCTCTTGATTGCATCATGATAAGCTTTCGGTATTGATAAAAGCGGATCTGCAATCTCCGTATACTTTTCATAAGCAGAATAATTATCGATATCTTTTTCCTTAATGATCTCTTCAATGTCCGGTGAATAGGTCAAATAATTCAAAAGGCTGGTATAAACGGCAGTCTGACTGTCAATACTCTCTTTTGTCTGCTCCATGATCGACTGCATATCTTCCAATTCGCTATTTCTAACCATAATACTCTGCCTGCCATGACTATATAGTGCCAGTACCGTCATCGGCACCAAACTTGTAAATATCAGAAGAATCGTAAGTTTATAACGATATTTCATTTTATTGAATAAATTACGAAGTCTCTTCATCCTCTCCTGTTCCTTTCCTGTATGATTCCGGGCTGCTGCCATAGTATTCCCGGAAACTTCTGCAGAAATAGGAAACATTGGCAAATCCAACCTTTTCACTGACCTGGGCAACTTTCATATTGGTGCTGCAAAGAAGCTCCTTTGCCTTCTCCATACGGAACACACGTATAAAACGGTTCAGATTCATCCCGGTTTCTTTCTTGAAAATATAACTCAGATATCCTGAGGAAAGATATACTTTTTCAGCCAGCATCTCCAGATTCAGATCTTCTTCATAGTGCTGGTAAATATAATTTTTTACCGTAGAAACTTCATTTCTGGATTCAGTCATGGATTGTTCCAGGAATTTCTGATATTCCTGGATATTTTCTTCCGTCACCTTCAGAATCTCCATAATGTTCTGGCAGTTGTAAAGCTTTTCTATTTCTTTTTCCAGACGATGCTCTCCTGCAAACTGGTTTTCCTGGTACAGTTCCTGGATCACATTGGAAAATACAAACTTAATATACATAGCAGAAAACTGAGTATTGTCATGATATTTCAGTTTCAGACATTCAAAATGTTTCCAAAGCTGTTCAACATCCTTCCTGCTGATATCTTCGGAGATCATCTGCATTAACTGAGAATCCTGCACTTCCCCGGCGTTCATATTCAATGCATCTTCATCGCTGGAATAAACGTGTTTCTCCGGATGATAAAACTTCTCTTCCATCTGCTGTTCCAGCTGGTTCAGAATCTCAGACAGACATTCATGGCCTTCAAATTTACGGCTGACTGCCAGATAGAAATGATTTCTGTAATTTCGTTTCAGGAAGGTGTAGATATGTCTTGCTATCAGCTGATAGTCACAGTATACATCCTGGAATAATAACAGAGACTGCCTTCCGTTCAGATTCAGATAATAGAACTTACGGTGCAGTTCTTTTTGAAGTTCTTCCTGCAATTCATCTACGGAAGTATCAAAAAACACCTGATTTGTTTCTATGAGAATCCCACAATGCCAGCTTTCCCATTTTTCCAGATCAATGAGATCTTCTGCTTTGTTGAGAATTTCTTTATCCCCGGAATAAAGATAGTTCTGAAGAAAATACTGCTGAAGGAAGTTCTGTTCTTTTTGTTCCCGGATTTCTTTTTGCTTTTGTGTGTTGATCTTTTCTTCTACTTTTTTGATAACAGAATGGAAATCATCCGGATCTACCGGTTTCAGAATATATTCTGTTACTCCATAGCGGATTGCCTCCTGTGCAAAAGAAAAATCACTATATCCACTGAAGATCACCACCTGCAGGTCCGGTTTTTCTTCTTTTGCCTTCCTGGATAATTCCAGCCCATCCATATGAGGCATCTTTATGTCCGTAAGAAGCAGCTGTATCTCTTCTGTGCGGAGAATCTGAAGTGCCTGTTTTCCATTGGAAGCTTCGAAGACTTTTCTTTCTCCCTCGTCCATGGACAGCAGATACTTCAAACCTTCTCTTTCTATTTTTTCATCGTCTACAATAAGAATATGTATCATACAGTTATTTCCTCCACCTGAATACTATTTTCATTGTATCATCTTATTAAGTAGAAGTGTATAAATTTATTATTTTAATCTTATGTTTTTTATACAATATATCTATACGCGGAAAGACCTCCGGAACGCATCCGGAGGTCTTCCTGAATAACACTATGAAACTATCTAGTTGTATAAACAGGGATCAGCCTTTTACAGCTCCTGCAACAACTCCTTCAATAATGTGTTTCTGACATACCAGGTAAACTATGATGATCGGAATAATGTCAATCATAATACTTGCCATCATAGGTCCCATCTGTACATGTCCGAAACTTCCACGGAAATACTGAACTGCCATAGGAATGGTTCGATATTTTTTGATATCAAGGACCAGAGTCGGCAGAAGATAGTCATTCCACACCCACATGAGTTCCAGAATAGCAGTGGAAATAATGGTTGGTTTCAAAATCGGGATCAGAACCTTGAAATATACCTGAAGAGGACTGCAACCATCGATCAGGGCAGCTTCTTCAATCTCAAGAGGAATTCCCTTTACAAATCCCGTAAACATAAACACCGCAAGACCTGCACCAAATCCAAGATAAATAATACAGATATTATATGGATTGTTTAATTTCAGGGTATCTGCTGTCTTTGCCAGTGTAAACATAACCATCTGGAAAGGAACTACCATACTGAATACACAGAGGAAATAGAATGCCTTGGAAAGCATACCATTCACACGTACAATGTACCAGGCAGCCATAGAACAGCAGAGCATGATCAGTACTACTGACATTACTGAAATCACAAGACTGTACCAGAAGGATTTGAGGAAATCCATCTCAGTAACACTGGCCACGAAATTGGCGAGACCGTTCCATGTTTCAGATGTTGGTAAACTGAATACTCCTGAAGTAGTGATAGCTACTTCTTTTTTCAGCGCATTGATCAGGATCAAAACTATCGGATACATCCAGAGAATGCAGACAATCGTAAGCGCGATCGATGCAATAGGGTTCTTTTTCTTATTCTCCATTACTGCTGCACCTCCTTAGATGATGTTGCTTTAAGCTGTACCAATGCGATCACAATAACCAGCAGGAAAAATACCACTGCTTTTGCCTGTCCGATACCTTTCCACTGTGGTCCGCTTCTTGCATAGAATGTATCATAAATATTAAGAGCCAGTAACTGAGACTGTTTACCAGGATCTCCGCCTGTAAGAGAAAGGTTCTGGTCAAACATTTTGAATCCGTTGGTAAGGGTCAGGAATGTACAGATGGTGACAGAAGGCATGATCATAGGAACCTTGATCTTAAAAAGAATCTGTCTGCTGGTAGCTCCGTCAATTTTGGCTGCTTCAATAAGATCTGGTGATACATTGTTAAGACCTGCAATGTAAATGATCATCATATAACCAATCTGCTGCCACATAAGAAGGATCAGCATACCGATAAATCCGTTTCTGGCAGAAAGTGACAGAAGAGGCTGTCCCCATTTGGAAAGGAGACCATTCAGCAATGTCTGCCAGATATAACCAAGTACGATACCACCGATCAGGTTCGGCATAAAGAACACAGTACGGAATGCATTGGTTCCTCTATAGCCCTTTGTCAATGCCAGCGCGATGCAGAAAGCAAGTACGTTGATCAGAACACTGGATACAAATGCGAAAACAACGGTCAGCCAGAATGAATGACTGAAGGTATTATCTAAAAGAATCTTGGAATAATTGGAAAATCCTACGAAGGTAACATCATTTACCGTTGTGAATTTACAAAACGAAAGATAAATGCCCCAGATAAAGGGCCATAAAAAACCGATTACAAAAGCTGCAAATGTAGGCAGTACAAAAATCGGCCACCACTTTTTGATTGTTTTTCCTACCATGAAAGGTCCCCTCTCTTTTCATCAACAGGGGGAGGCTGACAAACTCGCCTCCCCTGTAATTACCTGATTTTCAAATTATTCAGAAAGTGCTTTTTCTGTTGCCCATCCGTCAACAAATGCACTTACAACGTCATCCCAGGAACCTGTACCTGCTGCATATGCAGTAAGAGCTGTACCAAGACCGTTTTTCCATTCTTCAGAAGGCATTGTTGTAAAGTTCCATGATACAGGAGTCAGACCAGCTTCTGTATAATCGGCATCATTTTTTACAAATACGTTTGTACTATCCGCAGCTGTCTCAAATGGAATTGTGAATCCCATGTCTTCTGACATAGATTTTGTTCCTGTTTCAGAGGTTACACACCAGTTCATGAAATCCAGTGTTGCCTGAATATCTTCGTCAGATGCATTTTTGTTTACGCACCAGTAGTTTTCTGTACCGGTTGCAAGTCCTTCGTTTTCATCGTCTACGCCGAAGTAAATCGGGATCATAGCCATTTCATCATCACTGTATGTCTTGGACAGTTCTGCATACTCCCAGGTACCATTCTGATAGAATACTGCTTCACCGTTTACGAACTCGTTTCTGGAGTCATCTGCTGTTTTTGCAGAAAGTTCAGCTCCATCACAGGTGGAATCTGTGATGTACAGATCAAAAAGGTTCTTGTACTGGTCAAGGTAAGTTCCTTTGATAGCGTCTGTATCATCAATTCCGTCTTCTTTGTATTCATAGTAGATCGGAAGATTTGCCAGATGTGTTTTGAATCTCCAGTCAGAGGATCCGTCCATACCTGCTGATGTGAAAGCACCTTTCACGCCAAGTTCATCTTTTCTTGCCTGGATATCATCTGCAACTTTTTTGAGATCATCATAGCTCTTGATATCGTCAAGAGAATATCCTGCTTTGTCAAGTAATGTCTTATTAACAATAAGTCCATAAGATTCGATTACATATGCAATACCATCAACTGCATCTCCGTCTTTCAGTTCATATGCATCGGAAGTAAGACCTTTTGTGATCTCTGCATCTTTCAGATCGTAGCAGTAATCTTTCCAGCTTTTCAGACCAACAGGTCCATTTACCTGAAACAGAGTAGGTGCATCACTTTTTGCCATTTCAGACTGAAGAGTTGTCTCATACTGTCCGGATGCTGCAGTTACAACTGTAACTTCTGTTCCTGTTTCTTCTGTGTAGGCTTTTGCAAGATTCTGCCATGCTTCGTCTGCTTCTGGTTTGAAGTTCAGATAATAAACTTTCCCTCCATCTGCTGCCATCGTAGGTACTGCAGGAATCATTGTTGCAGCCATCATAACTGCCATGCTCATTGCTGTTAATTTCTTCATTTTCATAGTGTCGTTCGCTCCTTTTCTTTTAACTTCGTGCTTTTCAAGTTGATATTATTATAAAATTTCAAAGGAGTTTGCACCATGATAAAAAATCAAGAAACATGTTCTTTTTTCATTTTTTATGAAAAGAATATTTTTCATTCCCAAGAAACAGAATAAATATAGTTTAAAGGGCAAAAATTTCTTTTAAAAAAAGAAGTGAAACATTTACTTTGGGGAAGTATAAAAGAAACGAAAAGGGGACCTGGCCGGTCCCCTCTTCACACCCCTGGACTTGTGTACAGAGGTAGTTTGGTCTTATGGAGTTGGTTGTGAAAATAAGCTGCGTTCTTCCAGAGGGAAGATGTTGGTGTGGATGTTCACGATAAACAATCTATTGTTTCAGGTTTTCCTGAAACGGGCAGGGTGCTGGTTAATCCCAAGCCTGAATCATCATATCAGATACTTTACTATTTCTGTATGATATTAAAAGACTCCACATTCCTTTTGCATATTCATTATAACCATAATATTTCCAGCCTGCTCTGGTCAGTAATTTTCTGACATTGCTTTTTGGGGTACCTATAGTTACTCCTCCACAGGTGCATCTGGTATCTTTTATATAGATTGAAAAACATCCTGGTTTATTTTCGTATTCTTTTCCCAGGCATACGTTTGATATATAAGAGCTTTTTAATGATCCTGTATAGGAATATCGTTTATCATTACCTTTGTTTACTGCAATTCTATTCATACCAAGGATTTTATGCATCTGATTAAAGCTTTTATTTGAGCTCCAGACAGGTCTCAGATATTTGGAAACGTCGATTCTTTTTACTGTCACTTTGCATTTCAGGATTCTGTTTCCTGTTCTTCCTGAAATAATGCAAGTTCCTTTCTTTTTTCCGGTCACTTTGCCACTGGAAGAAACAAATGCTATGTTGCTGTTGCTGGATTTCCATTTTATTTTTGAATTTTTCTTTCCGGTAACTTTTAGCTGTACTGTCTTTCCAATATAAACAGATGTACTTGTTTTGTTTAGTCTTGGTGTTGCTGCCGATACCGGCAATGCCAGCAACAGAATTGCCATAAAGCTCATAATTAATACGGTTTTCAGTTTTTTCTCTTTCATAGTGTCCTCCTTTTTATCACTGTCAGTGATATGAATGTATTTTTATTTATCTTCTTCCCTGGATTTTTTGTTTTTCCGGAGGAAAGAAAAAACATTCTCATCTTTGGTATCAGACAGGTCGTCATCAGTCAGGTGGAAGTCTCCTGTAGCTGTAGCTTCTGTTTCCACAGAATCCTCCTGTGGCTGGTCTGTTTCCATGGAGTCGTCTTCCATTTCAGGTTCTTCTTCAGATTCTTCTGAAATGGGGGATGAGCCATTCTGTGTGGTATTCCAGACTTCTTCCCGCTGGCTCCATGGGGTGTATTCTGGTTCCGGATCTGGCAAATCTTCCGGGGCATCCGAGGATTCTTCGTCTGTGAATTCTCCCTCTGCATCCACCGCTTCCAGATCCTGTTTCAGTTCTTTCAGACCTTTTTTCAGAAGGATCATGAAAATCAGGTCCAGGATTCCGTTGACAAGGAAAATATATCCTGCGAAGATCACCATATATTTTGCCATGGTAAAGGGATTCACTACAAGCGCAATACCAAGACCAATAAAGATCAGACTGCCGATCAGAAGGAATTTCCAGGTACCCATGTTCCTTTTTTTCAGGCGAAAGCTTCCCTTCAGTGTCCAGATACTGTCTACCAGAATAAAGGTTCCTAGAAGTACCGGCAGAAGCTTGATCACAATCTGCGGATTCATAAACAGGAATACTCCTACAACCAGGAGAACTCCTCCGGAAAACAGGTCAAAGATGGTTGCGCTGAGCTTCTCTGCAACGTAGATCAGAATATGGTAAAGACCTACCAGTATCAGGAGAATCCCGAACACAAATTTACAGATCACATTAATCATATTCACCGGCATACACACAAGGCAGACTCCAAATGCTATATAGATGATGGAAGTTACAACCTGCCCTTTTAAAATTTTATTGATTTTTTCCCACATGGAACTTTTCTCCTTTCATACATGGGTTTATTCAAAAAACAGTATACTGCCTTTTATGAATATCGTCTATAGGACAATCTGTCTGTTTGAATAACTGTGCGCCGCATTCTCGTTACTTTAGTGATGAAGTCGATATACCATTGCATCCTACATTCTAACAGTTTAAGTAATGAG
>URXG01000040.1 GCA_900551715.1 uncultured Blautia sp. | reverse complement strand
ACGGTCCAGCATTCGACGTGCCTGCTGTGCATCTACCAGATTCATATCCAGCTGTCTTGGCTGTTTGATAGAATTCTTTACAGCTGTCTTGGTGATCTCGTTAAAAGTAATCCTGCTCATTTTCTTTGGATCTTCTTTCAGTGCCTGCATAAGATGCCAGGAAATTGCTTCTCCTTCACGGTCAGGGTCAGTTGCAAGATAGATCTTATCTGCTTTCTTGGCTGCCTTACGGAGATTGGCCAGCAATTCTCCCTTTCCACGTATTGTAATATATTTCGGCTCAAAATCGTTCTCTACATCAATTCCGAACTGACTCTTGGGGAAATCTCTTACATGTCCGTTGGACGCCTGTACATCATAATTACTCCCAAGAAATTTCTTAATTGTTTTTACTTTTGCAGGTGACTCTACTATCACCAGATATTTCGCCATTTTACCTCTCCTATTTCTGCTGGACTTACCGGAGATTACCAGTACACAGCAACCCTTACGCTGTACAGTTCAGGCTTCTTTAATATAATGATGCCTTCCGATCTCCCGTATCAATCCAGATAATTTTAATTCCAGTAAAATACTCCCCATTGCCTCATGGGGAATACCGGTTTTCTGTATCAGATAATCCGTAGATTTTGGTCGTAAATCGAGACAACTATACACCAATTTTAAATCCCTTGCAAGTACTAAGTCATTTTTTCCCGGCGATTTTATTTTATTTTTACAATTAATCTTCAATTCCTGAAGCAGTACTTCCGGTGTGTAGGCAATTCCTGCGCCGTCATAGATCAGCTTGTGGCAGCCTCTGGACAGGTCTTCATTTACTGGTCCCGGCAGTGCAAAAACTGTCTTTCCCTGTTCTAGTGCCCACTGGGCTGTGATCAGTGATCCGCTTTTTTCTCTTGCCTCCACAATCAGCACCAGATCTGCCAGTCCACTGATGATACGGTTCCTGAGAGGAAAATAATAATTTCTCGCCTCCGTTCCTTCCGGATATTCGCTGAGAATCCCTCCTCCTGTTCTCAAAATCCTCTGATACAGCTGTCTGTTTCCTGCGGGATAACAGATATCTACTCCATTTCCCAGTACTGCAAAGGTAGGGGTGCCTCCTTCCAAAGCACCTTTGTGTGCTTCTGTATCTATCCCATATGCCATTCCGCTGATGATCTGCACGCCTGCCCTACTCAATTCTCTTGCATACCGGAATGCCTGTATCCTACCATAGGCACTGCTTGCCCTGGCACCTACAATAGCTGCTGTTGGTTTCTGATTCTCCGGAAAAACACCCTTCAGGTAGAGCTGCTCCGGCATATTTCCACAGACTTTCAGTCTCTCCGGATATTTTTCATCTCGAGATGGAATTTTCTGAATGTTGAATTTCTGAGTTCCTTCCATATAAAATACCTCTTCTTTTCCTTTTTTATTCCTCTTCAGTTCCAATATTTTTTGTCAAAAGCCCGATAGGACAGAGCCTCTCCAATATGATTCTTTCTGATCAGCTCCGAGCCGTCCATATCTGCAATGGTCCTGGCAACTTTCAGAATCCGGTGATAGGCTCTGGCACTAAAAGACATATGCTGAAAAGCCAGTTTCATAAGTCTGGTTCCTTCCTGATCCAGCTGACAGTATTTTTCAATCTGACTTCCTTTCAGTTCTCCGTTAAACTGGATCTTTTCAGCTCTGTATCGTTCTCTCTGAATCTCCTGTACCTTTTCTACCCGTTTCCGGATATCTCTTGTAGACTCTCCTCTGACCCCGCTGCTGATCTTTTCAAAATCTACTGCTTCTGCCTCTGCACAAAGATCCAGCCTGTCCAGAAGAGGCTGACTGATTTTTCCCAGGTATTTATTCACCTGAGAAGGTGTACACCGACAAAGATTCATATCCGGATAATGACCACAGGGACAGGGATTCATAGCTGCACAGAGAATAAAATGTGCAGGAAAATCATAATTTCCGTAAACTCTGGAAATGTGGATCACCTTATCTTCCATAGGCTGCCGCAAAATCTCCAGACTTCTTCTGGAAAACTCTGGCATTTCATCCAGAAACAGCACCCCTCTGTGTGCCAAAGTAATTTCTCCTGGTCTGGGATTCCGCCCGCCTCCTGCCAGTGCCTGTGCAGAGCAGGTATGATGAGGACTCCGAAATGGTCTGTTGCGGATCAGGGGATCATGGGGAGAAAGAAGTCCTGCAATGCTGTAGATTTTGGTCAGTTCCAGCCCTTCTTCAAACGTCAGGGCGGGCATGATCCCCGGAATCCGTCTTGCCACCATGGTCTTCCCTGCACCAGGTGGCCCGATCATAAGTAGATTATGAAAACCACTGACTGCAATTTCCACAGCTCTTCTCAGGCTTTCCTGTCCCCGGATGTCACTGAAATCGGGCACATTGTCCTCTGTCAGCTGCGGTTCCTTTTCTTCTGTTTCTTTATATTTTTCCGGTTCTTTCAGATACAGGATCATTTCTTTCAGATTCTTTACACCCATCACCTTCATATCAGGAATAAGACTGGCTTCTTTCAGATTCCCTTTCGGCACCACACAGAATCTGCATTTTTCTTCTCTTGCTCTGATCACCATAGGAAGAATCCCGGAAATTGCATGGATTTCTCCATTGAGACTCAATTCTCCTGCCATCATCACCCCTTTCAGATGTTCCGGTTTCAGGATCTCTCCTGCTGCCAGCACTGCTGCAGCCAGAGGCAGATCAAATCCTGCTCCTTCTTTCTTGATATCTGCCGGGGCAAAATTTACGGTGATTCTTTTGGGAGGAAGGGCAATCCCATTATTTTTCAGGGCAGTCCTTACCCTGTCCTGGGCTTCTTTTACCTGGGCTGATGGAAATCCTACCATGGTAAAGCTTGGCAGACCATCGCTGACATCTGCCTCCACCTGAATTGGATGCACTTCCATCCCCAGAATTGCTGCTGATAATACACTTGCAAACATATTTCTCCTTTCTGCAGGATTCATCCCGACTATGTTTCCTGCATTCATCTCCATATTTATTCTTAACTGTTCAGTACCTTCACAATTACCTGCTGAATAGTTACATTTATTTTTAATAAAAAGGGATTTTTACTGATCAGAGAGACCAGAATGAAAAAAGATGTTATAATCAGAAAAACAGCTCTGAAATTTTATTGTAGTCCATTTCGCTCCAAATTGCAATAGCACATTTCGTGCTGTTTTATACTTTCTACATAAAGGAGGTATTTTTCATGAAATTTCAACGTATTCAGGATCTTCGCAACGACTCCGATCTATCTCAGAAACAGATCAGCGAAATCCTGCACATCAGTCAGCGTTCCTATTCTCATTATGAAACAGGTTCTCGTGGAATTCCCATCGAAATGCTGATCCGTCTGGCAGATTATTACAACACCAGTATTGATTACCTGGTTGGCAGAACCAACAACAAGAAGCCTGTCAAATGATCTCAGTCTTATTACAGACTTCCAGGAAACAGAAAACCCGAAGCTCTATGAACATTGCTCATAGGACTTCGGGTTTTGTTTTGATTTACTTTCCCTTTGCTGCTTTCTGTTCTTCTATCTGTGCAATCTTGTTTATATTGGCGATCTCATATTCATTAAATATGGAATCCTGCTGAGAATCAAAGGTCTCTGGATCTATAGTTCCCTGATACCAGGATTTGCTGTTGAAATAATCTGCTATATATTCTGTCACAAACCTTCTGCCATGACGGGCATAAATCTCATTCTTGGCAAGCTCCAGCTGAGCAGAAGAATAAGCATTGATCTCTTCATCTGTAAGATAACGACTGCTGCTTTCTGGAAAAAAATATTCTCCTGTTTCTGTATTAACCTGTGTTTTTTCTGTTTCCTCCGGCACAGGGGTAGCGGTAGGATCCGGTACAGGCTGCACCTGAGTTCTGCTCATGATGCATTTTATATTGGGGTAGATGCTGTAAACAGGTTCTCCTGTGGAAATACTCATATACAGCTCACCACTGTCAAAAACCAGGTTTCCTGTTGCATAGTTTCCTGCAGAATCTGTGAAGGAAAAATTAGCTGCATTTCCAGCTACTTTGGCTTTTATATCAGCAGAAACAGCATCTGTCTGGTTTCGGTCTGTCTGATAAAAACTAAAAGAAATACTCTCCTGGCTGATATCATAAACATTGACCGTTACCAGTCCGTCTGTACTGTACCAGTAATCCCAGAAATCATCCGGATTAAAGGTCTCCGCCTTAACAGGAATTGGGGTTGGCGTAGCAGTCGGTCTGGGTGTGGGACTGGGAGAAGGAGTTACTGAAACGCCCTCTGTAGGCACTACCGTAGGAACCTGATCCAGTGCAGACAATGCTTCTTTTTTCTCCTGGTATTTCTGCTGGCTTCTGCGGAAACTGCCAAGGAGAAGGGCTGCTGCACCAAACATCATAAAAACAGCGATCAGAATGACCAGCAGTATTTTCAGTCTCTCTTTTTTTTTCATCAGTCATCACCTTTCGTACATAGTCAGATCCTTTTGGTCAGAAATCCCCCTCAGAGGATCATTCTTTTCCGTTCCAGCAATATGTACAGAGCTTACATGGTTCAATATCAATGGATGCAATAAGATCATCCAGACGATGATATTTCAGAGTAGTAAACTTCAGTTCTTTGCGAATCTCTTCCAACATTTCTTTGTAATTGGTGGAATCCGGATCCACATAGTCTGCAAGGATCTTATCATCTACATTTTCGCCTTCTCTTCTGGCGATCACCCGTCTGGTGATCAGATCCATTTCTGACTTGGAACGGGAAAAATTCAGGTATTTGCAGCCGTACAGTAATGGCGGACATGCAGGTCTGATATGCACTTCTTTTGCACCATTGTTGTACAGAAATTCTGTCGTCTCACGAAGCTGAGTACCACGTACAATTGAATCATCAATCATCAGAAGACTCTTATCTTTGATCAGCTTATGTACCGGGATCAGCTTCATTCTTGCTATAAGGTTACGCTGGCACTGCTGTGTCGGCATAAAAGATCTGGGCCAGGTAGGAGTATATTTAATAAACGGGCGGGCAAAAGGCACACCGGAACGATTGGCATAGCCAATGGCATGAGCAATACCGGAATCCGGAACTCCTGCCACGATATCAGGAGAAATCTGTCCTGCATCCCGCATAGCCAGCATGTCACCGCATTTGTAACGCATTTCCTCTACATTGACGCCCTCATAGGTAGAAGTAGGATATCCATAGTATACCCACAGGAAGGAACATATACGCATCTTATCTCCGGGTTTCTGGAGAACTTCGATTCCCTCCGGTGTTACAAATACCACTTCACCAGGTCCCAGGTTCTTTTCATCTTCATAACCGAGATTAATGTATGCATGACTTTCAAAAGAAACACAATGGGCGCCTTCTTTGCGTCCTATGATCAGAGGCGTCCGTCCCAGACGGTCTCTGGCAGCGTACAGTCCCTCCGGTGTAAGAAGGATCATTGTCATGGAACCTTTGATCTTTTCCTGTGCATAATGGATTCCCTCAAGAATGCTGGCTTTCTGGTTAATAAGAGAAGCAACCATTTCTGTAGGGTTTACATTTCCTCCACTCATTTCCAGAAAGTGAGTATGTCCATTCTTAAAGCAGTCTTCAATCAGTTCATCCATATTGTTGATCTTACCTACTGTAGTAATGGCAAAATTTCCCAGATGAGACCTTACAAGCAGAGGCTGAGGTTCGTTATCTGAAATACAGCCGATTCCCAGACATCCCTGAAGTTCTGATACATCTCTGTCAAACTTTGTACGAAAAGGCGAGTTTTCGATGTTATGTATTGCCCTGTCAAATCCCTTTTCCGGATCATAAACAGCCATTCCACCTCTTCTGGTTCCCAAATGAGAGTGATAATCAATTCCAAAAAACAGGTCCAGCACACAGCTGGATTTTGAAGCTACTCCAAAAATTCCGCCCATATTTCATTTTCTCCTTATTCTGTGTTTTGTGATTTTCATCCATTGTGTTACAAACAATTACCATTATATAGAACCCTGCAAAACAAGTAAAGAATTTATTTTTTTGTATTTTGCAACTACTTTTTCTCTTTTATGATACCTTTGCGGTATGCATCCAGAAGAAGCATCAGCTCGGCAATTCTCTCTTTCAACTGTTTTCCTGTATCGGTGTCTCCTACCAGTCTTCTTTGGGAAGTATAATGAACTGCAACTCTGTTGGACACAATATCTTTTTCTTCTGCCACTGCACTATCAGCAGATGTAAATGGCTCATGGGCTGACAGGATCAGGCCATAGGAATTGTAAATAAGGGTATACCCTGCAATTCCTGTAACTTTCTGATAGGCTTTGCAGAATCCGCCATCAATAACGATCACTTTACCGTCACATTTTACAGGGCTTTCTCCTTCGCCCTGATGTACCGGAACATGTCCGTTGATGATATGTCCTTCCTCCGGATTCAGACCAAACTCCCGGAGCATTCCGTTTACTACTTCTTCATTTTCCAGAAGATGATAATACGCACCTTTTATTTCTTTATGGGTAGCAGGATCTTTAATAAAATACCGTTCAAAAGTAGTCATCTTGTCCTTGCCAAACAGAGGAGAATTGGGGCTTGCCCAGATAAACCAGAGAATATCCCTGCCCTTCCGCTGTTCTTCATTATCCACAGCAAAAAAAGCTCTCCGGACATAAGTTTCCAGCACATCATAAAGTTCTTTGCCTTTATAAGTTTTGCCGTAGATCTGCACTTCCTTCAGACTGCCATCTTCATTAAGGGGAATACAGCCATGGAAAAGAAGATTGCCATTGTAAATCTTATATAATCCCCCTTTATCCAGAAGGAGACGCATGTGATTCTGAAGTTTCTCACAGTTACGGAAAGCCACCTCCAGACGCTCCATAACATCTTTTTCTCCCGGAGTGAGATCATAAGGATGTTTCCAGTCAACAGTAGGTAAATTACAGTCGATCATAGGATATTCTTTTCCGTCCGGAAGTGTGATGGTGCCTTTTTCCGGATCGACCCTGTGAAGAAGGCATCTGTTTTCCATCTGAAATTCTTTGTGTCTGCGGATCAGCTGTCCTTCCAGTTTGAACTGGATTACAGAAATCGCTTTGTGCATTTTCTGGCTCACTTCTTTTTCCATTGCAGTATAATGGGCAGTTCCCTTCAGCTCAAAAGCATCGCAGGGATCGTCTTTGTAAACTTCCATGGCAAATGTAGCCAGCGGAAGCATATTGATTCCGTATCCATCTTCCAGAATATCCAGATTGCCATAACGGATACTGTTACGGATTACAGTTGCAATGCAGGATTTCTGTCCCACTGCTGCACCCATCCATACAGCATCATGATTTCCCCACTGAATATCAAGGGAATGATATTCCATAAGACAGTCCATAATAAAATGTGGTCCTGGCCCCCTGTCAAAAATATCTCCCAGGATATGCAGATGATCCACAACCAGTCTCTGGATCAGTTCTGCAAGAGCAATGATAAAATTCTCTGCTCTTTTGATCTGGATAATGGTATTGACTATGGAATCATAATAAGCTTCTTTATCCAGGACTTCTGCCTTTTCTGTGATCAGCTCTTCTATCACATAGGCATAATCTGTCGGCAGTGCTTTGCGTACCTTAGATCTGGTGTATTTGGAAGCTGTGGTCTTGCATACTTCAATAAGACGGTAAAGGGTGATCTTATACCAGTTTTCCATGTCTTCTTCTGTTTTTTTTACCAGACGGATCTTCTCTTTAGGATAATAGATCAGTGTGGCAAGTGCCCGCTTGTCGCTGTTACTTAATGTATGTCCAAACACATCGTCAATCTTTTTACGGACAGCGCCGGAACCATTACGCATAACATGGGAAAATGCTTCGTATTCTCCATGAATATCTGACATGAAGTGTTCAGTCCCCTTGGGCAGGTTCAGAATGGACTGGAGATTAATGATCTCTGTGGATGCCTTACCGATGGTAGGATAAAGCTCTGCCAGTCTCTGAAGATATCTTAATTCCTCTTTTTTCATTTTCCTTCTCCTTGATTTAATAAAATTGTAACATATATTTTCTGAGCTCTGTAATCTCTGCATTTATTCTCTCAGACAAGTACTCCATCAAACAGTGAAAACTGATTGGATTGGGGAATATCCCCAAAAATACCCAGATCATCCATCAGGTCAATGACTGTCTTACTGACTTTGGTTCTGTCTCTGAAATCATCCTTAGAAAGGAATTTGCCGTTTTTGGCTGCATCCACTACTGCCTCTGCTGCCTTGTCTCCCATACCGTCAATACTGTTCAGAGAAGGCATCAGTTTCCCATCTATGATCTGAAACCGGTTGGCTTTTGCCCGATAAAGGTCAATGGGCATAAATTCCAGACCTCTAGCATACATTTCCTGGACAATACGCATGTCACGAATGGAATCCTGTTCTTTCTTGGTAGCTTGGTCGCCTTTCTTACGGATCTCTGACAGATAAAAATCCAGTCTCTCACGTCCCATACACATGGTCTCATAAGAAAAAGCAGTAGCACGAATACTAAAAAATGCCGCATAATAAGCCAGTGGCTTAAATACTTTAAACCAGGCAATACGCCATGCCATCATAACATATGCCGCAGCATGGGCTTTCGGGAACATATACTTGATCTTTTTACAGGACCATATGTACCATTCCGGCACATTATGTTCTCTCATAGTGGCTTCCCATTCATCCCGAAGACCCTTACCTTTACGAACTGCTTCCATGATCGTAAAGGCAAGACTGCTCTCTACCCCCATGCTGATCAGATAGATCATAATATCATCTCGTGTACAGATGGCTGTGGAAATGGTAGCCTTTCCCTCTTCGATAAGAGTCTGGGCATTACCAAGCCATACGTCTGTACCATGGGAAAGTCCTGCAATACGCACCAGATCCGAAAAATATTTCGGCTTGGTATCAATCAGCATCTGCATGGCAAAATCTGTACCAAACTCCGGAATTCCCAGACATCCAAGTTTACATCCTTCAATATCTTCCGGTTTGATTCCCAATGCATCCGTACCTGCAAAAAGTGACATAACTTCCTTACTGTCCAACGGAACATCCCTGGCACTTAAACCGGTAAGGTCTTCCAGCATACGGATCATGGTCGGATCATCGTGTCCCAGAATATCCAGTTTCAGAAGGTTTCCGTCAATGGAATGATAATCAAAATGTGTAGTGATAATATCACTGTTTTCGTCATTGGCAGGATGCTGTACAGGTGTAAACTTCTCGATTTCCTCCCCTACAGGAAGAACGATGATTCCACCTGGATGCTGACCTGTGGTACGTCTGATACCGGTACAGCCCTGAACAATACGGTTGATCTCGCAGTATCTTTTGTGCTGACCACGCTCCTCGTAATAATTCTTCACATAACCGAAAGCAGTTTTTTCTGCAAGTGTACCAATGGTACCTGCTTTAAAAGTCTGACCCTTGCCAAAAATAACCTCTGTATATCTGTGTGCATTTGCCTGATATTCACCGGAAAAGTTCAGGTCAATATCAGGCTCTTTATCTCCTTTGAATCCCAGGAAAGTCTCAAAAGGAATATCAAATCCTTCTTTGTTCATCTTGGTTCCACAGTGAGGGCAAACCTTGTCAGGCATGTCACATCCTGCCATACCACCGAATTTCTTTACTTCCGGTGAGTCAAAATCACTGTACTTACAGTTTGGGCAGAGATAATGAGGAGGCAGAGGATTTACCTCTGTGATACCGGACATGGTTGCCGCAAGTGAAGATCCTACAGACCCCCTGGAACCAACCAGATAACCATCTTCATTAGACTTCCATACCAGCTTCTGTGCAATGATATACATAACCGCATATCCATTGGAAATAATAGAATTCAGTTCCCGATTCAGTCTGTCCTCAACAATCTTCGGAAGCTCCTTGCCGTACATTTCGTGGGCTTTGGTAAAACAGATATCTTTCAGGTCCTGATCTGAATTCTCGATTACCGGAGGGTATTTGTCCGGATGGATGGGCGAAATCTTCTCGATCATATCTGCAATCTTATTGGTATTCGTTATGACTACTTCTTCTGCTTTTTCACTTCCCAGATAGGAAAACTCTTCCAGCATTTCCTCTGTCGTACGAAGATACAGAGGTGCCTGATTATCTGCATCGGAAAATCCATTTCCAGCCATAATGATGCGACGGTAGATTTCATCTTCCGGATCCATAAAATGCACGTCACAGGTAGCCACTACCGGTTTCTTGAACTGGTCTCCAAGTTTAACGATCTTTTTGTTCAGCTCGATCAGATCCTCATTGGAAGTAACCCGGTCATTTTTTTCATCAGCGATCATGAATGCATTGTTTCCCAGTGGCTGGATTTCCAGATAATCATAGAAATCCACCAGCCTTGCGATTTCCGGTTCCGGTGCATTACGAAGAAGAGCCTGGTACAGTTCTCCTGCTTCACAGGCACTTCCAATAAGGAGTCCTTCTCTCAGTTTAAGAAACAGACTCTTTGGCACTCGCGGCCGTCTTCTGTAGTATTTCAGATGAGACTGGCTTACCAGTTTGTAGAGATTGATTCTTCCTGTTTCATTCCTGGCAAGGATAATTGCATGATAAGTAGGCAGTTTCTTGATGGTATTTACAGAAACATTACTCTGGTCATTCAGAGTATCTACGTCAAATATATCCCGTTCTCTCAGCATTTCCACAAAACGCACAAAGATCTCTGCTGTACAGGCTGCATCATCTACTGCACGATGGTGATGATCCAGAGATACACCTACTGCCTTGGCTACCGTATCCAGTTTGAAACGGTTCAGCGCAGGGAGAAGGAAACGCGCCATTCCTACCGTATCTACATAAGTATATTCTTCCGGAAGACCCTGCCGGCGGCAGTTTTCTATAATAAAACTCATATCAAAATCCGCATTATGTGCTACCATGACTGCCCCTTTGCAGAATTCCATAAACTGCGGAAGTACTGTCTCAATATCCGGTGCATCCATAACCATGGAATCATTGATGCTGGTAAGCTGCTCTATACGGAAAGGAATCGGTACTTTGGGATTTACAAAGGTAGAAAATCTGTCTGTGATCTGTCCGTTTTCTACAAGAACCGCTCCGATTTCTATGATCTGGCAGGTCAGTGGAGAAAAGCCTGTGGTCTCAAT
Source organism: uncultured Blautia sp. (assembly GCA_900551715.1). Taxonomy (GTDB): domain Bacteria; phylum Bacillota; class Clostridia; order Lachnospirales; family Lachnospiraceae; genus Blautia_A. The sequence goes on along the minus strand of URXG01000040.1, from coordinate 11,738 downwards.
ATCAAATACTACAAACTTTTCATCCATGGACTGGCCTTTACTGTTGGTTACGATTCCCTTCATGTCGTCTACCAGATAGGCTTCCATACCATAAAGAACTTTGAAATCAGATTCCTTGGGGACACATCCTCCCCACGCATCAAAACAGTGATTGGCTTCCGGGAAAGCCTGTACCACACCATGGTCTGTAATGGCAATAGCCTTATGCCCCCACTCATATGCCCGTTTTACCAGTGCCTTGGCTTCTGTAACACCATCCATATCACTCATTTTGGTATGGCAGTGAAGCTCCACACGTTTCTGGGGACTGGTATCCATACGGCTGCTACGGAAGTCTGCGATCTTTTTGATGCCGGAAATGGAACCTACTGTCAGCTCGCTGTCAAAACGGTCAATGGTGGTAACGCCTTTAAATTTCAGAAAAGCACCTTTTTTGACTTCTGCTGTTACTTCTGGTACCTGTTCATTCCGCAGGAACATTTTGATTACAATAGAATCTGTAAAATCTGTAACAGGAAAGATCAGGATGGTTTTTTCATTACGGATCTCTCTGGCTTCTACATCCATAATCTGTCCCCGGATGATCACCTCACCCATTTCTCCTGTAATGGCAGATAGATCTATGGTTTCTCCTTCAAAATCCCTCCCATATACAACATCCGGATTACTGTCCTTGCGGAAACCTCCCTTATAGTCACCCTGAAATCTTTTTTTCTCGAAAGCTTTCTTCTGACCGGATTTCTGCTGAGTATTTTCTGTCGGTTTCTTTTCGCCCTTTTTGTTCTGTTCTTCTTTTGTCTCTTCTTTCTGTTCTTCAGAAGCTGCTTCTGCAAGTTTGGCATGTTTCAGAACATTGGCTACTTCCTGGCGGATCTGCAAAGCTGCATTCTTTCGGTATTTGCTTTCTTTTACCTCGACAAACTGCAGATTGATCTTCAGATTCATTCCACATCGCTCACAGAAAACCTTCTGGAGATATTCTACAAGGATCTCACTTTTTTCCCTGGAGATCACAGAATCCGGAAGTTTTAGTTCCATTTCATCTTCTGTGGGAAAACTGATCTCTGCACGCTTAAACAGATTGTACTCCAGCATATTATAGTTTTTCAGTTCCAGTTCCATACTGGAATGATAAACTTCCAGAAAATTATCCGGTGTGTACTGTCTGGACAGGTGAAATTTCTCAATGACCTTGATCTGGATCTCAATGCCGGGAAAACACTGCTTCCTGATCTGGTCCTCCAGTGCCAGGATGAACTTCTTATGAATCCACCGGTCACTTGCAATATATACCCACAGTCTGGTTTTGTCCGGATTACAGGATACTCTGGTGACTTTTACCATGTCCAGCCATTCTTTCAGCTGATCTTTTACTTTCAGATTAGGAAATACGTCAAAAAACTCTTTTTCCATGAAATAACTGCTCCTCTAATACTGCTCCTCAGTTTTCCCAGTGAAGCAGTTCTTCTCTCAGAGTATCCAGAAGCTGATCTTCCGGAACTTTTTTTACAATCTCACCTTTTTTGATGAGAAGTCCTACGCCAACACCTCCGGCAATACCAATATCTGCTTCTTTGGCTTCCCCTGGTCCGTTGACTACGCAGCCCATTACTGCCACTTTGATATCCAGCGGAATATCCTGGACCATGGCTTCTACCTTATTCGCAAGACCGATCAGGTCAATACGGGTACGTCCACAGGTAGGACATGATACAACCTCTATCCCCCCTTTGCGGAGTCCCAGAGTTTTGAGGATTCTTTTGGCTGACTTGATCTCTTCCAGTGGTGCTCCTGTAAGGGAAACACGAATAGTATCCCCAATACCCTGATAGAGAATGATTCCCAGTCCTACTGCCGATTTGATGTTGCCGGAATAAAGAGTTCCTGCTTCTGTGATACCCACATGAAGAGGGTGGTCTGTTTTTTCTGCAATAAGCTCATGGGCTCTGGCACACATCATCACATCAGAAGATTTGATACTGATTACCAGATTATCATAGCCCATTTCTTCAATGATATGAACTTTGTCCAGTGCACTTTCTACCAGTCCTTCTGCTGTTACACCATGGTATTTTTCTACCAGTTCTTTTTCCAGAGACCCGCTGTTTACTCCCACACGAATAGGGATATTCCGTTCTTTTGCCACATCTACCACCGCCTGGATCCGTTCTCTGCTTCCAATATTCCCCGGATTAATACGGATCTTGTCTGCACCATTTTCCATAGCAGCGATTGCCAGACGGTAATCAAAGTGAATATCAGCCACCAGTGGGATATGGATCTGTTTCTTGATCTCTGCAAGCGCTTCTGCTGCCTCCATCGTAGGCACAGCACAGCGGATAATCTCACATCCTGCCGCCTCCAGCTCCAGAATCTGCTTTACCGTAGCCTCCACATCTTCTGTTTTGGTATTGGTCATGGACTGGATCAGTACAGGATTCCCTCCGCCTATCTTTTTGTTTCCGATCTGTACTACTTTTGTGTGATCTCGATACATTTCGTCCTCCTATTTTCAATCTGTAACATTGCTTTTATTATAGCGAACGGGAGGATAAAAAACAAGGTGCTGTTCCCTCCTGGCTGTTCCTGGTTCTATACATATTTTAAAATTTTGCATTGAAGTCACCACAATAAAGTGCTAAAATAATGGAAAGAACGTTGCTGTACGTAAAAGAAACAGTAATAAAAGAAATCCATACGACTGGAGGAAGATATATTATGGAAAAAAAGAACATTGACTGGGGCAGCATCGGATTTGGTTATATTCCTACCGATTACCGTTATGTAGCCAACTTCAAAGACGGCAAGTGGGACGAAGGAGCTCTTGTTACCGATCCTAATGTGGTACTGAATGAATGTGCATGTGTATTCCAGTATGCACAGACTGTATTTGAAGGTCTGAAAGCCTACACCACAGAAGACGGACATATTGTTACTTTCCGTCCTGACCTGAACGCAGAACGTCTTTCCAACTCTGCAAAGAGACTGGAGATGCCACCATTCCCAACAGACCGTTTTATTGACGCAGTTGTTCAGACTGTAAAGGCAAACGCTGCTTATGTTCCACCATATGGATCAGGTGCCACACTGTATGTACGTCCTTACCTTATGGGAACCAACCCGGTTATCGGTGTTAAACCTGCTGATGAATATCAGTTCCGTATCCTTACTACACCCGTAGGACCGTACTTCAAAGGCGGTGCCAAACCGATCACAATCCGTGTCACAGATTTCGACAGAGCCGCGCCTCATGGAACAGGTCACATCAAAGCCGGACTGAACTATGCAATGAGCCTTCATGCTATCATGGATGCACACCGTCAGGGATTTGATGAAAACATGTATCTTGATTCTGCTACAAGAACTAACGTTGAGGAAACAGGTGGAGCCAACTTCATCTTCGTTACCAAAGATGGCACTGTTGTAACACCGAAATCCGACAGTATTCTTCCATCTATTACTCGTCGTTCTCTGATCTATGTTGCAGAACATTATCTTGGATTAAAAGTAGAAGAACGTACAGTTCCATTTGAAGAAGTCAAAGATTTCGCAGAATGCGGTCTCTGTGGAACTGCAGCTGTTATCTCTCCTGTTGGCAAGATTGTAGACCATGGCAAGGAAATCTGCTTCCCAAGCGGAATGGAAGAAATGGGACCAACAACAAAGAAACTTTACAAAACACTTACAGGCATCCAGATGGGACGTATCGAAGCTCCGGAAGGATGGATCAAAGTTATCGAATAAAATAAAAACAAGGTGCAGGATTTTATTCCCGCACCTTATTTTTATTTTACTCTCTCGTATTTTACAAATGTATACTCCAGATCGAAATATGTCTGTTCTTCGCTCTCTGCAGTGATCTTCCATTCCGGCATCTCGTCCAGATTAGGGAAATGACTGTCTGCCTCATAAGCAAAATCAATTTTGGTTACATGGGCTGTATCACAGTAAGGAAGAAGCTGTTTGTACACACTGTCCCCACCAATACAGTAAACTTCATCAGAAGGATATTTTTTGATTTCTTCCAGAAGTTCTTCTATTGTGTGTACAATAATGGCTCCATTTGCTTTATAATTTTTGTTTCCTGTAAGGACAATGTTGGTACGGTTCTTAAGAGGAAGTCCGTTGGGAAAACTTTCCAGAGTCTTTCTTCCCATAACCACCACCTTTCCTGTAGTTTCCTGGCGGAACATCTTCATGTCTGCCGGAATGCTTACAAGAAGCTGATTGTTTTTTCCAATACCCCAGTTACTGTCTGCTGCTACGATAATATTCATAAATAGAAGTCCTTTCTGTATTTATTTCTACTGATTTCCTGAAACTGTGGATCAGATGGCAATGGGAATGTTTTTAATCTGCGGCCAGGTCTGATAATTTTCCACAATAAGATCATCCGTTGTAAAATCATAAAAGTCCTTTACATCCGGGTTCAGTTTTACAGTCGGTGCCGGATACGGTGTACGGCTGATCAGTTCTTTGATAACCGGGATATGTCTGTCATAAATATGGCAGTCTGCAATCACATGAACCAGTTCTCCTGCTTCCATGTCACATACCTGGGCAATCATCATCAGAAGAATGGAATACTGGCACACATTCCAGTTGTTGGCAGCCAGAATATCCTGTGACCGCTGATTCAGAACGGCATTAAGGGTAAGTCGATCCTTACCTGGTTCTTTGGTCACATTAAAGGTCATGGAATATGCACATGGATAAAGATTCATCTCATGAAGATCCTGATGTACATAAATATTAGTCATAATACGACGGCTATAAGGATTATTCTTAAGATCATAAAGAACCCTGTCAACCTGATCCATCATTCCTTCCCTGTACTGATGTTTCACACCCAGCTGATAACCATATGCCTTACCGATAGAACCATTTTCATCTGCCCAGCTGTCCCAGATATGGCTGTGAAGATCATGGATGTTATTAGATTTCTGCTGCCAGATCCACAAAATCTCATCCATGGCGCTTTTCAGTGCTGTTTTACGAAGTGTCAATGCAGGAAATTCTTTCCGGAGGTCATAACGATTGACCACACCAAATTTCTTGATGGTATATGCCGGAGTGCCATCCTCCCATACCGGGCGGACTTTCTCGCCTTCTGTACTGGTGCCGTTCTCGATCACATCTTTACACATATTTATAAAGGTAACATCTGCTAAACTCATTGATCCCTCTCCTTTTGGTTTTTCATCAAGTGTTTCCAGTATACCATATTTCGCGTGCCACTGACAAGATTACCATTACTGTTCACGATATTCGCAGCAACCCATTCAAAGTCCCCTGCCTTTCTTCCTTTATATTCTTTCTTTACAATTCCGGGTGCTCATGCTATATTAATACCCATGAAAGTACTGATTACATTACTGAAACCGCTTTCTTTTCTTCCGGCGATACTTATGATGTATCTGATCTTTTCATTTTCTGCCCAGACCGGGGAGGTGTCCGGGGAATTAAGTTACAAGATCAGCTACAAGATCGTGGAAACAAAAAACCAGGTTCTCAGTCAGGGAAAAAGTTACGAGGAACTACTTTACGAAACTGACCAGATTCACTATTATGTTCGTAAGGCTGCTCACATGACAGAATATTTTCTTCTTGCCATTGCAGTATCATTTCCTCTTTATGTGTACAGAATACGAGGTTTCTGGTTATTTCTCATTGCAGGCATCATCTGTGTAGGTTTCGCAGGTCTGGATGAATACCATCAGTCTTTTGTTTCCGGACGTACGCCTGCCATCAAAGACGTTTGTTTTGACAGCGGAGGCTCACTGATCGGTATTATTCTGGTACAGCTGTTCTGCTGGTCCACCTTACATAATCCAGATACCAGGCACTACCCCCGCAAAAAAGTCGCAAAAAAACGCCGCAGGTAATTTCCTGCGGCATTTTTGTTATCATTTTAATTTCTCTGTTACAGATTAGTTCTTTTCAGAATCTGCTTTTTCCAGGTTTACTTCCGGTACTTCTGTTCCCTCTGCAGGCTCTTCAGCCACTGTTTCTTCCGGCACGTCATCCAGGTTCCCTACAAGTCTTGCACGTTCTGCAATGCTCATGTTCTTTTGTTCTGGTTTTTCTCTGGCAGTAATCTCTTCGGGTTGTTTCTGCTCTGCAAGTGCTTTCTTCTCTTTATCATTGAGATAAGCATTTTTGACACCGATCACCATCATTGCAATACCAACGATCAGAAATCCTACACCAGCTGCAAAAAATCCCCAGCTGCCGCCTTCCACGCCATCTATAACATTTTTGCAAAGTTTATATCCGGTATATACAAGATACGCCCCCGCAAGGAGCATCAGAATATAGCTTCTGGCAGGCATCGCCTGTGGTTTCTGTTCCTTTTCAGGTTTGTTATTCTGTTCTTCCATTCTATGTCTCCTCTCAATCAAGTCTGGCTTCTGCTGTTTCAGCTTCTTTTTTTGTTTCTGTCTCTTCATCCTCTTCTGGTTCTTCCACTTCCGGTTCCTTACAAAGGCGTCCATAAATCCTTGTAAGCTCTTTCATATTATAAAGAGTCATATCTGAAATTTGACCTCTGGTCAGTCTCCATTTCCAATTGTCTCCCAGTGTGGAAGGTGCATTCATGCGTGCTTCATTTCCAAGGCAGAGATAATCCTGAATAGGGATCACAGCCAGATCCGCCACGCTTGCAAGGGCTGTACGGATCAGTCCCCACACACAGTCATTGACCGGTGTATCGTAACTGTTTATGTATTCTCTTACAAACTTAAGATCATGTCCCTGAAGATTTTCCAGCCATCCTCTGGTAGTCTCATTATCATGAGTTCCTGTGTAAACCACACAATTATGCTCGTATTTATACGGAAGATAACTGCTGTCCTCACTGCCGTCAAAAGCAAACTGCAGGACTTTCATTCCCGGGAATCCACTATCTTTCAGCATTTCCAGGACACTCTTTGTCAAAAATCCCAGGTCTTCTGCGATCACATGAAGTTCTCCGATTTCTTTCTTAAGAACATGAAACAGATCCAGTCCCGGTCCTTTTTCCCATTTGCCGTTTTCGGCGGTTTTGTCACCATATGGAATGGCATAATACTCATCAAAGCCTCTGAAATGGTCGATCCGGACTACATCATAAAGTTTCAGACAGTGGGACATTCTTTCTACCCACCATTTGTATCCTGTAGCCTTTAATTTCTTCCAGTCATACAGTGGATTCCCCCACATCTGACCAGTGGCAGAAAAAGCATCCGGCGGACATCCTGCTACAGCCTTTGGTGTATGGTCCTTATCAAACTGAAGCATATCTGGATTTGCCCATGCATCAGAGCTGTCCAGTGCGACATAGATGGGCACATCTCCGATGATCTTTATTCCTTTTTGGTTGGCATAAGATTTCAGTTTTTCCCACTGAATTGTAAAGCAGTACTGCTGAAAACTGTAAAATTCCACTTCTTCTGCAAGACGGACTTCCTCTTTCAGAACTTCTTTGGATGTTCTGTCTTTCAGTTCCTTTGGCCATTCGATCCAGCATACTCCATTCTGGTCATTTTTGATTGCCATAAACAGGCAGTAATCTTTAAGCCATGCTGCCTCTTTTTTCTTAAAAGCAGCATATTCTTTGTCATTTTTGAGATCAGCTCTTTCATATGCTTTACGAAGAAGTTTGTATCTGGAAAAATACATTTTCTCATAATCCACATAAGATTCGCTTCCGCCCCAATCACAGGATTCGCATTCTTCTCTGGTAAGAAGATCCTTCTCGATCAGGTCTTCCAGGCAGATAAAATAAGGATTTCCTGCAAAAGTAGACACTGACTGATACGGAGAATCTCCATATCCTGTAGGTCCCAGGGGAAGGATCTGCCAGTACTGCTGTCCTCCGGCAAAAAGCTGGTCTACAAACTCATATGCTTCTCTGGAAAAGCATCCGATTCCATATTTGGACGGAATACTGGATATTCCCATCAAAACCCCACTTGCTCTCATTTATATTTTCCTCCCATAGTTCATTTATCCATACCTGCTAATTATACCCATATGGCTCCCCATGGTCAAGAAAAACCAGTTCTCCTTTCTCTGCAAATGACTCATTTTTTCCACATCCGGAAAGTCCTGCAAAAAGCAGCAATACCAGAAGCAAGGGAAAAAATCTTTTTCTTTTCTTCATAATAATACAGTCTCCTTTTCTCTGAGTCAGCAAACACTCTGTTGAAACCAGTATTGAGAAAAAAGTACTGCATTATTCATATTTGTATAAATCTGTCAGAAACCTTTTTTGTGAAGATATACCAGAATGTCATGATACACTTTTTCTTTGCCTTTTTCATTCAGGATCTCATGACGCATTCTCGGATAAAGTTTACCTTTTACATCCAGATATCCCGCTCTTCTCATGGCATGTACGGCACCTGCAAACTTACGTACATTTCCAAGACAGGGATCTTCTGCTCCACTTACAAATAACACAGGCATCCCTGAATTCCGGCACTGCCAGTGAACTACATCATATGCCTGTTTCATAAGGTCAAAAAGTGCAAGGTATGCATCATCTGTAAAGGTAAAACCACAAAGTTCTGATTCCGTATAGGCACGATATACCTCTTTATCCGAACAGATCCAGGCATTTTTGTTTTTTTCTCCGGAAAACTTCATTACATAATTTCCAAATGACAGAGTTTCCAGCAGGCGACTTCTGTGTCTTGGTCCGAAAATCTTTTTTTCTGCTGTTGCGATCATCTGTCCCAGTGCTCTGGCTTTATTCTCACTTGGGGAACCGCAGATAATCAGCATATCCAGAGATTCATCATGTCTGGCTGCAAAAGCTCTTACTGCCAGAGAACCCATGCTGTGTCCCATAAGAATCAGCGGCAGGTCCGGATACTTTTTGTGAAGTTCTCGGTTCACTGTTTCAATATCCTTCAGCATAGCTTCTGCTCCACCACCGTACATATATCCCAGATCTTCTTTCTGACGGATACTTGCCCCATGTCCTCTGTGGTCATGGATCACTGTAAGATATCCTTCCGCTGCCATGTATTCCATAAATGGCTCATAACGCTCTTTGTGTTCACTCATTCCATGGACCAGCTGCAAAATTCCCCTGTAAGGCTTCTCATCCGGGCACACAGCCAGTGCGGAAATCTTCAGCCCATCTGCTTCTGAAACAAAATATTCTCTGTATTTCTGTGGCATTTGTAATCCCTCCTTATTACTCATGTTCTTCAGATCAGTTATCGTAACTGTTCAGTACCCTCACAGTTACGAGTCAAAATGCATTCCTAATCACCTTCGGTGATGGCATTTTGCCTTGTATGTCTCGGGATTTTGGCAAAAAACATGCCAAAACACCTCGCGGGATACTACCTTCTGAATAGTTACCAGTTATCTTTATATTAGAGGTCCCGATTCCCCTTGTCAAGTCTGGCTACCCTCTGCTATAATGGACAGGAAACTGGGGGTATTTGGATGCCCCATTGACATCGCTTATTTTCAAAAGGAGGATATATGGATACAAACGATCAGGATATTCTGGAAGAGCAGACTGCTCCCCCCAGAAAACGCAAAAAGAAAAAAAGCTGGATCATCGTCCTTGTGATTGTAATCCTGGCAGCTGCACTTGGCACCGGTTATTACTTTATGGAACGCCAGAAGCCTATCAGCACAGCCAGGAATTATCTGGATGACATAAAGGCAATGAATTTTGACGGAATGAAAGAGCTACTTCAGAGTAATGATATGACAGCTCTGGATAATGCAGATATCACCAACGATGCTTATGCTGCTTTCTTTCAGAAAGTCAACCAGAAAATGACCTACAAGATCACCAAGACCAAATTTGACATCAAAAATGGCACTGCCACAGTTACTGCACATATTAAGTACATTGACGGTTCCGACATTTATAAGGAAACCATCGCTGAATTTGTAAAGCAGATTGTTGCTTCTGCTTTTTCCGGCACCAGCCTTTCCGAAGATGAGACCAATCAGAAGCTGGCTTCTCTTCTGGAAGAAAAATCGGACACTGTGGAAGACAAATTTGCAGAAACAGACATCTCCTATCCGCTGATCCAAGCAGGAGATAAATGGAAAATCGTATCTCTGGATGAAGATACAGTCAAGATCATGTCTGCAAACTTTGTAAATGTACAGGATGAGATCAATCAAGAGCTGACCAACAGCGAAAACCAGGCAAACTCTGATTCACCTGCACCTTCCTCCAGCACAGACGGAACCATTGATATGAGCAACGACAAATTCACCATACATTATACCCAGTGTCGTGTTGTCAAAGATATCTCCGGTGCTTCCTGTCTGCTGGTATATTATGATTACACCAACAATACCAGCTCACCTTCCAGTGCTATGGTAGATGTAAATCTGAAAGCTTATCAGAACGATCAGGCACTTCAGGCTGCCATTCCGGAAAACGACGAAGCTGCCATTGATCAGTACATGGCAGAGATCAAGCCAGGTCAGACTGTCAATGTCTGCCAGGCCTTTGAACTTACCGATACTTCTGACGTTACCATTCAGGCTGGAGAAGCATTCAGCTTTGGCGGCGGTGACACACAGACTCAGATTCTCAAAGTCCAGTAAAATTTTTACAAAAAATATTCGCAGAAGAATTAATCTCCTGCGAATATTTTTTTGCATTCATGAAATACTACTTCCATGAAAGGATGGTGACTTATGGAAAATAAATTTTTACAGTGTTTTACTCTGACTATAACAATCATCGGTGCAGTCAACTGGGGACTGATCGGATTCTTTAATCTGAACCTGGTGGCTCTGCTCTTTGGAAGCATGAGCTGGCTGTCACGTATTATTTATGGGCTGGTAGGTCTTTGCGGACTTTATCTTTTATCTTTTTACGGACTGTTTGACCGCAAAGAAACAGCCTGAATCTGAAGTCAGAGAAGAGTTGCTTCCAGGGCTATTTTCATCATATTTTCAAAAGATTCTTCTCTGTCCCTGGAAGACAGTTCTTCATGAGTTACAAAAGAATCTGATATAGTCAACAGACAGGAAGCCTCTTTTCCCGATACTCTGGCATTATGAAACAGTGCAAAGCTTTCCATTTCTACACATTCACACTGATGTTTCTGATAAAGTGCCCGGTAATCCTCCATATTATCTGCTGCATAAAAAACATCGGAAGAATGCACTCTGGCTGTTTTCAGAGAAATTTGATTCTCTTCTGCTGCTCTCTGGATCTTTTTATTTAAGGTTTCGCTTGGATACAGCACATCATCGGTACATCCATTCTGCGCAAAAGCAAAATGAGACTGACTCCATGCACTTTCTACCAGAACCACATCACGTATATTCAACGTATCTGCATAGGCTCCTGCAGACCCTATCCGAATGATCGAATCTACATCATAGAAATTATACAGCTCATAAGAATAAATTCCCATGGATGGCATTCCCATTCCACTTGCCATAACAGTGAGTTCTCTGCCCTTATAAGTTCCTGTATAGGCAAACATGTTTCTTACCTGATTGACTAACTTTGGATCCTCAAGAAAATGTTCTGCCACATACTTGGCACGAAGGGGATCTCCCGGCATTAGTACGGTTCTGGCGATTTCTTCTCTGGACGCCTGAATATGAGGGGTTGGTACGGACATGATCATTCCTCCTGTCTGAATTATTTTTATAGAAAGATTTCTATATAACAAAAAAGACCCTGAACACTCAGAGTCTCAAAGAGCGATAGACGGGGCTCGAACCCGCGGTCTCGACCTTGGCAAGGTCGCGCG
>URXG01000039.1 GCA_900551715.1 uncultured Blautia sp. | reverse complement strand
GTGCTTTGTCAAGTGCTTTTCCTGTGTAATCCTGCTCTACAGCTACCAGACAAGGTGTTCCTTTTCCAGCCTGATATTCGCTTCTTACTGTATGTCCTGGTGCTTTTGGTGCGATCATAGTAACATCTACGTTCTTTGGCGGAACGATACATCCGAAATGAATGTTGAAACCATGAGCAAACATCAGCATGTTTCCTTCTTCAAGATTTGGTTCGATGTCTTTCTTATAAAGAGCTGCCTGTTTTTCATCATTGATCAGAATCATAATGATATCAGCCATTTTTGCTGCTTCAGCAGAAGTATATACTTTAAAGCCCTGTTCTTCGGCTTTCTTCCAGGACTTGCTTCCTTCATACAGACCAATAATGACATTGCAACCTGATTCCTTTAAGTTCAGTGCATGTGCATGTCCCTGGCTACCATAACCGATAATCGCAATGGTCTTACCGTCCAGTAATCCTAAATTACAGTCTTCCTGGTAAAAAATCCTGTTTGCCATCTTTGTTTCCTCCTAAGCTAATTGTAAAATAAAATGATATATCGTTAAGGGAACCTGATCCCTTAGCAAACCTGTTAAAAATATTCCTGCGATGTCCTGATCACTTAAAGGAATCTTACATCACTGGACCCTCTTGAGAGTCCTGTAATACCTGTTCTGGCAAGTTCAAGAATCTCATACTCACCCAGCAGATCAATAAATGCGGATAATTTGCTCTTGCTTCCTGTCATCTCAATAACAAGTGAATCTCTTCCTACATCTATGACTTTGGCGCGAAAAATATTGGCAATGGATATAATTCCTTCTCGCTGTTCCGGTCTGGCAGCAACTTTTGCAAGAACAAGCTCCCTGCTTACACTGTTGTCTGGCTCCAGCACCTTAATGTCTCTAACGTCAACCAGCTTAGCAAGCTGCTTGGTAATCTGTTCCAGAATCATGGAATCCCCACTGCACACAACGGTCATTCTGGAAAAACGTTCGTCTGCAGTCACACCAACTGTCAGGCTGTCAATATTATAACCTCTCCGGCTGAAAAGCCCGGATATACGACTAAGTACACCTGCAGTGTTATCAACTAACAGGGACAAAATTCTCTTCTGCATAAGATACCTGCTTTCAACACTTTAAACTAGTAAACAATTCCATTGTGAAATTGTTTGCATGTCTATTATTATAACAACATTACATGTTTTGTCAACGTCAAATTTTATTTTGAATCACAAAATTTGCAAGTTTTTCGCATAATTATACAAGATATTTATTTCTGAGTGCTTCTATGGTTTTTGGATTCATGTAAAGAACCTTTCTCATAAAATAATCCACAGATCCGTAGTCTTTTTCAATTGTACGGAAAGTAGTATCCAGATATTCTCCTTTTACTTTGTAAAGAAGTCTTACCTTATCCATAATCTCAGGTGTCACGATCATTCTGGTTTCCAGATAGCGGACCATATGCTGCATCTCATTATCCAGATAAACATTGGTTTTGAGAAAGTCTTCTTTTATGGTCTTTCTGGGAACACCAAGTGCATAAAGCAGAAGCGCCGTTCCAATCCCCGCCCGATCTTTTCCCGCACTGCAGTGCCACAGTACAGCGCCTTTCTTCTGGTGAAGAACTACATCAAGAAAATTTGCATATTGCTTGATACAGATTTCATCTCTTACAAGATTTTCGTACTGTTTGCACATAAATTCATCCGGAACCTGATCAAATTTTATCAGCATGTCCATCAAAGTACCTGCCTGGGTAATTCCTGAAGTCTCTTCATCCAGTATCGGAATAGGATAATACTCTACTCCTTTCATGATCGTATCTGGTTTCTGCTCCCGTTCTGCCTCTGTACGGAAATCAATCACTGTGGACAGTTTGTAATCTTCCAGAAGCATATCCTGATCTGCAAGAGACACATGATAAAGAGAGCCACTCCTTAAAAGTTTTCTTGGCAGGATATGTCTTCCGTCTTTCGTCATCAGCGCTCCCAGATCTCTGGTATTTGGCAGACTCTGAAGGTGAATTCTGCCTCCTCTTGGAAAACCGGTCGCCATTTCCGGATTTAGGGCTTTCAGTATCTGAATACATTCCTGTATTTCCCTGTCAGTCATATCGAACTGATATCTTTTTCTCCTTCTGGTAATCACCACAAGTGAACTGGTGGTAAACTGTTTCTGTTTGCCCCCTTCTATACCTTCTCTACGCATATATGCCCAGATAATATCCTTACATGGAAGATTATTCAGCATCATATGTCTGGCAAAAATCAGGTTTCCATCCTCGATTCTTATTTTTCCAAATCTCATATTTTTTCTTTCCTCTTCCTTTACTTTTCCTGATTCAGATCAGTCCCAGTTCTTTCAGTCCGTTGCGGATGCCATAATGGAACATATCTGTAGTTACATAATCTGCCAGTTCCCGGATTTTTTCTGAACCATTTCCCATAGCTACTTTTGTGCAGGCATATTCAAACATGGAAAGGTCATTGTTGCTGTCCCCAAATACTACTGTTGCATCCCATGGAATATTAAAGATCCGACACACTGCTGCAATTCCCACAGCCTTGTTGCATCCCTTTGGCACCATTTCAATAGTTGTTCCCACAAAAGCATTATTCTCATGACGAATAATATCGTACCATGTAGAAAGTTCCTGACAGGCTTTTTCATCCTGGCAGCCCTCTCTCATCTTTGCACTGATTTTGTTGATATGAAGATCATTTTCGTTCCCTCTAATGGGTTTCCATTTTGGTCCCAGTGCCTCTGTAATAAGATCTGTATACCAGTTTACTTCTGTTGTATATTCATCTTTGTCGTAGTACATGTAGTCTGCCCCTTCCATTACCGGAACAAGACCGTATTTTCTGAGTGTTTCAACTGAAAATCTGGCAACATCTACAGGCATTTCTTTATTATACAACCGTCTGCCGTCTTTTTCGATGGTAGCTCCACATGCACTGATCATTCCGGTAAATGGAATCTGTTCCAGATACCAGGGTACAAATGCCCTGCTCCGTCCTGTACAGAGCCATGCCTGATGACCATTTTCCACCAGTTTTTTTATTGATTCTACTGCACTGTCCGGTGTCCCTTTTTTTATATCGCAGATGGTTCCGTCTGCGTCAAAAAACACTGCTTTATTGTTCATAATCTGCTCCTGCCTGATCCTGTTTTACTCAAAAAATACTGTTGCTGCTTTTATAAGGCTCCATGTATCCTCAGTTCCGGCTGTTTCATAAGGAGAATGCATGGCAAGCTGAGGAAGCCCGATATCTACTGTATTCACCGCCACCTGTGTATTGGATATATTTCCCAATGTAGAACCTCCCGGAATATCAGAACGATTCACAAAAGTCTGGCAGGGCACTTCCGTTCTTTTGCAGATATCTTTAAATACAGCTGCTGAAACTGCATCGGTACAATACTTCTGATTTGCATTATATTTGATGACAATTCCACCATTGATCACAGGATGGTTTACAGGGTCTGCTTTTTCTGTATAGTTTGGATGAAGAGCATGGGCATTGTCTGCGGAAATCATAAAACTGTCTGCCAGAGTCATCAGATATTCTTCATAAGTTCTTCCAAGGCCATCATTTATTCTCCGCAATGTATCTTTAAGGAACGTAGATGCAGCACCCTGTTTTGTGCCGCTTCCCACTTCTTCATTATCCAGTACGCAATGGACTGCAATACAGTTTTCTTTTCTTCCCCGAAGCATTCCTTCCATGGAGGCAAATGCACACTGCAGATCATCCAGTCTGGGGCTGGAAACAAATTCCCTGTCTGCACCCCATATGGTTCCCGGCATTCTGTTATAAAGAAACAGATCATGTGTCAGGATGTCTTCTTTTTTTATCTTCAGTTTCTCTGCAAGAATCTCCATAAAATCTGCTTTTTCGCTTCCACAACCCATAAGGGGCAGCATATCTTTCTGTGGATTGTACGCCACTCCCTTGTTGGCTTCTCTGTTCATATGTATGGCAAGGCTGGGAATCATAAGAAGGTCTCTGTCTATATTCACCAGTCGCTCTTCCGGACCATTTTTGCCGGAAACCATCACCCTGCCTGCTACTGACAAAGGTCTGTCTACCCATGGAGCCATCAGCATTCCACCATAGCCTTCTACATTTAGTTTTGTGTAGGCATGTTCTACCTGCATCTCCGGATTTTCCTTTATTTTGAAAGTAGGTGAATCACTGTGACTTGCCATGATATGAAACCTCATGGAGTTTTTTTCCGGAATCGAAAAGGCAATCAGTGCTGAGTGGTTTCTGGTTACCACATATTTTCCACCTGCCTTCAGATTCCAGTATTCTTTTTCGGAAAGTTTCTGATAACCAGCTTTCCGGAATCTCTGTTCCATTTCTTCTGTCGCCTGAAAAGACACCGGACTTTTCCGGATAAATTCAATCAGTTGTTCTGTTATTTCATAATACATCTTCTGTTACCTCGATTCTGAGCCACAATCTGAAACGATATCTCAACATTGCAGGCAAAATATTTATATTTTATTTCTGTTTACTTTAATCTTTTACACAACGATTATACGTTAAAAAAACACCAATGGCAATACAAAGAACCTGCCACCGGCATCTTCTCCTGCATGCTTTGGCATAAAAAAGCGAGGATACCTTCCGTAACGCTTCATGGTATCCCCGTTCTGTTCCTGTTTTATACTTTATTTTACTTTATAATGCTTTGATCCGTCGGATAGCTTCCTGGGTATTTTCATAGCTGCCAAAAGCAGTAAGACGGAAGAATCCTTCCCCATGTGCTCCAAAGCCAGAACCAGGAGTTCCTACTACATGCGCATTCTCAAGAAGATAGTCAAAGAAATCCCAGGAACTCATATTGTCCGGAGTTTTCAGCCAGATATACGGTGCATTCACACCACCGGATACTGAATATCCTGCTTCTTTCAGACCATTATAAATATAATGTGCATTACGCATATAATAGGCAACCTGTTCTTTCAGCTGTGCCTTGCCTTCCGGTGAATAAACGGCCTCGCCTGCTCTCTGTACAATGTAAGGAGCTCCGTTAAATTTGGTTCCATGGCGTCTTGCCCAGAGACTGTGAAGCTCTACACCTTCACGGATCAGATCTTTTGGTACTACGGTAAATCCAAGGCGGACTCCTGTAAATCCGGCATTCTTGGAAAAGCTTCTCAGCTCGATAGCACAGGTTCTTGCACCTTTACACTCATAAATACTGTGTGGCACACCCTGCTCTGTAATATATGCTTCATAAGCAGCATCGTAAATGATCACTGCTCCATTTTTGTTGGCATAATCAACCCATTCCTGAAGTTTTTCTTTGGTAATGGCAGCTCCACTTGGGTTATTGGGAAAGCAAAGGTAAATAAGATCCGGTGTTTTTACAGGCAGTTCCGGCAAGAATCCATTGGATTCCAGACATGGCATGTAAATTACATTGTCAAAATTTCCTCTGTCTTTATTGTATTCTCCGGTACGTCCTGCCATAACATTGGTATCTACATAAACAGGATATACAGGATCGCAGACAGCTACTTTATTATTCAGCCCAAAAATCTCCTGAATGTTGCCGGAGTCACTTTTGGCTCCATCGGAAACAAAGATCTCATCTGCGGAAATATCGCATCCTCTGGCCTCATAATCATTTTTTGCAATAGCAGATCGTAAGAATTCATATCCCAGATCCGGCGCATATCCATGAAAAGTTTCTGCATGAGCCATCTCATCTACTGCTTTATGCAGTGCATCGATGATAGCCGGTGCAAGTGGCTGTGTTACATCACCAATTCCCAGACGTACCACCTGTACGTCCGGATTTGATTGCTGATAGGCAGCAACCTTTTTTGCAATAGTGGAAAAAAGGTAGCTTCCCGGAAGTTTCAAATAATTTTTATTTACTGTAACCATAATTTTTATCTCCTGGATTCTGTATTAAAATCTGTATCAGATTTTCTGTTCTTTTATTTTCTTTTTTCAATTTCTTTCTGAAGTGCTTCTCTTACTGCATCCGGACTTGCCTTGCCTTTCAGTTCACGCATCATCTGACCTACAAAGAAGCCAAATACTTTTTCTTTGCCTCCAATAAGCTCAGCAAGAGGTCCCGGGTTTGCATCCAGGATTTTGTTCAGAGTATTATTGAGAAGTCCTGTATCTTCTACAATCTTCAGACCATTTTCTTCAATATAGGCTACTGGTTCAATGTCTTCCTCAAATACTTTTTCAAATACTTTCTTTGCATTCTGGGCACTGACTTCTTTTTTCTCTACCATCTGGATTAGATCTGCCAGATGTTTCGGTGTGAACTGTACTTTTTCCGCTTCCAGGCTTTTATCTTTGGTCAGCCTTAAGACTTCTCCCATAAACCAGTTGGCTGCTTTTTTCGGACTTCCACAGAGAGCTGCTACTTCTTCAAACAGTTCGGAAAGATGTCTGGACTCTGTCAGGATACCGGCATCATAAGCAGGAAGTTCATAATCTTTCTGATAACGAAGCTGTTTTTCTTCTCTCAGTTCCGGCTGGTTCTGACGAAGATCCTCAATCCACTCGTCTGAAATATGAATCGGAGGCAGATCCGGATCCGGGAAGTAACGGTAATCCTTGGCATCTTCTTTGGAACGCATTGCATGAGAAGATTCTTTGTTGTCATCCCAGCGGCGTGTTTCCTGAACCACTGCTCTTCCCTCTTCGATCAGTTCAATCTGACGCTCTCTTTCTCCCTCAATAGCTCTGGCAATAGCCTTAAAGGAGTTCAGGTTCTTCATCTCTGTTCTGGTACCGAATGTGTCACTTCCTACTTCTCTTACAGAGAGGTTTACGTCAGCTCGCATGGAACCTTCCTGAAGTTTACAGTCTGAAACTTCCAGATACTGCATCATGCAGCGAAGTTTTTCCAGGTAAGCAATTACTTCTTCTGAGCTTCTCATATCCGGCTCAGAAACAATCTCGATCAGTGGTACACCACTTCGGTTATAGTCAACCAGTGAACAGTCTTCCCACTCATCATGAATCAGTTTACCTGCATCCTCTTCCATATGCATTTCGTGAATACGGATTTTTTTCTTTCCGGCTGATGTTTCAATTTCTACAAAACCATCATGGCAGATTGGCAGATACAGCTGTGAAATCTGGTAGTTCTGTGGGTTATCTGGATAAAAATAATTCTTTCTGTCAAATTTGCAGTACTGATTGATCTGGCAGTTTGCTGCGATTCCAGCTTTCAGTGCAAATTCTACTACCTTTTTGTTCAATACCGGCAGAGATCCTGGCATACCGGTGCATACCGGACAGGTATGTGTATTGGGTGCACCACCAAATGCAGTGGAGCAACCACAGAAAATTTTGGTTTTTGTTGCAAGTTCTACATGGACTTCAAGTCCGATGACTGTTTCATACTGTTTCATGCTTCCTGGCCTCCTTTTTTCGGAACAGGAAATGCTCCTCTTTCTGCTTCGTAAGCAGCTGCTGCCTGAAGGATCTTGTGTTCTCCAAAGCAGTTCCCGATCATCTGAATACCGATTGGCATTCCACCTTTATCCATACCACAGGGAACGGTAATTCCCGGCAGACCACATAAGTTTACTGCAACGGTATAAATATCTCCCAGATACATGGCAAGTGGGTCCTTCAGACTTTCTCCGATCTTTGGTGCTGTATAAGGAGCTGCAGGTGCAAGGATCACATCATATTTTTCAAAGGCTCTGTCAAAGTCCTGTTTGATCAGAGCTTTTGTTTTCAGTGCTTTCAGATAATAAGCATCGTAATATCCGGAACTTAAAACAAAAGATCCCAACATGATACGACGTTTGACCTCTTCTCCAAAGCCCTCTGTTCTGGTTTTTTTGTACATATCGTGAAGTCCTTCATATTCTGCTGCACGATATCCGTATTTGACACCGTCAAATCGTTCCAGGTTGGAGCTTGCCTCTGCACTGGCAATGATATAATAGGCAGGGATCATGTATTCCATAGTTTCTACAGAAAAGAATTCCACAATAGCTCCCTGTTCTGTAAGGACTTTCAGTGTATTCATAAATGCATCTTTTACTTCCGGATTCAGACCTTTTGCAAGGAATTCTTTCGGTACTCCAAATTTCATTCCCAGAAGTTTCTTACTTTCCAGACTCTTACTAAACTCCAGATCTCCTCTCTGGAGAGAAGTGGCATCTTTTGGATCGTGGCCTGCAATCACTTCCAGCAGTGCAGTACAGTCTGCAACATTTTTACCTACCGGTCCGATCTGATCCAGGGAAGATGCATAAGCAACCAGTCCATAACGGGATACGGTTCCATAGGTAGGCTTGATTCCGGTAACACCGCAGAAAGAACTTGGCTGACGGATAGATCCGCCTGTATCAGAACCAAGTGCCAGATAAGTTTCTCCTGCTGCTACTGCTGCACAGGAACCACCGGAAGATCCTCCCGGTACATGTTCCAGATTCCATGGATTTCTTGTAACTCCATAAGCAGACGTTTCAGTTGTACTTCCCATGGCAAATTCATCCATGTTAGTCTTACCTATAATGATCATACCGGCTTTTTCCAGACGGTCAATGACTTCTGCATTATACTGCGGTACAAAATTCTCCAGTATCTTTGATGCACAGGTAGTCCTTTTTCCTTTGATGCAGATATTATCCTTTACTGCCACAGGCACACCGGCCAGAGGACCTGTATAAGTTCCCTCTGCAATTCCTTTTTCTACTTCTTTTGCTCTTGCATATGCTTCTTTTTTGTAAGTATCCAGATATGCGTGTACTTTGCCTTCTTTTTTCTCGATCTGCCCGAAAACAGACTTTACACTATCCAGGACGCTGACCTGACGCTGTTTTATTTTTTTCGCCAGTTCTAAGGCTGTCATTGTTTCCAGTTCCATGTTTTTGTCTCCTATCCTATGGTCTTAGGTACCTGATACTGTCCTTCTTTTTTCTTCGGTGCATTGGCAAGCATTGCCTCGCTGTTGTCCCCATTTGTAACAACATCATCACGAAATACGTTTCTGTCACCGAAAATATGAGACAGAGGTTCCACCCCATCTGTATCCAGTTCATCCAGCTTTTCTACATAGTCCAGCATCTTCTGCATATCTTGCTTTGCTTTTTCTTTTGCTTCCTCTGTAAGAGAAAGCTTTGCAAGAATACATACATTTTCGATTGTTTCATCATCTATGATCTTTGCCATTTTGTTCTCCTGTTTCTTCTATATATAACCACTTATCACCATTCTCTGAGTCGTTTACGGTTCCAGTCTGTTCAGATCTCTTGGGAACAGGCATGCTTCACGCACGTTTTCCTCTCCAAGAAGCTGCATGGTCAGACGTTCCAGCCCGATTCCAAGACCTCCATGAGGCGGCATTCCATGTTTGAAGGTATCCAGATACTGTTCCATACCTTCTTCTTCCATTCCTCTTGCTGCTATTTTATCTTTCAGCTGTTTGTAATCATGGATACGCTGACCGCCTGTAGTTACTTCCAGTCCATGGAACAAAAGGTCAAAACTCAAGGTATATTTCTGATCTTCCGGATCATCCATTGCATAGAATGGACGTTTCTTGGACGGATAATGGGTTACAAATACAAAATCCGCATCATATTCTTCTTTGAAATATTTGCCTATGAGTGCTTCTTCTTCTGGCTCCAGATCAAAGGGGTTGCGAATCTTACGATTGTATTTTTCAGAAACGAGCTTTTTGGCTTTGTCAAAACGTACCGCCGGGATTTTATCTACCTTCGGAAGCTGTACTTTCAGAATTGCCAGTTCTTTGGCGTAATCTTTTTCCAGAAGTTCCACTGCGTACTGAAGAAATCCTGTTTCCATTGCCATGATTTCTTCAAAACTGTCAATATAGCCCATTTCAAAATCAAGGCTTGTATATTCATTGAGATGACGCTTAGTGTTGTGTTTTTCTGCACGAAATACCGGTCCGGTCTCAAATACCCGGTCAAACACACCAACCATCATCTGTTTATAAAACTGAGGGCTCTGTGCCAGCACTGCCGGTTTGTGGAAGTAGCTAAGCTTAAACAGGTTGGCACCACCTTCAGCGCCTCTTGCCCCGATCTTTGGTGTATGGATTTCTGTAAATCCCTGTCCGTAAAGATAATCACGAAACGCTCTTGTAAGCGCTTCCTGAATCTTGAATTTGGATCTTTCCTGAATATTACGAAGTGCAATGGGACGTAAGTTCAATTTTGCTTCCAGGGAAGTATTTAATCTCCATTTATCAATAGCCAGGGGCATTGGTTCAGCAGGCTGGGAAAGAATCTGAATCTCTCTGAGCCGGATTTCTTTCCCGTGCGGTGCCCTTTCTTCTTCATTGAGAATTCCTCTGATCCGAAGTGTCATTGCTTCTTTCAGCTCATGAATGGAAAGATTTGTTTTATCTTCTTCAAATACTGTCTGAAAAAGTCCTTCTCTGCGTCTGAGGATCACAAATGCCACATCGCCCATATTACGGATGCTGTGAACGGCTCCTTCCAGAACGACTTCCTGATTTAAAAGGGAATCTCCTAACAGATCATCCCATTGGCAGATTTCTTTTTTCCATGTACCGTCCATAAACTCCATTTCCTCATCCTCCATTATCTATTATTTGCTGTTGTATCATTTTTTACAACAACTGTTATTCTTCATAAAAAAGCATCAACAGCATCTGAGCTGTTTCCACCATATTAGTACCTGAATCCATACTGGATTTCTGAATATACCGGTATGCATCCTCCTCGCTTAAATGATTTCTCTGCATAAGCATCATTTTCGCATTGGAAATATAATTCTGCTCTCTCCAGGAACGGGTCTTCGGTTTGTTTTTTTCTTTTTTCCTTTTCCTTTCCTGCTGTGTCAGAATCATATTTACCGTATTGACCAGATCTCCTGCCTTCATTGGCATCTGTACCGAAAGAATAGATGAAGGCACTTCACTGATCACTCTTGCTGATGCCAGAAGAAGAAGTTCAAAATCCTTTGGCAGACAGTCTGCAAGATCCAAATAATTCATGTCCGGCAGACGGTAACCACTGATCATCACACCGCCGCCAAGTTCTGATGCACTTGCAAGTGCGCTGGATGCCGTATTACATACTGAAGCTACCGAAAAACCATGACGTTCCAGAACAGACCGGATTTTCTTAGCATCTTCAATTTTTGGTAAGACTATCACAATGCTGCTCATTCATGTGTCTCTCCTCTTCCCTTTTGTAACACGTACCTTAAGCTGCTTTCTCACCTCTGAAAATCAGAGACGATACAGGTATTCTTCTACTTCCCAGTCAGTAACCTGTGTCACATAACGCAGCCATTCATTTTTCTTTTCTTTTATATATTCCTGGCAGAACTCTTCTCCAAGGATTTCTCTGATCCAGCTGCTCTTTTCAAAAAACTCAATAGCATCTTTCAGTGTTTCCGGAAGATGCTCTGTCTCTGTATCCTGTGTGGCGCAATTGGATGATTTTGTTGGATAAATCTTGTTTTTGATTCCGTCCAGTCCTGCTGCAAGGCAGACAGCCAGCACCAGATAAGGATTGGCTGAAGCATCCGGACTTCTCAGTTCCACTCTGATACCATCTCTTCTGATTACCGGGATTCTTACAAGAGAATTCTGATTATTTTCTGTCCATGTCAGTTCTGTAGGTGCATCATATCCAGGAACAAGACGTTTATAGGAATTCACAAGAGGATTGGTGATCAATGCCATTTCTTTGCTGTGTGCCAGCAGTCCTCCAATGAAATAATAAGCATCTTCACTTAATTCTTCCGGATTATCCAGATTTTCAAAAATATTTCTTCCATTTTTAAGAAGTGAAAACTGAATATGCATTCCGGAACCATTGACGTCTGATTTCGGTTTTGGCATAAAAGTTGCATGAAGTCCATGACGTTTTGCCACAGTGCGGACAGCCATTTTGAATGTCATGATACAGTCTGCGATTTTACGGATTTCTCCGTAATGGAAATCAATCTCATGCTGTGCCGGTGCAGCCTCATGATGAGAAGATTCCACTTCCATGCCCATATCTTCCAGAGTAAGTACCATATCTCTTCTGGCATTTTCTCCAAGATCCAGAGGACTGATATCCAGATAGCCTGCTTTTTCATGTGTTACTGTGGTAGGCTTTCCATCGTCATCTGTGTGAAAAAGGAAAAATTCACACTCCGGATCGATAAAACAGGTATATCCCTCAGCTTCTGCTTTTGTGGCTGTATTTTCCAGAATGTATCTGGGGCTGTTTTTGTATGGTTTTCCATCGGGGCAGTAAAGATCACAGATCATACGTGCAACCTTTCCCTGCTGTGGACGCCATGGAAGAATAGAAAAAGTACCCAGAACCGGACGTAAATACAGATCGGTTCCATTTTCTCCATTCATGCCTGCAATCTGTTCGCCGTTTACGATGCACTGATTATCCAGTGCCCGGGGGAGTTCCCGAGTGGTTACGGCAATATTTTTGATTGCTCCATACATGTCGGTAAACTGAAGACGAATGAATTCTACGTCTTCTTCCTCCACCATTTGTAATATTTCCTCTCTGGTATAATTCCCCATCACATTCTCTCCTTATCACTATCACTGAAAATAAATAAAAAAAGGGCGCACTTCTGAAGGAGTTTACCCTCCAAAAGAACGCCTTTGTCCATGCAGGTATTATAGCAACCTGCATTTTCTTTGTCAACTGTCTTTTCCAGATTCCATCTGCATTTTATCAGAGATTTGTATATCCCATAAGAGATTCATCTACTGCCCTGGCAGCTTCTCTTCCCTCTCTGATGGCCCATACTACCAGAGACTGACCTCTGTGCATATCTCCTGCTGTAAACACTCTTGACACAGAAGTTTCATATGCTTCCGGTTTTGTTTCTACATTGGTTCTTCCTGTAACAGCTACATGAAACGCATCTGTTACATATTTCTGGCTTCCAAGGAAACCTGCTGCAATAAGAACCAGATCTACAGGAATCACTTTCTCTGTTCCTTCTACCGGAATCATCATCATTCTTCCTGTTTTTTCATCTTTCTGGGATTTCAGGCTTACGATCTTTGCTTTGCAGACATTACCTTTTTTATCCGGAATAAATTCTGTAACGGTAGTCTGGTATACTCTTGGATCATGGCCGAAAACAGCAATGGCTTCTTCCTGGCCATAATCTGTTTTCAAGACTCTTGGCCACTGTGGCCATGGATTGTTTGCGGCACGTTCTACCGGCGGTTTCGGCATCATCTCCAGCTGTGTAACAGATTTTACTCCCAGGCGGATGCTGGTACCTACACAGTCATTACCGGTATCACCACCGCCAATGACCAGAACATTCTTATCCTTTGCAAGTTCATATGGCACTTTTTCAAAATCAGAATCCAGCAGAGCCTTTGTAACCTGCCCCAGAAAATCTACCGCAAAATAAATTCCTTTTGATTCTCTTCCGGGAACCTTGATATCTCTCGGATTGGAAGCACCGCAGGCAAGAATCACTCTGTCGTATTTCTTAAGAAGTTCTTCTGCTGTAATGTCCTTTCCTACATTTGTGTTCAGTACAAACTTCACACCTTCTTCTTCCATCAGCCGGATTCGTCTGTCTACCACCCATTTTTCCAGTTTCATGTTGGGGATACCATAACGGAGAAGTCCACCTGCCCGGTCACTTCTTTCATAAACAGTTACGTCATGGCCTCTCCGGTTCAGCTGCTGTGCTGCTGCCAGTCCGGAAGGACCGCTTCCGATCACTGCTACCGTTTTGCCTGTACGGACTGCCGGTTTCTGTGGCTGTACCCAACCTTCTTTGTATGCAGTCTCTATAATGGCTTTTTCATTTTCTTTGGTGGCTACCGGTTCTCCGTCCAGGTTACAGGTACATGCTGCTTCGCAGAGAGCAGGACACACTCTGGAAGTAAATTCCGGAAAACTGTGTGTCTTGGAAAGTCTCAGATAAGCCTGTTTCCAGTTTCCTGTATATACAAGGTCATTGGTCTCCGGAACAAGGTTGTGAAGGGGACAGCCGGAAGCCATTCCCCCAAGCATCATTCCTGACTGACAGAAGGGAACGCCACATGCCATGCAGCGTGCCCCCTGAAATATCTGTTTTTCTTTACTGAGAGGAGTCCGGAATTCATTGAAGTTTGCGATCCGGACCTTTGGAGGCAGTACCTTGGCTGTCTCTCTTTTATATTCTAAAAATCCTGTTGGCTTTCCCATGTTTCCTCATCCTCCTTAATGCTTTGCTCCAATACTTTCGTAGAATGCTTCCATCTGTGCCTGCTCACTGGTAAGTCCTTTTTCTTCCAGTTTGGCACTGAGAGTCAACATTTTCTTATATTCATTCGGGATCAGTTTCTTAAAGTGTGGCAGATACTCATCAAAATCAGCCAGCACTTTTGCACCCAGTTTAGAACCGGTTGCTGCAACATGGGCTTCGATCAGATCACGAAGTTCTTTCCTGTCATATTTGTTCTCTACTTTTTCAATAGAGATCATTGACTTGTTGATATTTTTATATAACTTATTATTTACATCCAGTACATAAGCAATACCGCCGCTCATACCTGCAGCAAAGTTCTTGCCTGTTCTGCCCAGAACTACCACACGACCACCTGTCATGTATTCACAACCATGTTCACCGACACCTTCTACCACTGCACAGGCTCCTGAGTTACGGACTGCAAAACGTTCTCCTGCAACACCATTGATAAAGGCATAACCACTGGTTGCACCATAAAGAGCAACGTTACCGATGATGATATTGTCTTCTGGTTTGTAGGCAGCTTTTTCCGGAACTTTCACGATCAGTTTACCACCGGAAAGTCCTTTTCCAAAGTAGTCGTTGCTGTCACCAGTAAGGTTCAGGGTAAGACCTTTCGGGATAAAAGCACCAAAACTCTGTCCACCGGCACCTTTGCAGTTGATAACAATCGTATCATCCGGCAGACCCTTGCCTGTCTTTCTGGTAATCTCAGCACCCAGGATTGTTCCGAAAGTACGGTCTGTATTGGTAACTTCCACATTCAGTTCCACATGCTGCCCTTTTGTGATCGCTTTGTCACATTTTTTCAGAAGTACCTTTTCATCCAGAGTTTTTTCCAGTTCAAAATTATATACAGCTTTCGGATCAAAGATCACTTTCTGTCCTTTTCCTGCATATGGATTGTTCAGGATGGCACTGAGATCCAATTTTCCTTTATGGGGTTCTGCTGTATCTTTTGCCTGTCTTAACAGATCGGTACGTCCAACCATTTCATCTACTGTACGAACACCCAGGCTTGCCATATACTCTCTCAGTTCCTGAGCAATAAATCTCATGAAGTTTTCTACATATTCCGGTTTTCCTCTGAAACGTTTACGAAGTTCCGGATTCTGTGTTGCCACACCTACAGGGCAGGTATCCAGATTACATACACGCATCATTACGCAGCCCATCGTTACCAGTGGCGCAGTTGCAAAACCGAATTCTTCTGCGCCAAGAAGAGCTGCAATGGCTACGTCACGTCCACTCATCAGTTTACCGTCTGTTTCGATACGGACACGATTACGAAGTCCGTTCATGATCAGAGTCTGATGTGTCTCTGCAAGTCCCAGTTCCCATGGAAGTCCTGCATTGTGGATAGAACTTCTCGGTGCAGCACCGGTACCTCCGTCATATCCGGAAATAAGAACTGTCTGTGCTCCCGCTTTTGCAACACCGGCTGCAACTGTACCAACCCCAGCTTCTGAAACAAGTTTTACAGAAATATCTGCATAAACATTGGAGTTCTTCAGGTCATAAATCAGCTGTGCCAGGTCTTCAATAGAATAAATATCATGATGAGGCGGCGGTGAAATCAGAGATACTCCAGGTGTAGAATGACGAGTCTTGGCAATCCATGGATAAACTTTCTTTGCAGGAAGATGACCACCTTCACCAGGTTTTGCTCCCTGTGCCATTTTAATCTGGATTTCTCTTGCAGATACCAGATAACTGCTGGTTACACCAAAACGTCCGCTGGCTACCTGTTTGATAGCAGAGCAACGGTCATTATCAGTGCCTGCGGAAGCAATACGTTCGTCACTTTCTCCACCTTCACCTGTATTGGATTTTCCATGGAGATGATTCATGGCAATAGCAAGTGTCTCATGTGCCTCCTGAGAGATTGATCCATAAGACATGGCTCCTGTCTTAAATCTTTTAACAATCTCATCAACGCTTTCGACCTCATCAATCGGGATCGGGTTTTCCGGATAATTGAAATCCAGAAGTCCACGTAATGATCCATGGCTTTCTTCGTCTACCAGTTTTGTATACTCTTTAAACTGCTCATAACTTCCGTTTCTGGTAGACATCTGCAGAAGATGGATGGTCTGTGGATTATATTTATGTTCTTCTCCCTGGCTTCTCATTTTATGAGCACCTACACTGTCCAGTGTCAGGTCTGTATTCATTCCCAGAGGGTCAAATGCCTCTGAATGAAGTCTGTCTACATTCTCTTCAATATCTTCAAGTGTAATACCGCCAACTCTGCTGACTGTTCCTGTAAAGTATTTGTCGATCACATCCTGGGAAATACCAATAGCTTCAAAGATCTGAGATCCCTGATAAGACTGAATAGTAGAAATACCCATTTTGGAAGCGATCTTGACAATACCGCTTAACACTGCATGGTTGTAATCTTCTACTGCTGCGTAATAATCTTTGTCCAGCATATGATTGTCAATCAGTTCTCTGATTGTTTCCTGTGCCAGATATGGGTTGATGGCACTTGCACCATAACCAAGAAGTGTTGCAAAATGATGAACTTCTCTTGGTTCTCCAGATTCCAGGATAATTGCCAGTGAAGTACTCTTCTTTGTTTTTACCAGATGCTGATGAACAGCAGAAACTGCCAGAAGTGACGGAATTGGCATATGGTTCTCGTCTACTCCTCTGTCTGAAAGTACAAGAATATTAGCGCCTTCACGAAATGCCTTATCTACCTCTACAAAGAGACGGTCAATGGCTCTTTCCAGCTTGGTGCTCTTGTAATAAAGAGTAGAAACAACTGCAACCTTGAAACCTTCGTGTTTCATATTTTTGATCTTCAGCATATCTGTGTTGGTAAGAATCGGATGAACGATTTTCAGCACATGACAGTTCTCCGGCTGCTGTACCAGAAGATTACCATCTTTACCTGCATATACACTGGTAGATGTAACAATTTCTTCACGAATCGCATCAATAGGTGGATTGGTAACCTGTGCAAAAAGCTGCTTGAAATAATCAAATAACGGACGATGTTCTTTGGAGAGAACAGCCAGCGGTGTATCCACACCCATAGCCCCAATACTTTCTGCACCGTTTAGTGCCATATTCCGAATAGAAGTACGGTACTGTTCATAAGTATAGCCAAAAGCTTTCTGGAGACGTGCACGCTGCTCATCTGTGTACTCTTCCATACGGATATTCGGAATCTTGATATCCTTCAGCTGTACCAGATTGCTGTTAAGCCATTCTCCATAAGGCTGCATTTTTGCATATTTTTCTTTCAGCTCGTTGTCATCAATGACTTTTCCCTGTACAGTATCTACCAGAAGCATTTTTCCAGGATGAAGGCGCTCTTTCAAAACAATCTTTTCTTCCGGGATCGGCATAACGCCTACTTCTGAGGACAAGATCATATATCCGTCAGAAGTAATATAATATCTGGACGGACGGAGACCGTTACGGTCAAGAACCGCCCCCATCACATCGCCGTCTGAGAACAGAATGGACGCAGGTCCATCCCATGGCTCCATCATGGTTGCGTAATACTGATAAAAATCTCTCTTTTCCTGAGAAATTGTATCGTTATTCGCCCATGGCTCCGGAATAGTGATCATTACTGCCAGGGGAAGTTCCATACCACTCATTACCAGGAATTCCAGAGTGTTATCCAGCATTGCAGAGTCAGAACCGTTTCTGTTGACAACTGGAAGAACTTTATGAAGCTGACCTTTCAGATATGGAGACTCCATATTTTCTTCTCTTGCCAGCATCTTGTCTGCATTTCCACGAATGGTATTGATCTCGCCGTTATGTACCATAAAACGGTTGGGATGTGCTCTCTCCCAGCTTGGATTGGTATTGGTACTGAATCTGGAGTGTACCATGGCAATGGCAGACTCATAATCCGGACTCTGAAGATCCGCAAAGAATGTACGGAGCTGACCTACCAGAAACATACCTTTGTATACAATGGTACGGCTGCTCATGGAAACTACATAGGTATTATCATTGCTCTGTTCAAACTCACGACGTGCAATATAAAGCATTCTGTCAAAAGCAATACCTTTTTCCACCTCTTCTGGCTTTTTGATAAATGCCTGCATAATACAAGGCATACATTCTCTCGCCTTATGACCCAGAACTTCCGGGATTACCGGAACAGTTCTCCAGCCAAGAAGCTCCAGCCCTTCTTTTTCGATGATGATCTCGAACATCTTTTTCGCCTGGGCACGTTTGATCTCATGCTGTGGGAAGAAGAACTGGGCAATACCATATTCTCTTTCGTCACCGATTTCAAAGCCCTCTTTCTTACAGGCTTTTTTGAAAAATTTATGAGAAATCTGCAGAAGGATTCCCACACCGTCACCGGTTTTTCCTTCCGCATCTTTACCTGCCCGGTGCTCCAGATGCTCTACGATACGCAGTGCATTGGCAACTGTATCATGAGTCTTTTTGCCTTTGATGTTGACAACTGCACCGATACCACAGTTGTCATGTTCAAATTCCTGGCGATACAGACCCTGATTTTCTTTCATCACTTCTTGCATATTCCTTATCCTTTCTGTGTTTCTTCTATATATAATAGATATTATTCCCTATTTAACTTTGCTTCTTTTTCTTTCATGTAATCCACCGCTGCCTTTACAAACCCACGAAACAGAGGATGTGCATGGTTCGGTCTGGATTTGAATTCCGGATGTCCCTGAGTTCCCTCAAAGAACGGATGCTCTCTGACTTCAATCATCTCTACAATATGTCCATCAGGAGAAGTTCCTGCAATGGTCATGCCTTTGGCTGCCAGTTCTTCTCTGAACGCATTGTTTACTTCATAACGATGTCTGTGGCGCTCCTGAATTTCTTTTGTTCCAAAAAGCTCTTTTGCTTTTGAATTTTCAGCAAGTACACATGGGTAACTTCCAAGCCTCAGGGTTCCACCCAGGTCTTCTACACTCTCCTGATCCGGCATCAGTGCAATTACCGGATGTTTGGTAGAAGGATCCAGTTCAATACTGTTGGCATCTTCATATCCCAGCACATGTCTTGCAAATTCCACAATCGCCATCTGCATTCCAAGACAGATTCCAAGATATGGAATCTTATGAACTCTGGCATACTGGGCCGCCAGTATCATGCCTTCTGTTCCTCTGTTACCAAAACCTCCCGGAACCAGGATTCCGTCTACTTTATGAAGTACCTGATCCAGATTCTTTTCATTTAATTCTTCTGAATCCACCCAGGTAATATCTACTTTTGCTTTACAGGAAATTCCACCGTGTTTCAACGCTTCCACTACACTTAAATATGCATCATGAAGCTGTGTATATTTTCCTACCATGGCAATGTTTACTTCGCTTTCCGGATTACGGAGATCACTTACCATCTGTTTCCACTCTGTCAGATCAGGTTTACGATTTTCCAGTCGCAGGGACTCCAGAACAACATCTGCAAGTTTTTCTTTTTCCATTGCAAGTGGTGCTTCGTAAAGATATTCTACATCCAGATTCTGTAATACATGGCTTACCGGCACATTACAGAACAATGCAATCTTGGCTTTAATCTCATCTGTAAGTTCATGTTCACTTCTGCATACCAGGACATCCGGCTGGATTCCCATTCCCTGAAGCTCTTTTACACTTGCCTGGGTAGGTTTGGTCTTCAATTCTTCGGAAGCTTTCAGATATGGGATCAGTGTTACATGGATCAACACTGCATTATCATGTCCCACATCATGCTGAAACTGTCTGATTGCTTCCAGGAAAGGCTGACTTTCGATATCGCCTACTGTACCACCTACTTCGATAATAGCGATTCTGTCATCTGCCGGTGATTTTGCTTTATAGAATCGACCTTTAATCTCATTTGTGATATGAGGGATGACCTGCACGGTACCTCCACCAAAATCTCCATGTCTTTCTTTCTGCAGAACTGACCAGTAAACTTTTCCGGTGGTTACGTTTGAATTTTTATCCAGGCTCTCATCAATAAAACGTTCATAATGTCCCAGATCCAGGTCAGTTTCTGTTCCATCATCTGTAACAAAAACCTCACCATGCTGAATGGGGTTCATAGTTCCCGGGTCAATATTGATATAAGGATCAAACTTCTGCATAGTCACCTGATATCCTCTGGCCTTCAGAAGCCGTCCAAGAGATGCTGCTGTAATTCCTTTTCCCAGGCCGGAAACTACACCGCCTGTAACAAAAACGTATTTTACTGCCATTGCTGTTTTCCTCCTCCATTAACATGCAATACATACAAAAAAGGCGACAGAAACAGATCATTCAGGTTTTTACCTGATTCTGTTTCTGACGCCTTTGTCAGACATAAAAAAATCTCTGATTTTTAAATATGTCCATTACTATACATTATTTTTGATCATTTGTAAATATGCAATTTACTGAATTTCGCTGACATCTATAGGGTAATTTCCGTCAAAACATGCTTTACACAACGGCAACCCGCCTGCCATACCCTCCAGGAACTCACTCTGCATATATCCCAGGGAATCTGCACCGATCATCTGACGGATTTCTTCGGTACTGTGCTGAGATGCGATCAGCTGATCATTGGAAGGTACATCTGTACCAAAATAACATGGATGAAGGAACGGCGGTGAGCTGATCCTTACATGTACTTCCAGTGCTCCTGCCTTCTTCAGCATACGGATCAGATTTGCAATGGTAGTTCCCCTTACAATAGAATCATCTACCAGAACAATTCTTTTATCCTTGACTACAGATTCCAGGACACTAAGTTTCAGATGCACACTGGATTCACGTTCTTTCTGGGTAGGCTTGATGAAAGTCCTTCCTATGTAGCTGTTTTTGTAAAAAGCAAGGCCGAAAGGAATTCCAGAAGCTTCTGAATACCCCTTGGCCGCCGGAATGCCTGACTCCGGTACACCTGTAACCAGATCTGCTTCCACAGGATAAGATTTTGCCAGAGATTTGCCACCTCTGATACGGGCATCGTAGATACGCACACCATCCATCACACTGTCCAGTCTTGCAAAATAGATATACTCAAATACACAATGGGCAGGCTTATACGTTGCCAGTTCTTTATTGGATTCTACACCATTTCTGGAAATAGTGATCATTTCTCCAGGCTCAATATCCCGGATAAATTCTGCACCAACAGAAGTCAGTGCACAGCTTTCAGAAGCAAGTACATAAGAGTTATCACGTTTTCCAAGACACAGTGGTTTCAGTCCCAGAGGATCTCTCACACCTACCAGCTTACGTGGACTCATAACTACAAGTGCATAGGCACCCTGCAGCTTCTTCGCTGTTTTAAGAATCGCTTCCTCCACAGATCTGGAATGTACCCGTTCTCTCGCTATATGAAAGGCGATTACTTCTGAATCTGTCGTAGTGTGGAAAATTGCACCGTTCTGGATCAGTTCCCATTTCAGTTTCGGGGTATTCACCAGGTTTCCATTATGTGCCAGTGCCAGAGTTCCTTTTACATAAGATAATACAAGAGGCTGTGCATTTTCTGCCACAGAAGCTCCTGTTGTGGAATAACGCACATGCCCGATACCAAGATTTCCTTCCATACTGCGTATGGTTTTTTCACGAAGCACTTCACTGACAAGACCAAGATCTTTATGAAACTGAACATTACCCTGTTCCCCATCTGTCCTGCACACTGCCAGTCCACAGGACTCCTGTCCCCTGTGTTGTAATGAAGTAAGTCCATAATAAATAGACGGAACTACATTTCCTCCATCCAGATCATAAATACCAAATACACCACAGGCTTCCTTTATTTCTGCCATCCGAATTTCCTCCCATTCGTTATCTTATAAACAATATTGATCATCTCTTTCTATTGTCTTCCGAAGCTGAAAAAAGAAACACTCCAAGTCTGTCCCTGAAGCGCCTTTACTCACAAGAAATTATAATGGAAGAAAGGGATTTGTCAACCCTTGTGCAGCCAAAAACACATACAAATAAATTCATCCTGTCAAACAAAAAATTTGAGGGAAATTTTTAAAAAGTTATTGACATCCCATTTTTTTTGTGTATACTACATCACATAAGCAACGGCGCTTTGGAAAATATCCAAGGCGCCTTTTTTGTTTATCTAAAAAGTTTTGCACATTAAAATGTGAAAGCAAAGAGCAATGGATGTGAAAGGAGATTTATTATGGATAAGAGAATTCCTGAGATTTATGGCAGTCTTGTTTTTAACGACAAGATCATGCGTGAAAAATTACCGAAAGACATGTACAAGGCACTGAAGAAAACAATTGAGAACGGTACTCATCTGGAACTTGACGTTGCTAACTCCGTTGCAGTTGCCATGAAAGAATGGGCTCTGGAGCATGGTGCTACTCATTATACTCACTGGTTCCAGCCAATGACAAACTTCACCGCAGAAAAACATGACAGCTTCATTTCTCCTACCAGTGACGGACAGGTGATCATGGACTTCTCCGGTAAAGAACTTGTAAAAGGTGAACCGGATGCTTCCAGTTTCCCGTCAGGCGGTCTTCGTGCTACTTTTGAAGCAAGAGGATATACAGCATGGGATCCTACTTCACCAGCTTTCATTAAAGATTCTACGCTTTATATTCCAACTGCATTCTGCTCTTACAGTGGAGAGGCACTGGACAAAAAAACTCCACTTCTTCGTTCCATGGATACTCTGAACAAAGAAGCAATCAAAATTCTTCGACTTCTTGGAAACTCAGAAGTCAAACACATCAATACAACTGTTGGTCCGGAACAGGAATATTTTCTGGTGGACAAAGACCTTTATAATAAGAGAAAAGACCTGATCTTCTGCGGACGTACCCTGATCGGTGCTCCTGCTCCAAAAGGACAGGAAATGGAAGATCATTACTTCGGAGCCCTGAAACCTCGTGTTTCCGCTTATATGCATGATCTGGATGAAGAACTGTGGAAACTTGGAATCCCTGCAAAAACCAAACACAATGAAGTTGCTCCTGCACAGCATGAGCTGGCTCCTGTATTCGATACAACCAACGTTGCAGTTGACCATAACCAGCTGACTATGGAGATCATGAAAAAAGTAGCTGCCAAGCACAACATGGTATGCCTTCTTCATGAAAAACCATTTGAAGGAATCAACGGAAGTGGTAAACATAACAACTGGTCCATGAGTACAGATACCGGTGTAAACCTTCTGGATCCTGGTAAAACACCTGCTGAAAACACACAGTTCCTGGTATTCCTGGTAGCAGTAATCAAAGCAGTAGATGATTATGCAGATCTTCTTCGTATCTCTGTTGCAAGTGCAGGAAATGACCATCGTCTTGGAGCAAACGAAGCTCCGCCGGCTGTAGTATCTATCTTCCTTGGTGATGAACTGACAGAAGTTCTCAAAGCTATTGAAAAAGATGAATTCTTTACCGGACATGGTGCAGTTCAGATGGATATCGGTGCAAAAGTACTTCCACACTTTGTAAAAGATAATACTGACAGAAACCGTACTTCACCTTTTGCATTTACCGGAAACAAATTTGAATTCCGTATGCTTGGCTCCTC
>URXG01000038.1 GCA_900551715.1 uncultured Blautia sp. | reverse complement strand
AAGGTGATTTGGAATGCATTTTGACTCGTAACTGTGAGGGTACTGAACAGTTACAGATAGAATTGCAAATAATAAAGAGGAAAGGGAGGCTGCCTGATGTTAACGGTGAATGAGCAGAGAATGCAGAAGATAAGACAGAAATGCAGACAATACAGAAGACAGTACGAAAACCGACGGCTTGGAGAGCTTGCCTGTAGCTGTGTATTTTTGGTCCTGTGTATTTTTTCAGTGCTGAAAGAAGCTGGTGTATCAGGCAGTTCGGCAGTCACTGGTGCCTACAGCTCCGTGGTTCTTCATAATGGAGGCGGCATCTATGTGTTCATCGGTATTGCTGCTTTTGCGGCTGGTGTTACCATAACGGTTCTGTGTATAAGATACCGGAGGTACAAAAAATCTTCCCACAAAAAGTGGGAAGATCAGTAGCGATTAATAGTTCCTGTGAACAGTAGCGATTAATATTCTCCAACTACAGCTGCTTTCAGAAGGTTGGTGTTACCAGGACGACCCAGCGGAACACCTACAGTAAGAACTACAACATCGCCCTCTTCAACATAGCCTGCTTTCTGTGCAGCTTCTGTTGCGTGAAGAAGAAGAATCTCCATACTGTATTCTTCCTTGATATAGAGAGGTGCCACACCCCAGGACATATTCAGCTGACGGCAGATACGCTCGTCTGGCGAACATCCTACGATCAGACATCCAGGACGGTATTTGGATACCATACGGGAAGTGTTGCCGGAATGTGTGACTGTGATGATAGCTTTGGCTTTCAGATCAATGGCTGTCATACAAGTGGCATGAGAGATGGCAGCTGTCACACTGGTAGTCTGTTCTTTGGTGCGAATGCTGAACATTTTGTTGTAAGGAACATCATCTTCTGTACGGCATGCGATCTTTACCATAGTCTGCAGTGCTTCTACAGGATATTTACCTGCTGCTGTTTCACCGGAAAGCATGATGGCACTGGTTCCCTGGTAGATGGCATTGGCTACGTCTGTAGTCTCTGCTCTGGTAGGACGTGGATTCTTCATCATGGAATCCAACATCTGAGTGGCAGTGATAACCTGTTTGCCGGCGTTATAAACCTGAGCGATAATATCCTTCTGGATAACAGGAACGTCCTCCAGAGGAATCTCTACACCCATATCACCTCTGGCGATCATGATACCGTCAGCGACACGGATAATGTCGGTGATATTGTCAACACCCTGCTGGTTTTCTATTTTTGCAATGATGTTGATGCCTTTGCCGCCATTCTCTTCCAGAATCTTGCGGATCTCCAGGATATCAGCAGCTGTTCTGGTAAAGGATGCTGCAATAAAGTCAAATCCCTGCTCGATTCCAAAGAGGATATCCTCTTTATCTTTCGGGCTGATAAAAGGCATATTCACTTCCACACCTGGAAGGTTTACGCCTTTTTTGTTGGACACAACGCCACCATTTTTTACGAGACAGACAATGTTATGTCCTTCAATTCTCTGAACTTCCAGTCCGATCAGACCGTCGTCGATCAAAATGGTATTGCCTGGTCTGACGTCTTTGTATAAGTCTTTATAGGTGACAGAAACAATGCTTTCATTTCCTTCAATTTCATCTGCGGTTAAAGTAAATTCCTGACCCTCTTCCAGGGTGATCTTTCCATTGGCAAAATCACGAATACGAATTTCGGGACCTTTGGTATCCAGCAGTGCGGCTATCGGTTTATTCAGACGGGAACGGATTTCTTTTAACTGATCAAGACGGCCTTTTTGTTCCTCGTGGGAACCATGAGAGAAGTTAAAACGTGCAACGTTCATACCTTCCTTAACGAGCTGTTCCAGAATGCCTTCTTTATCAGTGGATGGACCCAAAGTGCAGATAATTTTGGTTTTGCGCATATATAATCTAATCCTCCTCATTTATTAAAAATACACCTATATTCTAACACATAATCTATTTTGCACAAGTAAATTCTAAGTGAAATATAACGTTAAATTTGTAACGTTTTTATCAGATTATGCCAAAAGAAATAAGGTGTATTTGCGTTAAAATATTGTCGGATATTGTAACTATTCAGAAGGTAGTATCCCGCGAGGTGTTTTGGCATGTTTTTTGCCAAAATCCCGAGACATACAAGGCAAAATGCCATCACCGAAGGTGATTAGGAATGCATTTTGACTCGTAACTGTGAGGGTACTGAACAGTTACCGAATACTTTTTAAAAACGAGTGTGGCGGTTGATGTATTTTGCTTTATACTTGGAGTATACAATGGTCTGATCTTTGTATAATCCATAGTATCCGGACACTGCATAGCTGATGGATACAGCAATGAGATAATAGGAAACACCTTTGAATCCAAACAGTTCAAATGCAATGAGGATAGAAGTAATGGGGCAGTTGGTAACACCACAGAAAAGTGCGGTCATGCCTGCTGCAGCACAGATAGATGGGGAAAGTCCTACGATCTGTCCCATGAGACATCCGAAAGTGGCACCAATACAGAAAGAAGGTACGATCTCACCTCCCCGGAAACCTGCTCTCATGGTAAGGGCAGTAAGGAGCATTTTCCAGAAGAAATCAAGGGGACGTGTCTGGCCTTCCTCCACTGCAAGTTCAATGAGGTTGTTGCCGGCACCCATATAGTCGGTGGTCCGAAGTAGCAGAGTGATCCCCATAATGACAGCACTGGCCACCACAATACGGACATATGGGTTCTTGAGATAACGTCTGTAAAGTTTGCTGATTTCCTGAAGCAAGATACAGAAAATAATGCTGACAGCGGCGCAGGCCACAGCCACAACCACCATTTTCAGTCCTGTCTCAATGGTCAGTTCCGGAATATTTACCACGTGAAAAGTTTCCGGATTAATGTCGAAACCAGTGGCAAATTTCGCTGCTATGATAGATGCGATCACACATGGAAGAAGGGCTGCGTAATACATAATCCCTACGCTGATGACTTCCATGGAGAAAACAGCAGCGGCCATAGGAGTGCCAAAAACAGCAGAGAAGGCAGCACTCATTCCACACATAACCATGACATGCCTGTCTTCTTCATCCAGCTTAAGCCAGCCACCCAGCTGATTGCCGATACTTCCACCCAACTGAATGGCAGCTCCTTCACGGCCAGCAGAACCACCTGTCAGGTGTGTAAGGATAGTTGAGACAAAAATCAGTGGAGCAGATCGGAAAGGAACATCATCTCGAGAGCGTACAGTGGAGAGAACCTGGTTGGTTCCTCCGTCTTCTTTGCCGATCTTTTGGTACATAAATACAATGATCAGGCCAGCTACAGGCAGCAGCAGAAAGACCTGAGGATTCGTTTCCCGAAATGCAGTAACATGTTTCAGTGCTCTGGCAAAGAGACTGCTGATACCGCCGACTACCAGCCCTGTGACAGTGGCCAGAAAGAGCCATTTGACCAGGTTGAACAGATCTCGCCAGATATGTTTGGAATAGTATTCCAGATCCCGGATATCTTCCTGGAGTTCATAAACTTCTTTTTTCTCCTTCGTACTTTTCATAGTTCATAGTTTCTCCCATCAGTTGATTTATTATGTTTATTATACAAAAAACGGTCCTGCCTGAAAAGGGCAGAACCGTTTTTAAATAGGGATTATGTGAGAAATTATTCCTGTGTGATTCCGGTTACTTCGTATCCGGCCTCTTTGATGGTTGCGCGAACTTTTTCTTCGTCAACTTTTTCAGCGACTGTAAATACAGTAGTTCCTTTTTCATGGGAAGATACAACATCTTCTGCACCAAAAGCTTTTTTGATGGATTCATTTACGTGTGCCTCGCAGTGTGGACACATCATTCCAGTTACGTTTACTGTGACTTTGATCATTTTTTCAGTCTCCTTTTCTTTATTATTATGTTCATTTTTTATATCATCAATGGGAACTGTCCCTTTGATTTTCTTATCTTTTCCAGTGTCATGGATCTTGAAGAAGTTCAGTCTCAGAGCATTGGTAACAACACAGAAACTGGAAAGACTCATGGCGGCGGCACCGAACATAGGATTCAGGGTCCAGCCGAAAATTGGAATCCATACACCGGCAGCCAGAGGAATTCCGATTACGTTGTAGAAAAATGCCCAGAAAAGATTTTCGTGGATATTTTTCAGAGTGGCACGACTTAAGCGGACTGCAGCTGGTACGTCACTGAGCTGGCTTTTCATAAGGACAATATCTGCTGCATCAATGGCAATATCAGTTCCTGCACCGATGGCAATACCGATATCTGCTCTTGTAAGGGCGGGAGCATCGTTGATACCGTCTCCAACCATGACTACTTTGCCTTTTTCTTTCAGGGAACGGATGACGCTTTCTTTACCGTCAGGGAGAACGCCGGCAATGACATCATCTACACCTGCCTGAGCACCGATAGCCCTGGCAGTCCGTTCATTGTCTCCGGTAAGCATTACTACCCGAATTCCCATGTTCTGGAGTTCCCTGACAGCCTGAGGGCTGTCTGGTTTGATCACATCAGCAACAGCAATGATTCCCAGAAGTTTGCCGTTTCTGGCAAAGAGCAGGGGAGTTTTGCCGTTTTCTGCCAGCTGTTCTGCCTGATGGGAGAGGGAGGCAGGAACAGTTACCTGGCTTTTGATGTATTTCATGCTTCCGCCCAGAAGTACCTGACCTTCTGATGTGGCGGTAAGTCCATTTCCCGGAAGTGCCTGGAAATCAGTAACTTTAGGAGCTGAGAGAGAATTTTCTTCGGCTTTTTTCAGGATTGCTTTTGCCAGAGGGTGTTCGCTCTTTTTTTCCAGAGCAAATGCCTGACGGAGGAGTTCATCAGCGGTAATGCCTTCTGCGGGGAGAATGTCAGTAACTTCCGGCTGTCCGCTGGTGATGGTACCTGTTTTGTCAAGTGCTACGATCTGAATTTTGCCTGCTTCTTCCAGAGAAACTGCTGTTTTGAAAAGAATGCCGTTTTTTGCGCCCATACCGTTACCTACCATGATTGCAACTGGTGTGGCAAGTCCAAGTGCACATGGGCAGCTGATAACAAGAACAGAGATACCTCTGGCAAGCGCATAACCGAATTCGTGTCCTGTAAGAAGCCAGATGATGGTAGTGATGATGGCGATACTGATTACAGATGGTACAAATATACCGGAGACCTTATCTGCAATTTTGGCAATAGGAGCCTTGGTAGCAGCTGCGTCACTGACCATTTTGATGATCTGGGACAGAGTGGTATCTTCACCGACTCTGGTGGCTTCGCATTTAATGAAGCCGGACTGGTTGACAGTGGCAGCGGAAACCATGTCTCCGGCAGCCTTATCTACAGGGATGCTTTCGCCGGTAAGGGCAGCTTCGTTAATGGCACTGGTTCCCTCCAGGATCACACCGTCTACAGGAACATTTTCGCCGGGACGTACTACAAAGATGTCTCCTTTGTGAACGTGTTCGATGGGAACTGTGGTTTCCACACCGTCTTTCAGAATTACAGCTGTTTTGGGAGCCAGTTTCATAAGGTTCTTGAGAGCATCGGTCGTTTTGCCTTTGGAACGTGCTTCCAGCATTTTGCCGACGGTGATCAGTGTAAGGATCATGGCGGCGGATTCAAAATAAAATTCCATCATATAGTTCATAACAGCGGCAGAATCTCCGTCTACCTGTGCTCTTGTCATGGCAAAGAGGGCATATACGCTCCATACGAAAGAGGCCATGGAACCCAGAGCTACCAGAGTGTCCATATTAGGGGCACGATGCCACAGGCTCTTGAAGCCGCTGATAAAAAATTTCTGGTTGATGACCATGACGATACCTGCAAGAAGAAGCTGTACCAGTCCCATGGCAATGTGGTTGTCGTTAAACCAGGCCGGGAGAGGCCATCCCCACATCATGTGTCCCATGGAGAAGTACATCAGTACCAGCAAAAATCCTACAGATGCAATAAGGCGGCGTTTCAAAATGGGGGTCTCATGATCCTCCAGGGCTTCTTCTGCCTCGGACATGGAGATTTGCTGCTGATTGTTGGCTCCTTTGAGGGAGGCTCCATATCCTGCTTGTTCTACAGCTGTGATGATATCATGGGAGGAGGCGGTTCCTTCTATTCCCATGGAGTTGGTCAGAAGGCTGACGGAGCAGGAGGTGACGCCAGGTACTTTGGAAACAGCCTTCTCTACCCGGGTGCTGCATGCCGCACAGCTCATCCCGGTGACGTTGTATTGTTCCATTATGAATTCTCCTTTCTATTGATCATTTCTGCTGTATCCTGGTCTGGGAACAACAGAGATGTCAGTTGTTTCATCTGGATATTTATTTCATCAGTTTCTGAAGGGTTGCTACCAGTTCGTCAATGGTTTCATCTTTACCCTGACGGATATCTCTTGCCACGCAGTTGTGAATATGGTTGGAGAGAAGTTCCCGGTTAAAGGCATTGACTGCAGCGTTGACAGCGGCAGACTGAATGAGGATATCGTTGCAGTAGGCATT
The DNA here is from genome assembly GCA_900551715.1 of uncultured Blautia sp. GTDB lineage: Bacteria > Bacillota > Clostridia > Lachnospirales > Lachnospiraceae > Blautia_A. The sequence continues at coordinate 17,600 of URXG01000038.1, read as the reverse complement.
GTTTTCCAGCATTCCTATGATTCCCCGAATCTGACCTTCGATACGCTTCAGACGGTTGATGAGTTTCTTGCGTTCTGCTTCGGTGCGGTCGGTGTGTTTGGTACCTGGTGTGCCGCAACAGCAGGAACAGGCTTCCTGAGTAGTTTCTTTATTTTCTTCCATAAGGATTCCTTTCTGTGTGAGATGCCTGGGTATGGGTTGCTGATAAGTTATGAGAAATACCCTATGGGGGTATCTTTATGAGCAAAAATATATACCCTGCCCGGGTATTTGTCAAGAGGTAAATCCTGAAAGTTTGTGATTTGGGTGGGAAATCATTGAAAATAAAAGATAGTTGAGAAAATGTGGTCATGCTCAGGCATCTGTGAGGAGAACGGGCTTCGGAATTAAAAATACTAAGATTCGATCAATCTGTTAAGGGCATTCATAAAAATCATAAACTCGCTTCGCTCAGACAGTATGATTTTTATTCATAACACAGATTTCTCTCATCAAGTATTTTGAGTAATTCCTGCAGAGTGTTCTCTCACAGAATTCCTGAATAGCTGCCTGTTTGCTGGCTGTTTCAGATAAATACAACTCCATTGTTATTTTTCCCCTTTTCATCCCATCTTCTTTCGTGTGGGGGATTGCCAACAGGTCTGCGACCTGCGGTCCAGTGCGGCAGCCTTGTCTGAAAGCACTGAAGAAATAACAATGAGAAGGAATACAGGCTGTTAATTCTTGTAATATCAGCAGCGAAATGCAAAAAACAGCACTTGTACAGTGTGCTTGAAGGAATTTGTAGAAGTACCTGGTGGATAGGTTTTTGCGTTATCAGAGAAAATGGATTGTCTGAGCGAAGCGAGTTTGACATTTTCTCTGATGGTTTTAGCAAAGTTCTATGCACCCTGGTATTTCTGAATTCCTGATTTACACTGTACAAGTGCTGTTTTCTTGTATGTATGCTGCGTGAATTAAAAAATTATTCGCTGAATATCAGATTCTCTTATTGTTGATTCACCTTTCAGATTCCTATGATTTTGTGGCTGAGGAGGAAGGATACCAATGCGGTGAGTGTTTCTGCCACCCAGAAGGCATTCCATACGCCTACAGCACCGAAAGGTCGGCTGAGGATAAATGCTGCGGGAAGGATGATCAGCAGATATCTGCAGAGGGATACAACCAGTGAGGCAGTACCTTTACCCAGTCCTTCCAGTGCACCGCAGGAAGTGACGGAAACAGAGGATATCAGGAAACCTGCACAGATGATACGGAGAGCTGTTTTTCCGGCAGAAATGGTTTCCGGATTGGTGGTAAACATACCGATAAGCTGACCTGGAACAGTAAGACAGATGATGGTTCCAACTAACATGATTACGCCACTCATACCCAGTGTTACCATATAGATCCTGCGTACACGTTTATGTTTTCCTGCGCCGTAATTGTATCCGATAACCGGCCGCATTCCCTGTACAATACCGCTGGCGGGAAGATACAGGAATGTCTGCAATTTATAGTAGATTCCAAGGATTACCACATAGCTCTGTGAGTAGGCAGAAAGTAGCCCATTCAGTGCCGATACCAGTACAGATGGAAGCGCCAGGTTCAATGCTCCCGGGATACCCACAGAATACAGTCTTCCAGCCAGTTTGGGATCAAAGTGAAAATCCTGTTTATGGATCTTTACAGGAATGGGGTGAATTTTATAAACAATCAGGTAGAAAATTAAATTTAATACCTGTCCAAGACCGGTAGCAAGAGCAGCACCTTCGATTCCCATGGCAGGGAAAGGACCAATACCGAAAATAAGCAGAGGATCCAGAAGAATGTTGGAAATACAGCCTGCCATCAGTCCGATCATGGTGACTTTCATCTGCCCTACACCCTGAAAGATTTTTTCATAGGCAAGATTCAAAGTGGTGACAATGGCAAAAAGAAAGACGATAGTGGAATAGCGGCAGCCCAGCTGGATTACATTGGAAACGGATGTAAACAGTCCAAGAAATCCAGGCATGATCAGGATGCATCCGACTGTCAGCAGTACTCCATGAAGGGCAGATAACATAAGTCCATGTGCAGCTGCTTTGTTGGCATTGCCGGGGTGACCGGCACCCAGAGAAATGGAAATTTGAGAACTGATACCGATGCCAAAACCGATGGCAGCTGCATTGTTAAAGTTCTGCACAGGAAATACAAGGGACAAAGCGGTCATGGCATCTTCGCTGATCTGTGCCACAAAGAAACTGTCCACAATATTATACAGTGAGTTTACCAGCATGGAGATGACCATAGGAAGTGCCATAGAAAGCAATAATGGAAAAACGGGCTTTTCTTTCATAAAAGACTGGTTCATAATTGATTCCTCCTCTTCGTAAAAAATGCAAAATAAAAACCACACAACTACCGTAATGGTAATTGTGTGGCGAAAAATAGACTGGCTAGAAAAATCCACACTTTGTTTTGGAAATAATAAGTCATACCGGATGACAACGGAATTGTAGCATGAAGAGAAGCGTGTCGTCAAGAATAAATGCTATTATTACAGGAAATATAAAAAACAGTCGTTGCTGTGAACAGTAACAAACAGTCAACGGAGCCGGGAAATATTGCGGGAATACAGGGGCTATGGTATCATTGTTTCAGCAAACAGAAACGTATAATTCAGTGTTAAAGGATGGAGAAATAAGAAAGTGAAAACAGTATTGACTTTACAGATCACATTGTTTCTGCTGATCGCAGTGGGATTTGTAGTAAAAAAAATGCACATTGTCGGATACCAGGGTCAGAAGAACCTGAATGATCTGGTAATCTATGTGATTCTTCCATGTAATATCATTCATGCATTTACAGAAGGAACCGCAGATGGTTCGGTATTTGTACAGTATCTGGAGATATTGCTTATATCTATAGGTATTCAGATTTTCTGTGTGATTTATGGAAAGGTTATTTTCCGAAAGGAATCGAAGGATCGGTATAAATGCCTGAGATATGGAACTATATGCTCTAACGCAGGATTCCTTGGAAATCCTGTCACAGAGGGGATTTATGGTGCAGAGGGGCTGGTGCTTACCAGTTTTTATCTGATTCCTCAGAGAATCATGATGTGGTCCTCCGGTCTTTCTGTTTTTACAGAGACCAGTAACAGAATGAAAACTCTGAAAAAAGTTGTGACGCATCCCTGTATTATTGCCTGTGTACTGGGTGTGTTGATGATGATCACCAACTGGAGACTGCCGGCAGGAATCAGTGGTGCAGTAAATGCCTTATCCAACTGCAACACAGCCACGTCCATGATGGTTATCGGGATGATCCTTGCAGACATTAACCTGAAGGAATTCTGGGACTGGACAGTAGTGAAATATACAGTACACAGACTGGTAGTGATTCCGGCACTGGTCTACATTGTGCTCAGATTAATTCCTGTTCATTTTGATCCCATGGTAATGGGAATCAGTGTACTTCTGGCAGGAATGCCTGCCGGAGCTACCACCAGTATTCTTGCAGAAAAATATGAATCAGATCCGGCGTTTGCAACAAAAATGGTTATTTTTTCTACTTTGTTGTCTTTGCCGACAATCTGTCTGTGGAGTGTTTTTCTTCGGTAAAAAAGAAATCCATATAAAAAAACTATCCCCCCAGGAGGCTTGTGGGCGGGATAGTTTTTTTATACAATACAAAGAGCAGAATTGTGGGAGTGTATTGCACGAAACAATTTGCAGGTACTATACCATAAAACTACATAAAGCGAGAACAACTAACTATGAACGATCTGAAAAATGAAATTTATGACTACTGGACTAACAGAGCCAGAGGATATTCTGAATATAATCAGCAGGAAATGGCAGATGCCAGAAGAACCATGTGGAGGGATAAGCTCCTTTGCCTTCTGGATGGGCAGTTCCCGGAGAAAAACCCTCAGGAGATCCAGATTCTTGACGTGGGAACCGGTCCTGGATTTTTTGCCATATTGCTCACAGAAGCAGGATACAAAGTGACTGCTATAGACTATACCGAAGAAATGCTGAAAGAAGCACAGCAGAACGCTGGTCCATTGGCAGAGTCTATTGTGTGGAAAAGAGGCGATGCTCAGGATCTTGATGTGGAAAGTGACAGTTTTGATGTTATTGTTACCAGAAACGTCACCTGGAATCTTCCGAACCCTGCAAAAGCATACCAGGAATGGCACCGGGTCCTGAAAAAAGGCGGTGTTCTTTATAATTTTGATGCAGACTGGTACGGTCATCTTTTTGATGAAGAGAAGAGAGAAAGTTATGAAAAAGACCGTCAGAATACAGAAGATGAGAACGTAGAGGACTATTATAAAGGAACGGACATTGAAAAAATGGAAGAAATCGCAAGACAGGTTCCGTTAAGTCAGTTGAAACGTCCGGAGTGGGACATGGAAGCTATGAAAAATGCAGGATTCCAGAATATTGTCTGCGATCAGCAGGTATGGAAAGAAGTCTGGACAGAAGAAGAAATCCTGAATAACAGCACTTCCCCGATCTTCCTGCTGGAAGGTCATAAATAAAAAGAAAACAGTATCTCGCGAGGGTGCTGAATAGTTACGAAAACAGTTATTATGCGGAGACTTGCAGTAACAGAAAAGAGATAGAACATGGTAGAAAAAAGAGAGAATTTTATCCTTAATAATGCAGAAGTGGAGCCAGGCACCATCTGGAATGGTGAACTGGAGTTAAGTGAAGGACAGATTTGCCTTCCGGCGACCATTCTTCATGGCGAAAAGAAAGGAAAAACAGTACTGATCACAGCAGGAGTTCATGCCGGTGAATATGTAGGAATTCAGGCGGCAATAGAACTTTCCCAGAAATTAAAGATTGAGAAAGTTGCAGGAACAGTGATCCTTGTAAAAGTAGTCAATCGTCCTGCCTTTGAAAAAAGAAAAGGAAGTATGGGACTTACCGATGAGAAAAATCTGAACAGAGTGTTCCCTGGATGCCCGGATGGAACAGAAATGGAGCGTCTGGCATGGGCAGTTTCACGAGAACTGCAGACGGTAGCAGATTACTATATTGATCTTCACAGTGGAGATGATTATGAGACTCTGACACCATATGTTTATTATGCAGGGGTTGCGCCGGAAGAAACTGTGGCAGAATCCCGAAGAATGGCAGAACAGGTGGATGTACCTTATATGGTAAAATCCAATGTAGCATCCGGCGGTTCCTATAACTACGCAGCTTCTCAGGGAATCCCAAGTATTCTTATTGAAAGAGGCGGAATGGGTGAATGGACTTACGAGGAGGCACGTTCCACAAGAAGAGATGTGCGGAATATTCTCTGTCATCTGGGAATTTATCTGGGACAGAAGGATTTTCGTACCTATTATCCTCTGGATGTGACAGATCTCTGCTATCAGGCAGCAGAAGAAAACGGTCTCTGGTATCCCTTCAAAAAAGCCGGAGATGTATTTAAAAAGGGTGACATTCTTGGTGAAGTAAGAGATTACGAAGGTAACATGAAAGAAATGAGTGTTGCGGAATATGACGGAGTGATCCTCTATCAGTGCAGTACTCTGCAGGTTCTGCAAAACGGACCGATGATTACTTATGGAAGGATCATCAGCCCTTATGATGAACGTAAAGAAAGAATTGTCAATTACTGGGAAAAACGAAGCGACAGTTTTCTGGAGCAGAGACGTCAGGAACTTCACAGCACCATGGCTGAGAGATGGCTGAAAGAGATCCGCAGACAGCTTCCGGAAGGTAAAAATCTCCGTATTCTTGATGTAGGATGCGGTGCAGGATTTTTCACTGTACTTCTTTCAAAAGAAGGATATCAGGTAACTGGTATAGATCTGACACCGGATATGATCAAAAATGCCCGGCTTCTTGCAGAAGAGGAGAATGCAGACTGTCAGTTCCAGGTAATGGATGCAGAAAATCCGGATTTCCCTGATGAAACTTTTGATGTGATCATTTCCAGGAATCTTACCTGGACCCTGCCTCATGTAAGTCATGCTTATAAAGAATGGATACGTGTCCTGAAAAAAGGCGGTGTCCTTCTGAATTTTGATGCCAACTACGGAAAAGCTGATTTTTCCAATGTGAGCGATCTTCCGGAAACTCATGCTCATCATACTGTTGGAGACGAAATGATGAGAGAATGTGAAGAGATCAAACGTCAGCTTCCTATCAGTTCCTACAGTCGTCCGGCGTGGGATCTGGAGACTCTGGGAGCAATGAATCTGGAAGAATTTCAGGTTGACCTTGGTATCAGCAGCAGAATTTATCTGGAAAAAGATGCGTTCTATAATCCGACTCCGATGTTTATGCTGCGAACCAGAAAATAAACTGCAGGGACAGCAGTAACAACAGCGGAGAAAATATGGATTTAAAACAGTTACAGTATTTTGTGGCATGTGCACAGACAAGATCTTTCAGTGATGCGGCAAAGGTCCTGTATTCCACACAGCCTAGCGTCAGTAAAGTGATCAAATCTCTGGAAGATACGCTGGGAATGCAGCTTTTTGAGCGACTTCCCAGAGGAATATGTCTGACGGTACAGGGACAGAAAGTCTATCATTATGCCTGTAAGATCACGAATCAGATTGATGTGTTGGAAAATATGGTTTCCAGAGGAATGACAAAATGGATTCGGATATCTATGAATCCCAGTTCCTGGTTTGCCGATCAGTTTGTGGATTTTTATAATGAGACTTATGACAAAAACTATCATTTTCAGCTGACCACAGCCGGTGTCCGCAGCGTTATGGAGAGAGTGCGGGACTACATGGATGATATCGGTTTTGTATATATCCTCAGTCATCAGAAAGAGAATTTTCTTTATGAACTGGCCAAAAATAAATTGCAGTTTGTTGCTCTTTATGAGACAGATGTGGTATTTTATCCTGGAAGGCTGACAGAACTTTATAATACAGATAAAGAGCAGGTGTCTCTGGAAAATCTGGAGGGAAGCCGTTTTATACAGAATTATCAGGATGAATTTTTTGATATTGGTTCTGTACAGGAAGATTCTTTTCAGTGGAAGGACCTGGATATTTCTGTGCTTACCAACAGTGACTATATTATGGAAAAAATGCTGAAAAACAGCCGGGTTTCCAATGTAAGCGGCAGTTATCTCTCCGAAAACAAGGAGGGCACCACACCGGGAATTCCTCTGGATATGAACGAGAATAAAGTTATTTTTGGGTACATTACCCACAAAGGTGAACAGCTGGATGAAAGTGTAGAAGAGTTCCTGAAATTTCTTCAGAAATGTCTCCCAAAAAGTTAAAAGCGACTTATTCCAAAACAGCCATAATGTATTCGAATTGAGAATAGCTCATAACCCGGGGGGAGGGTTGTGAGCTTTTTTTATGTCTGCTAAACTTTGACTGTTGAGACAGTACAGATCAATAAAGATGGAGATAACTAAATGAAAAAATATATATTTCAACGGTTACTTCAGCTAATCCCGATTTTGTTCGCAATTACCTTTTTGTCTTATGGAATGATGAGGATAGCAGGAAGTGATGTTGTAACCAAGAAAATGGAAAATACAGGAGGTGTGGTTTCAGAAGAAACAATGGATGCTGCAAGGGAGCAGCTGGGACTTGACAAACCATTTCTTACACAATATTTTGTATGGCTTGGCAGGCTGCTTCGTGGAAATATGGGAAACAGTTATGTTTCAGGATTTCCGGTTTTTGATACTTTTATATCAAAACTTCCTGCAACATTGCTTCTGACAGTGACGTCGATTCTGCTTACCATTATTATATCCATTCCCCTTGGTATTCTGTCAGCAGTTAAACAGAATACAATTACAGATTATCTGATAAGGTTATGCAGTTTTGTAGGAAACAGTCTGCCAAATTTCTTTGTGTCTCTTCTTCTTATGTATTTCCTTGCGATCAAACTGAGAATTTTTCCGGTTATAGCAAAAGATGTAGGATTAAAGAGTGTGGCTATGCCTGCCATTACCCTCGCAATTGCCATGTCTGCCAAGTATCTCAGACAGGTGCGTGCAACAGTGCTTGATGAATTAAGTAAGGATTATGTGGCAGGGGCAAAGGCTCGTGGAGTTAAATTTTCCGTTACATTGTGGAAAAGCATCATGAAAGCCTCCCTTGTAACAGTTATTACGTTGTTGATGCTGTCAGTAGGAAACCTGCTGGGAGGAACTGCAATTGTTGAGTCGATTTTTATGTGGGATGGCGTAGGGAAGATGGCTGTAGATGCCATTTCCATGCGTGATTATCCGATCATACAGGCTTATGTTATGTGGATGGCAATTATCTATGTGCTTGTAAATCTTCTTACAGACCTGTCCTATCGGTTTCTGGATCCAAGAATCCGTCTGGGAGGTATGGAACAGTGAGCGAAATAAAAAATAAAAACGTAACTGTGCGAACACAGAAGACTAAAAAAAGTCATATAAAACAAAAACTGATTTTCTTTCTTATGTTGGCGGCGGCACTGGTAATACTGGCTGTTTTTTCGGACCATCTCTGTCCCTATGATCCATATGCTCAGGATCTTTCCAGTGCGTTACAGCCACCCAGCATACAACATCCCATGGGAACAGATACTTATGGAAGGGATATGCTTTCCAGGGTGATCAGTGGTTCCAGGGCAAGTATTTTTTCTACATTTATTCTGGTGGCCGTTATTTCCATATTTGGAACTACAGTAGGCACATGGTGCGGATATTATGGAGGGACTGTTGACTCTGTTGTAATGAGAATTTCGGATATATGTCTGGCATTTCCAGGACTGGTATTTGCCATGGCTATTGCTGCGCTCCTTGGTGGGGGTATTCAGAATGCTATTATTGCACTGGCAGTGATCAGCTGGCCGAAATATTCCCGGATTGCAAGAAGTCAGACACTTGCATTGAAAAACGAGGCATATGTTCATGCTTCCATACTGGCAGGAGACACTTCCAGGCAGATTATATTCCGGCATATTCTTCCGAACATAATGGGACCGGTTCTCGTAACTGCCATGCTGGATATCGGAACTATGATGATGGAACTGGCCGGGTTATCTTTTCTTGGTCTGGGAGCACAGATTCCCATGGCAGAATGGGGAAGCATGATGAGCAATGGACGAAGCATGCTTCAGACACAGCCTTGGATTGTATTGTCACCTGGAATTGCAATATTTGTATCAGTTTCAGTTTTTAATTTACTGGGAGATACCGTAAGAGATTATCTGGATCCCAAAAACAGTCACAGAAACAGAGGATAAAAAGCACAACATGCTTCATAATAGGAGGATTAATATGAAAGTAAAGAAAATTATGGCAATAGCGATCAGTCTTGGTCTTATTGCAGGAACGACGACGGTGCCAACGTTCGCAGCTGACAAAAAAACATTTGTATTTGGCGATACTACTTTTAATGCAGAAAATGAAGAAGCAGATATCAACCCACAGAACACTTACGCAGGATGGGCATGTATCCGCTATGGCGTAGGAGAAACTTTGTTTCGTTATTCAGATACCATGGAAATCGAGCCATGGGTGGCAAAGGAGTATGAAAATATAGATGAACTGACCTGGAAGATCACGTTGAATGATGGTGTCGTCTTTTCAAATGGACGTGCCTGTGACGGAGAAGCTGTAAAAGAAAGTCTGGAAGAACTGGTAGCAAACAATGAACGTGCTGCAGGAGACCTTTGCATTGACAGTATTGAAGCTGATGGAAATACTGTCACGATCAAAACAACAGAGCCGAAACCGGCACTGATCAACTACCTCAGCGATCCCTATGGCTGTATTATAGATACTCAGGCAGGAATCACAGATAATGGAATTGTAATTGGAACAGGTCCTTATGTAGCCACTGAGCTGGTAACAGATGATCATATTAATCTTGAGAAAAATGAAAATTACTGGAATGGAGATGTAAATATAGACGAAATCACAGTGCGTACTATTTCTGATGGTGATACTCTGGCACTTGCTCTTCAGTCCGGTGAAATTAACGCAGCATATGGCATGGCATATGCAAGTTATCCATTGTTTGAAAATGACGACTATACATTTTCCAGTACAGCAACAAGTCGTGCATTTTATGCATGGATGAACTACGAAAGCCCTGTAACATCTGATGCGGCAGTACGCAAGGCAATTGCCATGGGAATTGATAAAGAGAATTTTGTATCAGTGCTGCTGAATGGTTATGGATATCCTGCAGTTGGGGCGTTTCCGGATACTTTCTCTTTTGGCGGTCAGAACCTGACAACAGAAAGTTATGACCCGGATGGTGCAAAAAAAGTTCTGGAAGATGCCGGCTGGGTAGATTCTGATGGTGATGGGATTCGTGAAAAAGACGGACAGAAGCTGACGATTCGCTGGCTTACTTATCCAAGTCGTCAGGAGCTTCCGCTTTTGGCTGAGTCTGTACAGGCAACTTTAAAAGATATCGGTATGGATGTTCAGATAAACTGTACAGCTGACAACAATACAATCCGTAAAGACCCTACACAGTGGGATGTATACGCAAGTGCCATGGTAACAGCACCTACAGGAGATCCTCAGTATTTCTTCACTTCCTGTTGTCTTGATTCTTCCGTAAGTAACAATGGACATTATCACAGCGATAAACTGGAAGAGCTTGCAAAGCAGATGGAAAATGAGTTTGACGTAGATAAACGTTCAGAACTGGGTATCCAGATGCAGCAGACTATACTGGATGATAATGCATATGTTTTCTGTTCTCATCTGAGAATGAGTATGATCATGCAGTCAAATGTAACGGGACTGGTTGCTCATCCCTGTGACTATTATGAATTAACAGCAGACTTGGATATTGAATAAAAGTTCCGGGGGCTGGGAAGTACCAGACCCCATTAAAAATTATTAAAGATTTATGAAGGAGGAGTTTATAGTGCCTGAAACCATTAATACTGACACCATTATTAACAAAACAGAAAATAAGATACTGACATATGAGTCTGTGGAGATATCATTTGGTGGAAGGACAGTGGTTCAAGATGTAAACTTTTCTCTTAAATCAGGAGAGATCCTGGGACTTGTAGGTGAATCAGGCAGTGGAAAAAGTACTCTGATCAAAGCGGCCATGGGGCTTCTTGGCTCTGACGGGCTTGTTACAAAGGGAGATATCCGGTATATGGGACAAAATATACTTGATATACCGGAAAAAGAGAAAAGAAAAGTCAGAGGTGCAAAAATCGGTATGATCTTTCAGGATGCAGGAGCATCTCTTTGCCCCATCCGTACAATTGGAGAGCAGATTTATGAAAGTATGCGTGCCCATGTCAAAATAACCAGAAGTGAAGCAAAGGACAGGGCAATGGAGCTGTTTGAGAAACTCAATTTCAAAGACAGTCAGAGGGTATGGGACAGTTATCCTTTTGAATTATCCGGAGGAATGAACCAGAGAGCCGGTATTGCTATTGCCATGCTTATGAATCCACCGATTCTGTTTGCAGACGAACCGACCAGTGCTTTGGACGTGTCTGTACAGCGTCAGGTGGTAAAAGAAATGCTTAAGTTAAGAGAACTGTTTGGAACAGCGATCATTATTGTAACACATGATATTGGGGTTGTCCGGGCGATGGCTGATACAGTTCTTGTTCTTAAAGACGGAAAGGCAGTGGAATATGGTTCTGCTGTGAAGGTACTGGAACATCCTGAAGATCCATATACGAAAAAATTGTTGGCAGCAGTACCTAAACTGCAAAGGAAGGTTCGGCCATGAGTATACTTTTAGAAGCAGAACATTTAACAAAAATATTTACACAGAGGGGAAAAGATCCTTTTAAAGCGGTGGATGATGTAAGTTTTGTTTTAAAAGAGGGAGAGTCTCTGGGAATTGTAGGAGAATCCGGTTCCGGTAAAAGTACACTGGCAAAAATGCTTACACGTCTTATTGATATAACAGAAGGGACTCTGAAATTCAATGGAAATGATATAACCAGATTAAAACAAAGTCAGCTTAGAGAGGTATATGGAAATATTCAAATGATTTTTCAGAACCCGGTTGGTTCCTTTAACCCAAGAAGGACGCTGGGTGATGGAATCGGAGAAAGTCTTCGTAATCGCGGAATGAAAAAAACAGAAACAGAAAAGAGAGTTGCAGAGCTTCTGGAGCAATGTGGGCTTGACTGTGAATATGCAAAGAGATATCCACATGAAGTGAGTGGAGGACAGTGTCAGAGAGCCGCTATAGCCAGAGCACTTGCAGTAAATCCAAAGGTACTGATCTGTGATGAAGCAACCAGTGCACTTGATGTAACGATTCAGAAACAGATTATGGAACTTCTTCAGGAACTGAAAGAAAAACAAGGACTGTCTTTTATTTTTATCTGTCATAACCTGGCACTGGTTCAGATGTTCTGTGACAGAGTCCTGGTTTTATATGAGGGAAAAGTGGTAGAAGGTGGAACCCCGGATGAGATCATCAATTATCCGAAAATGGAATATACAAAAAATTTAATAGATTCAGTATTGTAAAAAAAATATATATATTATGGGGATAACCGGAGGGCAGGAGTTATGGTAGTAAATATTTTTCTGTTTGACGATTTTGAAATAATGGACGCATTTGGTCCTGCACAGATTTTCGGGAGCAGACCAGATGAATTTTATGTACGTTACTTGTCTTTGCGCGGCGGTCTGGTTACTGGAAAGCAGGGAGTTAAGGTTTGGACAGAGCCTTTAAATCCGATAGAAATAGAGGATGTTTTTTTGCTGCCAGGTGGAAAAGGCGTTAAAAGTTTTCTTCATATGGAAGGGGAAAATGGCTGTAAACTGTTAAAAGAGGCAGTGGAAGAAGCTGAATTTTGTATGATGGTTCAGAATGGTTCCGCTTTTTTGGCAAAGAGTGGACTTTTATTCCGAAGACAGATTGCAGATTATAATTATGATGAGAACTGGAAACGAATGTTTACAGTAGGCATTGATTATATGAATGGTATCAGATGGTGTGCTGATGGCAAATATTATTCATGCAATAACACTATGGCTGCGATAGATATGACTCTGGGATTAATCAGTGATATGGTAGATGTTTCCATGGCCGAAAGTATTGCTGAGAAAATTGGATACAGCTGGGATTCAGAAAGTGAATCAGATTTTGTAATGTAAAAATGTAACTGCTCAGTACCCTCACAGTTACGTAAAAACTATATATGCTTATATACAAAAAGGTACTTTCCTGGTCGGGGAAAGTACCTTTTTGTATATGGGTAAGTGAGCTATCTAAAGTGTTTATAAGGAAGGAGGTCCATACACTTTATCAGTTATTGATCAGCGGAGGTTCAATAACTTTATCAGATAGGGTAAAACATAACACAACGTCTTGTGTCATGCTATAGCTATATTTTATCAAAGATATGGCATAAAACAAGCCTCCCCAGGGGATATTCTGTTATGAAAAAAATACAGGATTCATGTCATATATGAATAGGTCAATATCCCCCCCTGTTTGCTATGTGAAAATTTATTTTACTTTTGTGGTTGTGTATGCTTCGTTCCGGTTCTTGTCTTTGACTACAAGACGAAGAGTTTTGCCTTTTTTCTGTTTGGATATTTTTACAGAGTATTTGCCGTTGGCAGCTGCTTTGCCTTTGTAGGTTTTGTTTCCTCCGGTGATGGTAAGAGAAGCTTTTTTCTGGGCTGTTCCACTTATTTTTTTTGAAGAAGCAGTTACTTTATTTACTGTCACTTTGGCAAGGTTGGAGACACTGGTTTTGCATCTGCTGACATTGATCTCGGCAGGTGCAGCAGGATTACTGAGTTTGTTTTTGCTTACTTTGCTGACAGTGGAATTAAGAAGAGAAATTCCATACTGTTTGTTGCCTGTGATAGTGTTGTTGCTGATCTCAGTTATTTTGGATTTGTTTTTTACAATGATTCCGCAGCGTTTGTTGTTTTTGATGGTGGCATTGCGGATAGTAGCAGAAGCATTGTCCACAATGATACCATAGGATGGATGATCAGAGATACATGCCGCACCTGTCAGTTTCAGTACAGCAGACGCTTTGACGGAAATGCCGTAGTTATGATTGCCGGAAATGGTGGTGTTGCCATTGATGATAACAGTGTTGCCTTTACCAGTGACATTGATACCATTGGATCTGGCAGAATTAGAGATTGTGTTTTTGCCCTGGAGCGTTACTGTGGAAGGCTTGGTATTACCTTTGGTGTTGGAAATGGTGATGTTGGCGGATTTGCTAGTGGTGATGGTACATCCTTTGAAGCTGACAGAAGAACCGTCAGACAGAGCCAGACCAGCCACACCGCTTCTCTTGACAGTAGAATCTGTAACCGTTGCCTGAGAGCCGTCTGCTACGCCAAAACCGTCATTTTTGTTGTTGTCCAGGACACATTTGGATACTGTAACGGAAGCATTCTGACGGACACCGATACCATTATGACCATTATTGGAAATTGTACATCCGCTTACATCTGCATGAGAACCGTTGAATAAAGAGATGCCACATTCCAGATTCCGGATGATATTGCAGTTGGAGATGGTGACAGTTTTGCTGTCATAAATACCAATGCCATGTCCATGGCTGATACCGTTTTCCGGAGCATTTTCGATGGTACAGTTTTCTACGCGACTGGATTTACCTGCTACCCGGAATGGACAGTTTGTCCATACACCGCCGCTTACCATATTGTAAGAACCGGACATGTTGACAGAAACTCCTGAAAAACTGCTGTCTGCCTCTGCTACAATAAAGAGATTATCGTAAATTCTCAGAAGATCTGTGATTGTATAAGAACCGGATGGGAAATAGATCATTACCGGTGTAGAAAGACTGTGGCATTTCTGGATGTAACCTGATACTTCTTCCGTTACATTTCCGGTACCGGTAACCTGATAAATGGTAGTGATCCCATAAGTATCTTTTACTTTCTGACCATTAGTACCCAGAGTAACTTCTGTTTCGCTGTCACCTGCGGTGAACTGGGAATCTTCGGTATCTTCTGTAGCTTCGACAGTGTCCTCTGTTTCTGATTCTACAGCAACACCAGTCTCATCGGAGTCTTCTTCGTCTGTTTCTACAGAGGCTTCCTGTGGATCGATTTCACTGGTTTCAGCCTCATGGGAAGTGGCTTCTTCAGAATCAGTTTCTGCTGTCAGATCAGTGTCCTGGGACTGGCTGTCAACAGCGTCGGTAACGATTGTTTCACTTTCAAAAGCATCTGCCTGTACTGACCCTGCAAAAGGAATACCACTCATAGAAACAGTAAGTGCAAGTGCCATTGTGATGATTTTGTTTCGCATAATTTGCCCCCTTATGTAATATGTAGATAACTGATTTTTAATATAGCATATCCCATATTGGGATTCAATAAACAATCAGGGAATTGAGTAAAAGTGCATGAAATATAACAGTATTTTTTGTGAAAAAGGGAGATTTCGGAATACATGGAGGAAATGACTTTGTAAGATTTCAGTTTCCGGAACAAATATGTAAAGCTGCCGGGTTATGATGTGATCAGAAAATAAATAGAAAAGAGAGGGAGAACCTTATGAGAAAAGAAAATGATCAGATGAACATCATCGCCAAATGGGCAACAGCATTTACAGTAGTATTTATTTTTGCAGTGTTACTGATGGGAAAAAATTGTCAGGCATCCCCGAATACCTATACAGTCAGCGTAGCCAAAGGATATCTGGCACTGAGAACAGCCAAAGCATATGACAGCAGTAACGAGATCGGTGAGTTATACTCAGGAGATGTTGTAGAAGTAAGCGATTACAGCGACTGTACTTACTGGTATGTATACTCTCCAAAGCACAACATGTACGGATATGTTAATAAAAATTATCTGTATTATCAGGCTTATACTCACGTACCGCAGTACAATCAGTATTCTTACGAACCTTCTTATGAGCCATATACTTACTCTAATGATTACAGCAGAAACGTTTACACGGTCAGCGTAACCAAAGGATATCTGGCACTGAGAACAGCCAAAGCATATGATGACAGCAACGAGATTGGTGAACTTTATACAGGGGATACCGTAACTGTACTGGATACCAGTGATGCAACTTACTGGTCCGTATATTCACCAAAATATGACCGTATTGGTTATGTGAACAGAAATTACCTCTATTAAAAATATCAAAGATTTTTTCTGATATATAAAGTCAGAAGAGTAAATATAAAAACTTCCCGGTGGAAAATGCCGGGAAGTTTTTTGCAAAGAAGTGTATTATTTGAAGATAACGGAGCAGGTTTCTTTAACGTTGGTTCTGGAATTAGAAACTGTAAATCTTAAAATACATCCTTTTTTTACCTTGAAAGTTTTGTTATTGGATACTATATTGGCTGATAAATCATCGCGTTTCTGATAGGTTACAACGATATTCCTCTTGGGGACAGCTTTATAGCTGACTTTGAGAGTTTTGTCTTTGTATTTGGAGTATGGAAGTATATAGGTATTGGTTTTTCGAAATTTGGAAGTTATATCTTTTCCGCCGAGTTTTATTTTGGAAAAAGGTGAAGTATATTTATAAACTTTTATTTTGCGTTTGTAAATAGTATTGTTTACTTTATAAGAAACAGTGGTTGTACCAGGTTTATGCGCCCGGATACATACCATCTTTTCTTCAGGAGCCGCATCACCTGCGGTGGAAATTCTTACACCGATAGATGCAACAGAGGGGTTGCTGGATTTCAGGGAAGTTATTTTGGCGTTTAATGAGTAGGAAACATCACTGATAACATAGAGATTATCGCACCAGGTTCCTTTCATATATGGGTCTTTGTAATTGGCGGTTCTGCCATAACAGGTGGCAGAAGTGGTTTTTAATGTAACTGTCCTGGTCTTTGCATAAGCTGGTATTGCCAGGGTAATCATCATAAGCATTGCGGTAAGCATACATATAGGCAATTTTTTCAGAAGTTTTTTCATTTTCACGTTCCTCCTTTTGATTTGTGTTGGGGTTATATGAACAAGTATAACATTTTACAGAAAGAAAGCTATACAAAATACGTCAACAGGCAAAAATGTTTCTTAAAAAATAAAGGATACCATGGAATAACAGAACAGATTTTGCTAAAATAGGCTCCAGGAAGGGAGCTTATTTTAATGAAAGAACTTATTAGTTACCTGATAGAAGATATGAAACAGCCGATTACCTATATACCGGCAGGAATTGTGGTCGGGATCCTGCTGGCAGGAATTATCGGGCTGATTAACAAAATAACGAAAAAGAAGATGGGATTTCGGAAACTTCTCGGAATCTGGCTTTTGTGTATTTACAGTGTGGTAGTGATCATTCAGACATTTTTTTCCAGAGAACCGGGCTCTAGAAGTGGTATAGATCTTGGGCTTTTTTCCACCTGGGGTGTTACCTGGCAGGCACATGCCTATGTGATAGAAAATGTGATCATGTTTCTGCCGCTGGGAATTCTGATTCCCATGTCCGGCAGACGTCATGTACGTTTCCGGGAAATATTATTTATAAGTGCTGCTTTATCCATACTTATTGAGAACGTCCAGCTTTTTACAGGAAGAGGATTCTGTCAGCTGGATGATGTAGTGATGAACGTTCTTGGAGGCTGCCTAGGGTATGGGATTTATCAGATTATAAAATTTATGAAATTTTAACATGATATATAACAAGAATTCTCCTACCTCTTCAGGTAGTGAGATGA